>CAZTQK010000270.1:0-8905 GCA_964615635.1 uncultured Planctomycetales bacterium
TGAGCGGCTGGTCAAGGAAGAGTACATGCTCGGCGTGGCCGAGGCCGATCGCCGCTACCATGAGGCACTGATCGAGGCGGCGGGCAATAAGCGCCTCATGACACTCTACCAACGAGCCCCGCTACCAATCATTCACCCAGAGGTTATCAGCGGCCACTCGTGGGCGATTCGGGTTCAGAAAACCCTGAGCGAGCATCGCGCGATATTGGAGGCCGTCTTGAAAGGGAGCACCGAAGAGGCCAAGGCGATGCTTGGCACACACCTGTACGAGAGGGCCATCGTTCCCCTGCACGCAGGGTGACCCGTGGTCGATGTCCGACCGTCAAACCGGCCCTGTCACAACTGTCCGGAGACTGACGTGCTTCATACAGTGCCTCTCTGCCGAGAAAAGTTGCTTATCGGATGTGTGGCGATCGCCGCCGGCCTGGCTTTCCCCGGCGCGGCCCGGGGTCAGACGGAAACCGTGGCACCCTCCTCCGCTTCTGTACCGTACGGTTTGACAACTCTGGACTGGGGCATCATCGCAGCCTACGGCATGGGCATGCTGGTCATTGGTTTCTGGTATGCCCGCAAAACGCACAACCGGGAGGACTACCTGCTCGGCGGGCGCACGATGCGATCCTCATCAGTCGGCCTGTCGCTTTTCGCCACGCTGTTCAGCACCATCACTTATCTTGCACTGCCGGGCGAGATGATCAGCAAGGGCCCGGTGATTCTCTGGTCCATGATGTCGGTTCCTATCGCCTACGTCCTTGTCGGTTACTTCCTGATACCGCGATTCATGGAGCTGCGCGTCACGAGCGCCTACGAAATACTGGAAGCCCGCCTCGGCGTGGGGCTTCGTCTTCTCGCGGCCATCGTGTTCCTGGTTACCCGAACGCTCTGGATGGCCCTCATCATCTACGTGACCGCCGAGAAGATCATCGTCACGATGATGGACCTGCCGCCGGATACGGCGGCGTGGGTGACCCCGATTGTAGCGGCCATCGTCGGCTTGTTGACCGTGGCGTACACCAGCATGGGCGGACTGAGGGCCGTCGTGTTGACCGACGTCATCCAATCCATCATTCTCCTCTGCGGTGCCTTCGTCACGATCGTCATGATCAGCTTCAAGATGGGCGGCGTCTCGGCCTGGTGGCCAACCAGTTGGTCGCCCAATTGGGATCATCAGCCGTTCTTCAGCTTCGATCCAACCGTGAGGGTGACCGTCGTCGGTTCGATTCTGTTCATGACCATCTGGTGGATTGGCACGGCCAGTTCGGACCAGATGGCGATCCAGCGATACCTCGCCACGCGCGACACGAAGGCGGCCCGGCGCGTCTTCCTGGTCACCGGGCTGGCCAACATCCTGATCACCAGCCTGCTGGCCTGCGTGGGGTTTGCGCTCCTTGCGTTCTTCACCGCCCACCCGGGCTACCTTCCAACCGGAACGTTAGAGAATAAGGCGGACATCGTGTTTCCGCTTTATATCATCCACCACGTTCCGCCCGGTGTGACGGGCCTGATCCTGGCCGCTCTGCTGGCCGCGGCGATGTCCAGCCTGTCTTCCGGCGTCAATTCGGCCTGCTCGGTCATCAGCGTCGACTTCATCGACCGGTTCCGCAAGGCCCCTGCCGCCGACTCCGACGCCGTGCAGGTGAAACGCATCCGAGTCATCTCCCTCGTGAGTGGATTCGTGGCCGTGGCGATCAGCCTTTTGATGGGGCAGATCAAGGGCATGAATATCATGGAAATCACGGTGCGTACGAATCACGTCTTCGTCGCACCGCTGTTCATGCTGTTCGTCCTGGCCTTGTTCGTCAGGTTCGCCACGCCGATCGGAGCGGCCTGCGGCACGCTGGCGGGATGCGCCGTCGCGGCGGTGTTCGCCTGCACCGACAAGGTCAGTTTCCAGTGGATGAGCTTGGCGGCGTTGGTGGTCAACGTACTGGTAGCCATACCGGTGAGCCTCTGGACCTACAAGGAACAGCCTCCGCAGTCGGGCTTCCCCGTCGTCCCGCCGGGCTCTGCGCAGGAATAGATGTGCGAACGGCAGGTCTTCCCTGCAGGACGACTACAGGTGTCTTATGAATCGATGGATTGCCTGGTTTCTCTGTGTCGTGACGCCCTGCTACGTCTTCGGGCGCACCCCGAATGTGATCGTTTTTCTCGCCGATGACATGGGCATCGGCGATGTCGGCTGTTACGGCTGTCGTGACATTCAGACGCCCAACCTCGATGCTCTGGCCCGCTCAGGTGTCCGGCTAACCAACTTTTACGTGGCCTCGCCGATCTGCGCGCCATCGCGGGCCGCCCTGATGACCGGCCGATACCCAGGCCGGATGGGGATGTCCACCGAGAAGAACATCGAGTCCGGCATGGACAAACCGGGCATACCCGCCACTGAGATCACGCTGGCCGAACTGGTCCGCCCCCAGGGCTATGCGACTGCAGCACTGGGCAAATGGCACCTTGGCTCCACGCATGACACCCAGCCGAATTCCCAGGGCTTCGACCTGTTCTTCGGCCATCATGCCAGTTGCATCGATGCGTTTTCGCACATGTACTACGCGAGCCTGCCGTACTACCACGACCTGTACCGCAACCGTCAGGAAGTCTTCGAAGACGGCCAGCACATGACCGACCTGATAACGCGCGAGGCCGCGCGATTCATCGAGGAAAACAAGAAAAGGCCGTTTCTCATCTACGCGGCCTATAACGCTCCGCACTACCCGATGGTCGCCCACGGGCGATTTCACCGGCAGTACGCCCATCTGCCGCAAGCCCGGCGCGACTACGCGGCCATGGTCGCCGGCCTCGATGAGTCGGTCGGCAAGATCATGGACAAGCTCGCCGAGGCGGGACTGATCGAAGACACGTTCGTTTTCTTCACCAGCGACAACGGGGCGGCGGATCCGTCTCCGCGCGGTGAAGGCGGCGGCAGCAACGCCCCCTACCGCGAGTACAAGCGAAGCCTGTTCGACGGCGGCATCCACATGCCGGCGATCATCAGTTGGCCGAAGCACGTCCCCGGGGGGCAGGTCCGCAACCAGGTGGCCGTCGCCATGGACCTGTTCGCCACCGTCGCGGAGATCAGCCAATCGAAGCTGCCGCCCGACCGCGTGACCGACGGCCGCAGTTGGATGCCGTTTCTCCTCGACGCCTCCAAACCCGGTCAGGATGTTCTGTTCTTCGAATGGGACGGCCAGCAGGCCGTGCGTCAGGGCAAATGGAAAGTGGTCCGCAACGGCTTGATGAACATGTCCCAAGGGCGGTCAACCCGCGCCACTGGGGAAAACGCCGTCTTCTTGGCCGACCTGTCGGCCGACCCAAGCGAGAGAACCAATCTCCGTCTACAAAAACCGAGTCTGGCAGACAGGCTCCTTGGTCTACATGACGAATGGAAGGCCAAGATGCCCCAAAACCCGTCAAAAGACGATGATATTCGCTAAGCGACTGCCCTGAAAAGAGATATAGCTGCTCAATACATCTTGACCCGACTCTTGGCCAGAACTAGAATGGCTTGACCGTTGACAAAAGGGGATTGGCTTGGTAAACAGAATACTAGTGCCACACGCAAGGTGTCGTTTGTCCTCACCGATACAATAATTGGATGAGGACGTGCGTGGCTAAGGCCGGGTGTGGTCCACCCAAAAAAGAAGGTAAACAGCAAGACAGGGTGCAATCATGACTAGAATCGACACGATGAACAGTCACGATTTCGTACGACCGTCTCGACATTGTTCTGCCGGCGCTGGCAAGCGAGGATGCTCGGTACGTAAGGGCTTCACGTTGATTGAAGTCCTCGTTGTTGTTGCCATCATCGCCTTGCTTATTGCGATCCTGTTGCCCGCCTTAAGCGGAGCCCGCCGTCAGGCGCGGAATCTCCAATGCGCGACAAACCTGCGCACGATCGGCCAAGCCCTGGTGTACTATCTCGAGGCGTCCCGAGATGTGTTGCCCATTTCAGGTGCCAGCTTTGAAGTCATCCACAGATACGTGCAAAAGGTTGGTGTCAAGTCTTCCGCCGCGACCGTTGCAGACGTCGACATCGAATGGTACTTGTGCGCTGGAGATGAAGTGCCACACCTCACATCACAGATAGAGCGAACGTTGCCCAACGGCACGGTCCAAACGCTTCAATACAAGACCAGTTACGGCATCAACACCTCGCTCTGCTACGAGGTCCGGCCTTCGAGCTCCGATCCACTCGGGGTTATGCGCAAGATGTCCAGCGTCAAGCGGCCCTCGGATATCGTCAGCTTCTGCGACTCCAGCGATGACGACTTCAACGGTTCCGGCCGGTGGGTTTTCTATGAAGAGAATGATCCGATGCAGGGCGGATCTAATCAGGGTTTCGGTCATGAAGTACATCACAAGAATGGGAACAACTTCTTGTTCTGCGACACTCACGTGGATTTCAAGAAAGCCTTTGTCAACAGTCCCCCGCAATATGGTCTCCCCCCGTTCCCACAGGCTTGGATCCCAAGCTGGGATGGTGTAGCCTACAGGAACTGGGAACGCCCTGCCCCTATCTATGCGCGTCCCTAGTTGACGCCCCAAAGTGGCCTGCTCGCCGCTCGCCGACGCGGAACCGGCCCAGGTTTGACTCGGGCGTCGGCGACCTGCCGCATTTGAGCTTGCCGACACATACTCGAGCCTGCTGATGCCGTGGGCAAACCGCTGTCATTCAAGCAGCCTCCGACAGGTATCATTCTCTGATACGTCGGCTGGGCGGAACGCCGCGGTATTTGCGGTACAGCCGGGAGAAGTACAGAGGATCGTCAAAGCCAACCCGGGCCGCGACCTCGCCCACTCGTATTCCCGAATCGCCGCGGAAATACTCATCGGCCCTGTCAAGAGCCATTTCGATTCGCACCCGCCGAAAACTCTTGCCCAGGGTGCGGCGGAACAGGTGGGACAAGGTCGTGGGGCTCCGGCCCACCATCGAGGCAGCAGCGGACAAGGTCAGACGCTCCTCCGGATGCTCGCGCAGGCGGGCCAGGAGAGGCCCGAGCACGTCCTTCAACTGGATCATCCGACGTTCGGCGATGAACTGCACCAGCAACTCGAACAATCCAAGAAGGTGGCGCACCTGCTGCGGCGAGAATCGAGGGGCCTCCGCGAAGGCATCGAGTAGACGCCCAACCACCCGGCCGGCCTTCGCCTTGCGAAGCACGGGAGCGGGCGGGGATGTGCCCGTGCGAAACTGCCCAATCATGACAAATCCGATAAGCCGGCCGCTGAGTCGCACCGGCATGACCGCGTCCGTCATTCCGCCGTGACACTCATACCACAGGAGCCCCGTCTGCAGGCCCTCGGCCTCCTCTCGACGTTGCTGGTCGAGGCGGATGCAGGTCTCCCGATACCCCAGGCGCGTCTGGAGCAGGTGGCAATAGCGGCAGTTGGAGCGAGCCTTGCCCACGCGCAGCTCGCCGCCAACCGCGGTGTAGAAGCCGAGGCGGATGTCGTGCAGGTCGCAGAAACTGTCGAAAATCGCCGCCACCTGGGGGTGGAAGACGAACTCAAGCCCGCTGGCATATTCACGGTCGATCCGGCTACCCATAAAGTGTAATTCTATGCTCTCCCCGCATGGATGTAAAGGAAGGTCGGCAGAAAAATCCATGTAATTGGCTGATTCATCCATTGACCTTCCCGGGGCCGCCTGGTGAAATATAAGTAGTCGTAGTCTTAGCGTTTCTGCGCTGGAGGCGGAAGAGGCTACCGTTGCAGAATCCGGGAAAAGCAGCGCGACGGCTTTTCAGATCAGGTCGCGCCAAGAGAAGAGGAGGAAAAGCGATGAGAGAATGTGTAGTTCTGGGTGCAGTGCTCGCCATTGCCGTGCCCGCCGCAGCAGCGCCGCTCAACTTCAGTGAGAACTGGGACTCATACCCATCACAGGCATCGTATTTGCTGCCGGTTGACGACGCTACCTGGCCGCAGTTGGGCACCAGTAGCTATGTGGTCACGAACGCCCGTAGCCAGTCCACGTCCAATTCGCTGCTGGTAGACAACGGCAGCAGTTATGCCTCGGGCAAGGGCATCAGCCACGAATTCGGCGGGGTGTATAAGGCCACCGACGCCAACCCGATCGTTGTCGACTTCTTCCTGTGGTGCGATGCCGCCGCGAATCGGGACGACATTGATGTGTTCGTGGAGCTGGCCCTCGATGATGTCGCCCCCACGAGCAGCGGGACGGCTGCCAGTGTGCTGGCCGCCGCCATGCCCTATTCGGTGCGAGGGCTAAGCGATAGAAGATCCCGCTTTTTCGACGGGCTGAACTGGGTCGACCCTGTCCATGCTCCGGTTGCCGCCACATGGGCCGAGTTCAAAATGACGATCAAGTCCACCACCATGGACGTCGGCATCGTGGGCCAGACGGTCAATACCTACACGCGAAATTACCTGGGCAACTTCGACCAGATCAACATTCGGCATCCGGTGCTGACCAGCATAGGCGCCGCATGGCTGGACGACTTGTCGGTAACGGGCGGAGAGCTGATTCCCGAGCCGGCGACCTTGGCGTTGCTGGCACTGGGTGGGTTGTTCTTGCGGCGGCGGCGATGAGGAGAGATCGCGTCCGGTGAAAAGCCAAGGATGCTGCGCCGCAGCCTGTGGCTCTGCGTGCGGTTCGAGGACGGCGGGACGATCTCGATGAGCGAGTATGAGGGCGGGCGACGCGAGCGGCACCTGCCCTCATTTCTATTCGGAGGCAGACGACCGAGTCTCACCGCTGGAAATGACGAATCAGGAAAACGGATCACAGGGAAGAATGACAGCGAACGACTCCGCACAACTGGGCATCATCGGCATGTGGCTGGCTCGCACGCCGACCGCAGTGGGGATTGACGCCGCGGGCTGGTTCGAGAGGTACATTGAGTCGGTCAGTCCAACACAGGTCCTGGTGTGCGACGGTCTTGAAGATCACGGCAAGAGTCCGCCGTGTGCCAGCGGCACCGAACTTAGCCAAGCCCCGTCTTCGGCGAATTGGCCCAGTGACGGTTGCAGCCGAGATGCCACGGTCGGGAAGGACGACACCGGCATGGACAGTGCGTTTTTCTGGCTGAAACAAGGAGCCGGGGTCCGTGGCCCAACGCCCGGCCCGAGACAAATGCGACCGCTGTCCATGGTCGAGGGGCAAACGACAGGATGCAAGCCTAGAATCAGATGGAGGATAGGTGTTATACATCCTTGACGCAGCCGTTCCGAAGCAGTGTCGATGGGGAGACGGGAGGTCGATACGTGTCAGGAATCATGCTGACCTGAATGAGCGCTAGGTCGCTGTTTCCATCCGGTTCGGGGGCGGCAGATGTGCGCAGCCTTGTGATGCGTGGCCGAGCGAAGGGCCAGTCAACCAAGGAGAAACGAGAAGGAAAGACAGCGTCCTTGACAAAGGAAGATCAGGAGGAATGAGCCATGTTTGAGAAGCATCCGAGTCTGCCGTGCGTTGGCCTGACGGCCCTGTTGACCATGGGCCTGGCCGGCCGGGTGGCCGGGCAGAGTGTCATATTCCAGGACCCATTCGACACATACTCTACCGGCTTCTTGTCTGTCGTCTCCGACCCGGATGGCGCGGGACCGCTGCCTCCCGTCTGGGCCCAGGACGGCTGTGATGACGGGAAAGTCGCCACAGCCAACCCAAACAGCGCCCCCAATGCGGTCACCGACTACAAAGACGGCGCCACGGACAAACGGCTGGCGGTGCGCAACCGTCACGATCTGACCCCCGACGAGATTCAGGCCGCCAAGGTCGTGAACAGCGTCGAGGCCAACTGCGTCGACGGGACGGACGAGAACCCACTCGTTCTGTACTTCGGGATTTATCTCGGCACAAAAGCCAGCCCTTACTACTACCGCCTGAACCGCTACATGGAGATCACCTGCGGGACCGACCGGGCGCCAACGCCGACGCTGGCCACGTTCTGTTCAACCAAGACGCTGAATCATCTCATCCCCGGCGGCGACGGTCAGATTCACGGCAGCATCGCAGTCGGCCAGATCGCGTTCATCGACCCCAACCCCTGCGATGAGGGTGTTCAACAGCAGCTGTCTTACCGCCTGACGGTGTTTGACGGGCAATCCTGGCGAGAGCTGAAGACCGAAAACATCCACACGTGCGCCAACTACAACTTCATCACCCTGACGATCCGCACCGACACCATCGAGGTCAAGCTCAACACGACCTACAACGGCACCGACTGCGAGGGGCCGCGCCAGGACCTGATCGCCACCCTCGATCGCGTTTACAGGGGCCCGTTCACGGCCCTTGTCATGGGCGGCATACCAAACGAGACATCGGGCGGCTGCTGGAATGAGAACAACGATCCAGGGTATTTCGAAAAGGCAACCGTGCTCGATGACGTGCTCTTGTTGGACGGCGAAGCGAATTACGTCGCGAACGTCTGCCAGCCCGTCGGGGCATGCTGTTACGACGACAGCAACGGTCCGATGATGTGCGTCGAAACCACCCCCGACGACTGTACCAACATCTACAACGGCACCTACAGCGGGTCATTGACCTCCTGTGAGACCGTGAAATGCTGTCATGATCCGTTTGCGGACTACGACGGCGACGGCGATGTGGACCAGGCGGACTTCGCCGCCCTTCAAGCGTGTTTCACGGGCCAGGCGGGCGGTCTTCTGGCCGGCTGCGGATGCTTCGACCGCGACAACGCGGGCGCCGGTGACGAGGACATTGACTCGGATGACTGGTCGCTCTTCGAGTTGTGTGCGAGCGGCCCCGGTATTCCGGCCAACGCTGCCTGCGACTGATCCCGGTTGTGGTGTGAGTCTGAGAGGGCGCGGCACCCATTGCCGCGTCCTTTTCTTCCTGGACCGCAGGCGGCCACCGTATCAGGTCAGGCAGCCGGACGCATCGATGGGCCATACATCGACAATCCGACCCTGCTCGCAAATTTGCAATTGC
>CAZTQK010000271.1:0-8850 GCA_964615635.1 uncultured Planctomycetales bacterium
GGGGTAGCACTCGTCACGGTGCGCGGAGCGGCAACTGCTCTCATCATCGTGCCAACTGCCGCCGCGAAGAACACGGAAGCTCCCGCTGATTGGCCCGTGCGGATTTGTCTGCGGATCAGCAGGGTAGCTCTCCCCGGACCAGTCGTTGCACCACTCCAGCACATTGCCGGCCATATCGTATAATCCGAAGCCGTTAGCCATGTCTTCGCCTACGGGCGTTTGGTCCCCGTCGTAGTACCCAACCGGCGTCGTCCACGGGTATGCTCCGATCTCAAAGGGGTCCCCCGATTGCGAGTAGTTTGCGTTGGAACCGTCAATCGCGTCGCCCCACGGGTATCTCTTGCCCTCCAGCCCCCCGCGCGCCGCCTTTTCCCATTCCGCCTCGGTGGGCAGCCGGTAACCGCCACCCCAGTCACAGTCCCAGGTAGACAGGTCATAGCACAAGGGCTCACCCTGCATGGCGCTGCGCCAGTTGGCGCAGGCGACTGCCCCGTACCAGCTCACCAAAACCATCGGGTGGTTCTCCTTCCCAAAGGTAGCACGGAACAAAGCGCCGTCCCAGGTGATCTGGCTGTACTCGCCCCAATTCGGCCATCCCGTCGGTGCAGAGGTCGTGCTGCAATACGGGTAACTGGTCCCACTGTTGTACTTGTAGACTACGCCGCTGGTGACCGTGATGAGATTGCCCTGGTCCTTGGCCCAGTTTAGCGCGTCAGCGTACTGCTGGTTCGTCACCTCATACCGATCCATGTAAAACGCATCGATATTGACCGCGTGCACGGGTTGTTCGTAGGAGCCCCCCTCATTGAACGTATCACCCATCTGAAACTGGCCGGCGGGAATGAGCACCATTTCTGGTGGCGCGTAGCCAACCGTAGTTGATGCTTGAGCTGTCCCTGTCGCATTGTCATCGTCGGTGGCGGTGAATGTGCACGTCTGGACACCGGCGTCTGGCGGCGTCAGATTGCCCGACCAGGACCACTGATCAGCGGCACCTTGGGCAAGAGCCTGGGTGGCCGATCCTCCAATCGCGGACAGATCCACAACAACCGATTGGACTATTCCGTCCGCGTCTGAAGCGGTGCAGGAAACGGCCACGACACTCGCCTGATCCTTGACGAGCGAGCCCTGGATAGAAGGGTCGGTCACACCTGGAGAGGTATTCGGAGCGATAACCTCGATCGCCTTCTCGGCGTGAGACGTGCCCCCTCGCTCGTCAGTTGCGACAAATGTGATCGTCTTGCTGCCCCGGCTTGGCGGCATTACGGTGCCCGACCACGACCATTGATCGGTAACACCTTTGGTCAACGCCTGTGCAGATGTGCCACCTATGGCGGACAGGTCTACCACAACCGACCGGACAGATCCGTCAGGATCGATCACCGTGCAGGCCACCTGTAACGCAGATGCCTGCCCCTCAACTAGTTCGCCGATCACCGTCGTGTCGCTGATCTGAGGGGGCGTGGTGCTGGCGCAACCTGGGTTTCCAGGTCTGTCTTCACCGCTGTGGCATCGCTGAAAGACCGAGAAGTCGGTCTGGTCAACATCACTGTCGCTGTCGAAGTCTGCCTTGGCGCAATCACCCGCATAAGAAACACCTGGGGCAGATGCACAAGCTTCAAATACCTCACGATCAGTGCTGTCCACGTCGCGATCACCATCGTAGTCACCGGGAATCGGGGACGTCTCGTCAACTACTTCCACTTTCACCATGACCGCGTTGATTGAGGCGAGGCCGTCATCCCAAGCCTTGACCATGAAGGCATCAACCACACCAGCGATCGCAGATGTCCACACTAACGCTTCTCCGTTACGCAACGTAGTCAGACCGGGTAGGACCGGCTGGCCGTTCTTAGTCAACGTGCCACTGTGCATGGCCTCGACCAGGAACTCCACTGGTTGGCCGCCAGAGTCCTGCTGATCCGCGGCATTGTCCAGGGTGTCGAACGTTATCATCAACGACTCACGGATATAGGCTCCTGATAATATGTTGACTTGTGTAATTGTGGGCAAGGCTTTCACATGCCCATGAAAGGAGAAAGAGAAGTCAGAATCGCTATTGCTCAAAGACACTTCGCCTGCGAAGTCACCCGCTGCTCCTGTATCAATCCCAAGGGCAAAGCTGTCGCTTTGCCCCGGAGCAAGTTCTGATACCTGCGGTGGCCTTATGGTGAACCCGCCAGACACGTTCAATGTGCCGAGAGCAAGGCGCTGCTCACCATTGTTCCTGATCAGGAACACCGCCTGCAGGCCGACGCTGCCTGACTGAAAGGTCCCGAGATCAAAATCCTCAGCGCCATTTGGTATTGGACGTGACTGATAGAGAACTTGTATCGATTCCGCCGCTACCACTTCAAAGGTCCGACTCATCTCGGAGTCCGTACGCGTATTGTCGCAATCCGACGCGCTGATGCTCAGCGTGTGCTGCCCTGGAGATAGCGACTGGATCACGGCATGGTAGTTCCCAGCCAAGGGTGCTGGCGTTGCGTCAATCGTCAGGGTGCAGCTGCAGATCCCCGCTGGATCCGACAGCAACCACGAAATACGAATGGTCTCGTCTGACCCAATCTTGCCGTCGCCGTCTCCCTGGGACTCTTCTATCACAATCCCGCTGATGTCCGGACCGTAGATGTCGTTATCATTGACCGTAAGAGCGCGGTGGGCGGTATTGTTGCTTGTGTCATCATAGCTCGGTCGCGACACCCGAACATAGTACTGACGGATCTCCGTTTCGGTGCCTCCTTGGATGTCATGCACTGGAACGTTGGGGAAGGTTACCACCACGCTGCCGTGGCCCGCAATACCCCCGTTAACAAGCTGATCCGATACGACCTGCTGACCGCCATTATCGGGGTCGCCCTCATACAGCCGCACCGTGATTGACTCTGTGCATGCGACCACAGACAGGTTCTTGACGATCACGCTCACCCCTATCTGCTCGCTCTCGATTGGCTGCTCATTGCTGAAAACCAGATCTGCGTCGCCAGAAGAGACAGAAATGTCGGCCTGATTCAGCAGGGCATAGTAGATCTTGCCTTCGCTTTGCCAGACGACGATGTTTTCGTCCGCCCTGACAGCTTCGATAGATGATGCAAGGATGACTTCAGCGATAAGCCCCTCGCCATCTGGATACACATGAACGGCACCGTAGTCCCAGTAGTATAAGCGGTTGGATTCACCGCTCTTCTGGTATGCAAGAAAACCACTGCCCAGAATAGGATCGGTATGATCGATCTCGTCGCTTGTGAGCTGCACGGGGATTCCGTCGGCTCCGCAACGCCACCATTGATAACGTGCCGTGGTGAGGTACCCCACGTCAAGATAGGGGCGCAGAGCCACATCGCCTTCGCTCGAAACGAAGGCGAAGTCGTCATTCATGGTGAATGTGCCATTAGGTTGCTGTACCCACCAATACCACGGACGTAGGCACAAGCCGTAGGATCTGAAGGTTGAATTGGTCAGCCAGGTTGTGTCAGGCAAGTCGCGAACAATCCATGCCGCGTCGCGACCATTCTCAATCCATTGATCCCGCGGGCGCTGGTCGGCCGTGGATGAGGGATGGTTCAGGCTGCTAACCGCTTCTTCAGTCCATGCGCTAGTCACCTTCTGCATCTCGATATCCGGACTTTCGTCCGGACCGTGTAGCTTGTATATGTGCAGCCTCCCATACTGAACCTGGGCCACATCTTGCGGCCACATCGAGAAATCGAACTTGAGAAGAGATGCGTAAACCCGGTCGTCCGAAAGCTCCACGAGGAGTTGCAGTTCGTTCCCATGTGTCTGGTAGTTGCTCGTGGGTGCGTAGGTCGGCCGCTGGGCGAAGAACCATGTATCCTCTATGCAGTCAAGCCTGATCGTCTTGGATGTTGAAGCTGGCGCCCGCCATGTCACCGCATTGTTGTTGCAGGAAGGTTGGTTCGCCTGGGCGTCGACCAACAGAACGGGGTTGCTGTCGAGACCCGGCCGAAACCGCATTGTCCGACGTGCGCCACCTGTCGTGGACCAGTAGCTGCCGTTCCATATCCATTGCCGTTCCGTCCAGGCCATGACCCCACCGCCGAAGTCACCACTCTCAATAGTCCACACCGGCTCATTCGCATTCCGCACATGATTCGTCAGCTGCTGCAAGTTGTTGTCAGACGTATTGAACACGTGCAGATTCTTTACCTCGCCCGTACTATCGTGCTGCTCAGGAAACACATAATCGGTACGAACAAACGCGACGTAGCCATTATCGACTCCAACGAGCTTCTCGTCTGCACTGTTGACAGAAACGGCGATTTCCTGTCCTGACGACAGCGAATAGGCGTAAACATCACCCGGCGCAGGAATCAATCCACCCGAGTTACGGTCATCGTTCCATGCCACCCAGATTCCATCCGTTTTTGGCAGAGATTGAGTTCCCGGGGCGGTGCAGATCATGTACTGGGCTCCTGAACTGATTCTATAGCCGAATATGTCGCCGCTGTTCTGCCACACTACGATATCGTTGCCCACATCTGGGTAGTGGCAGCCCGAGTCTGTACCGGCCACCTGGTACGTGCGCACTGGCGCGCTGACCAAGCCGGTGATGACGAGCCGGTCGCTGACGTTAGGTTGGAGCAGCCGGCCATCCGAGACGAACACGACCTGGCGCGTGATCGTTTTCCCATTAAGATTGTTCGTGTCAATGGTGATCTGGATCTGCTGCGACTGCCCTGGGGTAACTATGAAGGAGGTATTGCTAACCTGCGTGTCGCCTACCGGTACATCGTACTGGTCAAGAACCTGAACGGCAGTTACATGCAAATCCGCCGTGCCAATATTGGAGACCAGGGTGGTGTGCGCTACTGGCGTTTCCGGCTCCGCAACGCCGAAATCCCAACGCTCTTCAGAGACGGAAAGCCAGGGGACAGGAGCTGCGTTAAGCGCGATGCCTCCGGGTATGACGAATTCCCCACTCCCCTGCTCCCAGGTCACGTGCATATCAAGACTTAGGTCGCCGGCGCATCCGGGGCTGACATCGATTGGGTAGTACTGGTACATTCCCCCCGGCTCCGCGCACCTGCTAGGCATGAGATCCGGATAGGCCTTCTCGCGAAAGATACGCAAGCATGTTGGTGAGTCCGTAGTGAGCCACGCTACAACTCCAGTCGCCGGAGCCTGGCCGTAATTGCACAAGCGAGGTTTCAGGCGAATGTGTTCCCCGCTCTGAATGACGCCGTCTCCATTGTTCAACGGGCTGATAGCGACAGAGTCGTCAATCGTATAGCCATCAATCCTGAATGCGGCGGCGACTTCGCCTTCAGCAGGGAACTCCGCTGAGAAGGGCAGATCCTGATAGTAAGGCTGATCGCCTATGAGATAATCTACATGAAGAACAAAGTTGCTCGTGCGATGGTCTGTGAAATTCAGATCGATCTCAAACCAGCCGTGGGACCAGAAGCAGTTGCCAGAACTGAAATCATCATAATAGACGTCGCTATCGGAGAGGGTTATGTCGGGATCATCTGTTGTCAACTCCGCTTCCACGCTTTGGATCGCGGTGCTGCTGCAGATCCTCGCTTGAAGCCGAAGTTGTTCGCCCGCCTCGGGTACGCCGTCATTATCGGAGTCAGGATCCTCCCACCGTAAGGCCTGCAGAGCGACATCATTGCCCTGTTGAGGCAGAGGATACGCCACGGAACCTGTCGTCATGGCGACAGCACTCCAGTTGTGCTCGTTGTCCTGCGCCCGGGCAAAGTATCGATGAAAACCGGGCGACCAGGACACGATCGTACGCAGTACCCATTCGTCAAGTTGTTGATAGCCAGAGCCGATGAGTTCGTCGGTGCCCACATCGAGTACACCGTTGCCGTTCGAGTCACGGCAAAACTCTACGTTTGTGACCCAGCCATCTGGATCCGTCACGTTCCAGGCAATAAGATCGAGCGTTCCTCCGAGAGTCACTGGGTCCGGGTTGTCCTGCAACCACTCAATCGTGGCCGGTCCTGGATGGGTTATGTCCCAGAACAGCCGGTAGAGAGCCGCCGTGTGACATAGCACTTTCGGCATCAGTGAATTCGCAAGCGTGGCGCAACTTGAATCACCCATGTCGGTTGTCCCGCCGGTGAACGCCGACATAGACAGAGTTGTCGGATCGGAATCAGCATAGGTCAGGATGATGGTATCATATCCATTGGATACCAGTTGCTCAACTGTCGTATCACGAAGGATCAGTTTGCTGCGTGACGGTGACTTGTCATATTCATGTGGGCTCAGTGTTTCTGGCGAGAACCCTGGCCGATGCTTCTGTACCATCACTAATGTGTTAAGATCTCGACTGACGCTGCAAGCTCTGCCTTTCATGCCACTACCCACTTCTGTGCCGCTCGGGTCCACTCCCTTCGCATCATCGCTGTCGAACGCTGCCGTCTGGATAGCCATGGAATAAAAGATCTGATAGAGGCTGCCTTCGTTCGGATAATCAGGATCACGCGGGAGGTTGCGGTAGTCCAGAGCCGAGAGTTCTTCGCCTGGAAGAGTGAGCACGGGAAAATCACCCTCAAATTGGATCCGCCCCACAGAACTACCGGTGGATGAGTATTTGTATTTCGTAAACGCCTCGTACGAATCGTCTCCAAGATCGTCGGCACCTGCTGTTAGCCAATCATCGACGTGAGGGTCACGATGTGCATGAGCGGGCGTACTCATGTCTTCGAGCAAGTGCGCAATTCGCCCCAACGTGTAATATGCCTGCCCCGTGTTACCGGCTTGGTAATACTCCAGTGCCCCTGTTACACCTCTGTCAGAATTACCATAGAAGAGCATATATGCTCGCTCATATGCATTCTGGTCAGATTCATTCATGTCGATTCCGTGGACGTCATCCAGGATCCCGCCTGTTGGTCCGGCGACTGGATCCCAGAAATGCGTCCCCCAGTCCTCAAAGTTCGAGAAGCAAGCAGGGTCAATCAGAGGTAGCGCGCATGCAATCGCTACAAGGCCAGCGTTCCTGTCGTAATCCTCGTCCCAGGCACCGCGGCAAAGCGTGTACAATTCACCGTGGCTCGGATTGTCGTAGTCTCCCAAATGGGCGCTCAACTCTAGTCGCAGGTCAGGAGGTAATTGAGGTATTCTAATGGACTCATAGGTAATAATGGAGTGAAGCTGCGTGTCCAGAGCGTAGACCGCAGTTGTCGTTATCGTGTTAACGAGAAGGAGCGTGCACAACTCACCGGCTCGTCTGAGATTCAACCACGACCAAGCGTGTAGCTTCATTGTCTCACCATATTTTCCAGATTCGTTGATCTTGCACACATCGCGCCTGGCAGATAAGACCTGGTCCCGGACCAGGAAAAGCAAGGATTGCATGCGGATTCGCAACCGCAAGCTTTCGTTAGCCAAGGTCTGATTATGCAGTACGTGAACCTGAGGCGTCATGTGACCGCCCCTTTCAACATCCGTCCGTACCCACCAGCATAACAGATTCCGGGCTCAGCTCAAGCCTGATTCTGGGTTATCTGGCAGAGCCCTTCTGTCCCGGCTAGATGGGTTCCCCGCCTCCTGTTCGGCCTCGAAAAGGCCGCGTTCAAATGTGTTCGGATTTGATCAGCCCAGCCTTGTATCAACGAATTGTTGGTGGTCATCCCCGCCCCTCGCGATGCCGGCGGGCGTGGCCGTTTTTTCATGCGCATCGCAGAAAGGAGCACGCCATGCGTGCAAACCCATTTGAGAGCCAGCTCGAACGGCTGGCAAGAACGCTCACCGAGCAGTTTGGTGTCCAAGTCGTCTGCCAGGGCGACAACGCCTGGACCGATGGCCAGCAAATCGTGCTGCCATCTGTTCCTACACCCATGGACAGCGACCTCGAGAAGTGCCTGATTGGCTACCTGGATCACGAGATGGGCCACGTGGCCTTCTCGGATTTCGGCATGGCCGAGCAGTTCGCCAGGAAGCACCCCGGCTATGAAGGTCTGCTCAACGTGATCGAGGATGCCCTCATTGAACGCCGGGCAATGGACCGCTGGCCCGGTGTCCGGCGCAACCTGGACATGATGTTCCGGCAGATCCGCGGCCGGGTGGCCCAACTGATCCAGCAGCGCGGACCGTTCGACCGCTTCTGCACGGCCGTGTACCTCAGGCTTTCCCATCACGGCGACCTGATGGGGCTGGATGCGGAATTGGCCGGGTACGAAGACCTCCTGGCTCGATTCCCGAAGATCAGCAACACCCGCGAGGCCGGCGAACTGGCCGAGTTGATCCTGCAACGATGGCAGCAACGTGCTGCCCAACGACAGCAACAACGGCAAACTGGTCAAGCCGGGCAATCCGGGAAAGGAGGGAACCGCCACGAGGGATCAACGCCTGGATCGTCTGGTCAGGACGGCCAAGGCAGTAGTCAGGGTACCGGGCAACCGGACACCAGCAGTGATTCGGGCAAGGGAAACCCCGCGCCTCAGGCTGATGGGAAAAGCCAATCAGACTCTGCGGAGGCTGATGGATCCTCTGACGGCATTCCCGGCGCTGGAGATCGCTCCTCCGGGCAGGCAGCACCGTCCGCGTCCGCCGAGACCGCCAACGGAGCCGATTCCTCCATGGCCGGTCCATCCCATGGCTCAGGCTCTGGCGGCCTTGGCCGTTCGCTGATCGGCGAAGCGTTGGTGGAAGCCATCAATCAGGCGGTGCAGCAAGCGGATTCGTCACGACAGTACCGGGTCTTCACCAAGGAGCATGACCGCATCGCGGTTGTGCCCACGGCGCCCGACAACGACGTGCGAGCCCTGCTGGAGAACGGCAAGGATGTCGTTCGACGGCTACGCCGGGGCCTGACCAATGCCCTTCGCTCGGCCGAGAAGCGATGGTGGCGCGAGGACCAGCTCCGCGGGAGCC
>CAZTQK010000272.1:0-8849 GCA_964615635.1 uncultured Planctomycetales bacterium
GTGGAAGTTCGAGGCCGATCAGGTCGGCGGGCAGGCAAAGAACGTTGGCGTTGTTGTGCCGCCGGGCCATCTCGGCGGTCAGTTCGTCGTGACAACAGGCAGCACGAATACCATGGACTTTATTGGCTGAAATGGACATTCCGATCCCCGTGCCACACAGCAGAATACCCAACTCAGCCTTGCCGGAGGTCACCGTCTTACAAGTGGGATAGGCGGCATCCGGATAGTCACAACTCGCCGGGCTGTTGGTACCCATGTCCAGAACCTCGTAGCCTTTGGAGGTCAGCATGGACTTGATCTTCTCCTTGGCCGCATATCCGCGATGGTCTGATCCGATGGCTACTTTCAAAGAGCTATCTCCTTCAGCCGGTTTCTCAACGCCTTCTCGAGTCTGTCGGCGCACTGCCTGTAGACTTCGTCGTTGCCGCCGATGGGATCATCTATGTCTTCCTCATCGATGGTCCTGACCGGGGTCCCGGGGTGGACCTTCAGTGAGGCCACCATTGTCGCATGACTTGCGGTCATGGCAAAGATGTAGTCCGCCCGACCGACCAGATCGGGCGTCAGGGGCTGGGAGCGATGTCCGGAAATGTCAATTCCCCTGCCTTCAAGAGCCCTGACTCCCGCAGCCGAGGGGGGGGCCCCGGGATAGGCTCCCGTCCCGGCTGACTCGACGGTGTACCCCCGGTCGTCCAATTCGTCCTCCCCGCAACCAAGCTTCTCGGCAAGCAGCTTTCGAAGGAGACCCGCCGCCATCGGGCTCCGGCACGTGTTCCCGCTGCAAACGAGCAGAAAAGTCATTCGGACCAGGCGACGGATCGTACGCTCATCCAGCACGCCCTCTCGGAGGACCTCGTAGCCCCCTGGGTCCACTCGAACGATCGTGGAAGCCTTGGCGTAGCGGGTTCGGCCGGCGTCCAGCACCAAGTCCACCCGCCCGTCCAGGACCTGCAGGCACTCGTCGGCATCGACGGGTGCAGCCTCCCCGCCGGGGTTGGCACTGGCCGCCACAACCGGAACCCGGGTCTCAGTCAACAGATCAGCCGCCACGCGATCATCCGGGCAGCGGATACCGATTGTGCCGTTGTGATAGATGGCCTCTGCCCGTTCGAGGGAAATCTCCCGGACGATTGGGGCGGCCTCGATGTCGGGTACATGGAAAACCAGAGTCAGCGGGCCGGGCCAGGCTTTCTCGGTCAGTCGGCGCCCGAGACCCGTCAGCCCGGGCACGAAACGCTCCACGGTCGATCGCGAACCGATGTGAACCGTGAACGGCTTGGTGTCGGCCCGTTGCTTCACAGCTCGCAGGCGGGCCACCGCCGCCGGGTGAACGGCACTTGCTCCTACGCCGTACACTGTCTCAGTGGGGAAAACCACCAGGCCGCCGGCGGCCAAGCATGCCGCCGCCTCCTGCAGGTGGGCTCCGCAGTCGGCGCTCCGGTCTATCTTCATTAACCGAGTCTTCATGCGTCGTGCCGCCAAAAGCGCGGCGATTATCAAGACCGTCGACAAGACTGTCAACAAATCGGCCGGCTCCGGGCAGCAACTCCATCGTATCAACCGCCGGCACGTGCGGAATCAAGCTGTTTGACGTATGATCCGATATCTGAGATTGCCTAACGGGGAGGTCCTTGGATGTTTGGATGTGCCCTTTGCATGGTGACGGCGTTTCTGGCGGCGACGGGTGCGGCACCGGCAGGCGAGAGCGCCCCGGCATCGCAACCCGTGGTCTGCGAAAAGGCAGACGGCTACCACGGCATCTGGTACGCGGGCGGCGAGTTGCCTGGTGAGTACAGGTACCAGTTCAGCGGCGGGTTGGCCACGTTCTCGCCACAGCACGTGCCGATGGCGATTCACGCCGAGAAGGCAGAAAAAACGTTCTTCGTCTACGGCGGCATGCCGGCCGATGGCCATCACGTCGAAGAGAACCGGCGGCTGCTGATCATGGTCTCGTACTTCGACCACCAGACGGGCATGGTCCCACGCCCACGAATGCTTCTGGACCGTCAAACGGACACTGCGTTTGAGAACCCGACCTTGGCGATGGATTCGGAGGGTTACCTGTGGGTGTTTGTCGGCTGCCACGGGACGGCCAGACCATCGTACGTTTTCCGCAGCAGGGAGCCGCACTCCATCGATGCCTTTCAACAGGTCGCCGAAACGGCTTTCTCGATGCCGCAACCGTGGCACGTGGAGGGACGAGGTTTCGTTCTGCTGCACACCGCATACGACGGCCCCGTCAGCCGACTCCGTGCGATGACCAGCAAGGACGGCGCATCGTGGTCGGAGCCGACCATCCTGGCGTCGATCGAGGCCGGCCACAACCAGGTCAGTTGGCAATACAAGGACAAGATCGCCACCGCCTTTGACTACTGCCCCAGACAGGGGGCCGGTAATTCCCGCACGAATCTTTACTATGTGGAAACTCGCGACGCCGGCAAGACGTGGGTGAACGCCAAGGGCGAGAAGCTCGATCTACCTCTGACCACCGTCGAGAATAAGGCCCTGGTTCGGTCGTATGAAGCAACCGGCCGGCTGACCTACGTCAAGGACCTGACCTTCGACACGCGGGGCAATCCCATGATCCTTTTCCTCGTTGCCAAGGGGTATCGGCCGGGCCCGCTGAGCAACCCTCGAATCTGGACGACGGCCCGATGGAGAGGCCGCGATTGGGAGTTCACCGGTGCCATCCGATCGGCGAACAACCTCGAAACCGGCTGCCTGTTCTTCGACAAGATGGATCGCTGGTGGATGATTGCCCCCACGGACAGGGGAGCCGCACCCTTCTATCTGGGCGGCGAGGTGGTGGCGTGGTTCTCACGCGATCAGGGAGCCTCATGGGCCCGCTGGACCTTCACCGAAAAGAGCGAGTTCAACCATACCGGCATCCATCGACCGGTGAATGCGAACCCGGGATTCTGGGTGTTCTGGGCCGATGGCGACGCCCGGCAGCCCTCGCCATCGCGGCTCTACTTCGCCGACCGCGAGGGCATCGTGTACCGCCTGCCGACAAAGATGACAAACGAGTTCGAGAAGCCCGCCGTCATGCCGATCCCTTCGGCCCGCAGACCGGCCAGCACCCCGGACAGTTCGCCCGCCAGCCAGCCGACAACCACGCAGGAAGAATGACGGCGGCCGGATTCGGTGCTCCCCTTCGGCGTCCGCGGCCTCTGCACTCGTGTGAGCGCCCGCCCGTCGGCCAACCCGGCCCTGTACAACGAAACGTTCTGTCCTGGAATGTGAATGGATACAGCTCCTTGAGTCGGCTACGCGATGCGAAAGGCCGTTTCTTCTCATTGATTCCGGGGGAAGGATCATTCAAACCGCCGCGGTTGCCGGTGTCTGCCGTGCCGGATACTGAGGATGTAGACGGCAGCCGGGTCATCGTCGATGCGGAAGTAGATGATGAAGGGGCGGACCACCATGGCGTGGATCGGGGAGCCACGTCTTTTGCTCTTGCCGACGCATCTGGAACGAGCAGGCATAAGAGCGATGGAATCAATTGCATCCAGGATTGTCTAGGCAACGGTGGCGGCGTTCTGTGGTGAGTGCTGACGGATATAGTGAGCAGTCCCCTCCAGATCGTGGAGCGCATCGTCGGTGAGGATGACGCGATGAGTCTCGCTCACAGAGGATTACTCGCCGAGAAACCTGGCGCGGACCTACTCTCGCGCGTCCTTCCAGTCGTGGACTTCTCCCCGTTCAATCCGATCTTCGGCCCGATCGATGGCGTCGAGCGTCTCTTCGTCGAACCCGTATGCTTCGAGTTCGTTCAGTGCCTCCAGGGCGGCGTGTACCACATCGTCAGCGGTGTGGTAGCCTCCGCTGTTGAGCTTGTCCTCAAGGAGCTTTTGGGTCTCAGGGCTGAGAGCAATATTCATCGGTCCCGTCTCCAGTCCACATCATGATAATAGCACAACTCGACTCCGGCCGGCAGCAGTCCGGATGCCCAACTTGACAATCGCAGGGATGGCCTCTATGGTTTCCTTGAATCCGCCTCGGCAGCCGCGTCGGCAATCCGCCCAAGTGGCTGCTAGGCAAGTGGTTACGGACAGTAGACAAAAACATGTGATTCCGGAAATCACCCGTTCAAGTCCGCGTCCGGGCCACTACGATATGAATGCAGGCGATCGCAGGGTACCGGTCCTCTGAGGCCAGGCGTTGGCTGCGGTCGCTGAAGGAAGCCAACCGGATTCGCCCCGGGCTTTCACCAACGCCTGGTGGTGGATGAGGTTGGCCTTTTCGTTTCATCCCCCACCTGGATGGTCGATCTCGCAGATGGTGCGGCACGCGTGGGGCCGCGCGGAGGCAGAGTACGCCAGCCGTTTCAAGAAAAGCTTTTTCAGGGAGCACGGCCTTATGCCAGATGAAGAACTCCAGGATCAGCAGTCAGAAGACGTCGAGGAACAGGACGCACAGGCCGAGCAGCAGGAGAAGAGCCTCCAGGACAAGCTGAAGGAGGTCGTCGACGTTCAAGTCGAAGACCTCGGCGGGCTCCGCAAGAAGCTGACCATCACCGTTCCGCGCGACACGATCGGCGAGCAGCTTGACGAGCAGTACGGTCAAATGCGCAACGAGGCCGTCGTGCCCGGCTTCCGCAAGGGACGAGCCCCGCGACGGCTTCTGGAAAAGCGATTCGGCAGGGACGTGAACGCCACGCTCATTCAACAGATGCTCGGCACAGGCTACATGGCCGCCGTGGACAAGGCCGACCTGAAGGTGATCGGCGACCCCCTGATCTGGATCAAGCGCAAGGACGGTGAGGGTGAGGAGCTCGCAGACGCTCAGACGGCCATGGATGAGATCAAGCTTCCGGACGAGGGGCCGCTCACGTTCGCCTGTGAAGTAGAGATCCGGCCGGAATTCGATGTGCCCGAAGTCGAGAATATCCCTCTCGAGAAGCCGGTCGTTGCCGTTACCGACGAGGACGTTCAGAATCAGCTCGAACGGTTCCGGGCAACGCGAGGCACCTACGAAGTCATCCACGAGGACGGCGCGATCGAAGCTGACGACATGCTCTACGTCGACCTCAAGATGACCTGCGAAGGCACGGTGCTCAAGGAACAGCAGATGGTCCGGATGGCCGCACGTGGACAGGTCATTGACGGCGTCACCCTGGAGAAACTGAGCGAAATCCTGGCTGGGGCCAAGGCGAGTGAGACGCGTACCACCTCCGGCCAGATCCCCGACGATTACGTGAAAGCCGAGTTCCGCGGAAAGCAGGTCGATTTCGAATTCAAGGTCCGTGAGATCCAGCGGCTCAAGCTGCCCGAGCTCAACGAGGAGTTCTTCAAGAGCCTGGGCTTCGAAGGCGAACAGGATTTCCGTGAATACATCCGCAAGGATCTCGAAAGCCGGATCGGCGAGCAGGTCCGCCAGGTGATGGCGGGTCAGGTCTACAAGTACCTCGAAGACAAGACGTCCTTCGAGTTGCCCCCGCGCCTGTCCGAGCGGCAGGCCGACCGCGTGCTCATCCGGCACATGGTCGAACTCTACCGCCAAGGCATTCCGCAGGCCGAGGTCGAGAAGCGGATAGATGAGATCAAGACCAGCTCGAAGGAGTTGGCCGCCCGAGAGATGAAGCGGTTCTTCATCATGGAGAAGCTCTCCGAGCAGTTCGAGGACATCGAGGTGAACGAAGGCGAGATCAACAACCTGATCGCCACCATCGCTTACCGTCAGGGACGGCGATTCGACCGCGTTCGAGACGAGTTGGCCAAGGAGGGCGGGCTGACCAATCTGTATCTGCAGATACGCGATGAGAAGCTCATTGGACGGCTGATTGAGAAGGCTCAAGTGACGGAGAAGGTGCCCGAGTCCAAGTGACGGCCACCCGTGCGACCGTCGGCTCATCTGAGAGCAAGAATGCCCACTGGTTGGCCGATGATGCTGTGAGCGGTTACGCAGCAGCTACTGGCCGGCGGACAGACAGGCTATTGGCCGCCTGACGCCTAGGCGTCAGGCGGCAATCTGAAAGGACGTTATGAACCATCCTCACGACATCCTCCGGACGATCGACCAACAGGTGCAGCCCTACCAGCGGTACCGTGAGATGTCCATCGAGGACATGCTGCTGGAGAACCGCATCATCTTCCTCGCCGGCCCGATCCATGATCGTACAGCGAGTATCGTGATCATGCGGTTGCTCTACCTGCAATCCATCAAGCCGGACCAACCGATCAACCTCTACATCAACTCACCCGGCGGACTGGTGGATCAAACGTTGGCGATCTACGACACGATGCAGTTCCTGAGCTGCGACATCGGCACGTACTGCATTGGGCAAGCGGCCAGCGGGGCAGCCATCATCCTCGCGGCCGGCACCAAGGGGCAGCGATACGCCCTGCCGAACGCCAAGATCATGCTGCACCAGCCTTACAGCGGCATCACCGGCCAGGCCGAAGACATTCGCATCCAGGCCGAAGAAATCCTGAAGGACAAGAAACTGCTGAACGCGATCCTGGCCCGGCATACCGGCCAGGACCCCGAGAAGATCGCGAAGGAAATCGAGCGCGACCGGTTCATGGACGCCAAGGAAGCGCTGGCCTACGGACTGGTCGATGAGATTCTGGAACACGAGAAAGACAAGAAAAAGAAAAAGTCGTGACGCCGTGACGGCGGGCTAGCGTTCATCTTGTCCGCCGGCGTGATGATCCAGTGGAACGTCTGATACGGGAAGCCTTCATGAGCAATCTAGTTCCGATCGTGATCGAAAAAACGGGCCGCGGAGAACGGGCTTACGACATTTACTCGCGGCTCCTGCGGGACCGTATCGTCTTCCTCGGCGGAGGCATCGACGACGACACGGCCAACGTGATCATTGCCCAGATGTTGTTTCTCTCGAACGAGGACAGCAGTCTGCCGATCAGTTTCTACATCAATTCACCGGGCGGCTCAGTCTCCGCCGGCCTGGCCATTTACGACACCATGCAGTTCCTTCGCTGCGAGGTGCACACGTACTGCATCGGCATGGCCGCCAGCATGGGGGCGGTGCTGATGTGCGGCGGGACCAAAGGCAAACGGTTTGTCCTGCCCAACTCCCGTCTGCTGCTGCACCAGCCGTTGATCGGCGGCGTTCTCGAGGGCCCTGCGACGGACCTGTCCATCGAAGCGCAAGAGATCATCCGGCTTCGAGAGCGGCTCTATGAGATCATCGCTAAACACACCAACAAACCGCTGGAAACCATCTCCCAGGACTGCGACCGCAACAAGTGGCTGGACAGCAGGGAAGCAGTCGAGTACGGTCTCGTGGACACGATCCTCGATCGCGCGCCCGAAGTGAAGCCTTCGCCGCGGCCGTCGGACGAATAGGCGGTCCGCACGCTGATCGGGGAGTGGAGGACCCGAAAGTGGTATCCATCCGCCGTCAGATTGCAGCCCGTTTGCGCCGTACCCGATCCGGCGACATCGCCGCCTGCGTGGGCACGTCAGTTGTCCTGGGCCTGCTGCTCTCGACCGCCGCATGCAATACGGTTCCCGGCGAGAAGTTCCAGGCCGTGCAGCGGGATCTGTTCGCCTCACAGGAGCAGGTCCGGCAACTGGAAAGCGAGTTGGCCGCCCAACAGCAGACAAACCGCGATCTGGGCAGACAGATCGCGAATCTCAGTCGCACGCGGGATCTTGCGGATGACGTACTGATCATTCCCGAACGAATCACGCTGGCCAGCATGAGCGGCGGCCACAACGAAGACGGCGAAGTCGGCGATGACGGGATTGTGCTGTACGTTCAGCCGTCCGATCGCGACCAGCACGTGGTCAAAGCGGCCGGCACCATCAGGGTCAGACTCCTTGACCCGCAGAACCCGCCCGACCGGACGGTCTTCGCCGAGTACTACTTCGACCTTCAGCACACGCGCCCGCTGTGGTACGGCCGCCTGATGACCAATCACTTCAGGGTCTGGTGCCCTTGGCCGGCCGGCCACTTGCCCGCCCACAACGAAATCGTCGCCCACGTGACCTTCACCGATCTGCTGAGCGGCAAGAGCCTGACCACGACGGGCACGTTCACTGTCCAGTTCCCCCTCCAGCAAACGCGCCCAGCCGGCGAATAGCGTGGCAGAATTACTGTCCACGATGCAGACCAACGGGTCAATCAGCAAGAACGTTTCGATTCGCGCCGTCTTCCAGCGCAGAGAGATGAATCTGAAGCGACAACCTCGGCAGGGTGTTTCCCGGCTTCGCTCCGAAGCGGCCGTCAGCCATGCGACGCTGTCGCTTCGGCCATCCAAACCGCCAGGGGCGCGGCACGGTCGTAAGAGTGGTCGACAGCCCGGCCGGTGAGCGCGACGGCCAGCGAGTCGGCGCGGCCTCGCCTGGCCATCTGGATCGAGCGGGGCATAAGGCACGTGTTCTCATCACTGATCATGATGCGAAACTCGTCGCCCGTCTCGTGGCAACGGGCCAGCTTGAAATTGCTCTTGCCGGCCACAACTTCAAACGAGTTGAGACCCCGGCCACGTGCGGCATCATCATCGATGACGACCTCAACCGTCCGATCTCGTGCCTGGAATTCAAAGCGGCCGCGCCCCAACACCCGACCCGCCCGCCAGGTCAGTTGGCCTCCCAGAAACGCCACCATCCAAAGGGCGTCCAGCCAGTCGCAGGCGTCGTTCCCTCTGATCGTTATCGCGACCCGATCAATCGCGTTCAAAACCGCTCGGTCCGTCTCGTCGAACAAACCCGCGACGAGTTCTCGCCATCGATAGGACCGAAACCAACCCAATTCCCGTGTCACGCAGCGGCTGGTCTCAAGCAGACACGCGAAGCCCGGCAATCCGGCATCGAGCACGAGTCGATCGATTGACTGCCGCATCGCCGCTAGTAGCTGCGAACAGGGACGAGGGTCATTG
>CAZTQK010000273.1:0-8813 GCA_964615635.1 uncultured Planctomycetales bacterium
CGAACGCGGTGAATCCCCCGGTACCGTCCTGCCAACCTGCCTGGAGGACCACGGGCAATGGTACGCGTATCGTCTCTGTTCCACTGATGAACCCTTTGGGCGGAAATGGCTCGTTTTGAGGATAGTTGACGACCGGCACGAGTTGGGGCGCTGGGGCGCTCGGATCCACGTAGTTGATCCTGGCACGGATCCCCAATCTCACGTTGCGGTATTGGGGATCATCGAACACGTCCGGCATGTCGAAGTAGCCGTTGGCATCGGTGCATGGGTTCGAAGGACTCCCAGGTATCAGGTTGATCGCGCCGTTCTGCTCGATACTGTAGGCTTCGATTTCGGCAGTCGCGACAGGTGTCTGATCAGCGTCTGAGAATGTAACCCGCCCTCGAGGATTCACAAGGGCAATCGATTCATAGGATGCCACGGGATGACTGACGTGGCACCACACAACGACGTCACCGGCGTCGTTCAAGCCGTCCCACAACTCGACGCTGTCCAACATCCCACCGTCATCCGTCGTGTCACCCACGGTCACGAGCGTTCTTGGATACGTCCCGCACCAGCGAAAGACGGCGCGACCGTTTGCCGCGGCTCCCACGAACGCCACGTGGCCCTTGTTGTTGAGCGCAACCCGGCTCTGCGCGTCGAACGCGACAACGGGGTCGCCTACCGCTACGACAAGCGTTGGCGCCGAGCCGTAGAGATAGACACCTTCCTCGCTGCCTGTCGTCTTGCCGTAGAAGGCGACCTGACCAACGTTGTTGATCGACGGACGATTGCCGATTGTAGTGAAGCCGGTGGTGCTTGTGGCGACACTTGAGAAGGTACTCCCGTCCCCGGCGAAAAGGCCGGTTCCGTACGTCGGATGCGACCCGTAGAAGACGACTGTACCCGCGCAATTGATGCCGGTGTAATTGCCGAAGCTGGTGAATTCCGGCTGTGTCGCGATCAACGTGGTGTCGCTGACGTACCAGCCGGTTGACCCATCCCCTTTTCTAATCTGATGCCAGACTTTCGTGCCCTCGCGTACCATCCCATAGAAGCAGACTTCACCGTCGCCACAGGGGCTGATATCGGTAGGCGACATTAGGGAGGTAAAGTACCAGTTGTAAGGGTTATCTGGGCTTGAGAAGGCGATGCGGGTCAGGTCACGGCGGATGGAGAATGAGATGATGGAGCTCTGGGCCCGTCGCCGGTAAGAGACGCTGCCGTTCGAGTCGATGTTGACATAATCGCCGAACTGGATCGCCGTCCCGTCACCCGTCTCCACGATTTTCCATAGGTCGGGCTTGGTCAGATCGTACGCCCCAGTTGAATCAGGCGTAGCCGTGACGATCGCCTCCGAGTTGTCGGATAGCTTTGCCTTGAATGCCACCTGCCCCAAGTCGTTCATCGAAACCCAACGACCGAATGTCGCAATTGGAGCGAGCGTCCGGGTCGGATCCTGGATAACATTGCCGGTTTGGGCGACCCGATTGAATGTGACGCCGACAGCGGTGATGGGGGAAAGCAGAGCCACCGTCAGAACCGTTGTCAGACATTCGAAAGCCAGCAGACGTGGAGGGACCTCATTTCGGCACGCAGCGGTAAGACGATCCTCGGACATGATTTGTTGACGTGAGCAGAAATGCATGTGCGTACTCCTTGCGCGGAAAGATGACCGATGGCCGGGCGACGAATCGCCGGGCCGACTGGATGAAACCTCAATCGTCGATGAATGGGCTGGATGCGTCACCTCAGCGCCCCTCTCAACATCCCCCGTGACTGAGTATAGTTGATTCCAGTACCGACTCAAGCCTGATTCCGCCCTGTCAGCGATTCCGTGACTCGGCTCTATGTTCTTGTTCTGGGCAGTGTTTGCGTTGCGGCGAGGGGTTGATGAGATTCAGAGAGGTGTTTCGTTGTCTCTCGGCGAGGGGATGGGTCACCTAGGGGTCAGGGTCACCGCGGGGACAGGGCACTGCGAGGTCAAATCTTGACTCTTGACATTCCGGCAACGGTCGCATAGGTGCGTGTCGATGGCCAGACCGATTCGGATCGAGTATGCTGGGGCGGTGTATCATATCACTGCCCGGGGTAATGAGCGGAAGGCGGTGTTTCGCGATGACGAGGACCGGCATCGATTTACCGAGGCGCTGGCCGAGTGCGTGGAACGCTTCGGGCTGGTGGTTCACGCGTACTGTCTGATGCCCAATCACTACCATCTGATCGCCGAGACGCCTCGGGGGAACCTGAGCGGTTCGCTGGGCTGGCTGCAGACCACGTACTCGATCCGCTTCAACCGGCGGCATCGCCGAGTCGGACACCTGTTTCAAGGTCGGTTCAAGGCGTTGCTGGCGGAGGCGGACGGCTACGCCCGCGAACTGGTGCGGTATGTGCACCTGAATCCGGTACGGCCGCGGGACAAGAAGGCCCCGGTGCCGGTCGAACGGCGGCGGCAGTTGGATCGGTACGCCTGGAGCAGCCACCGGGCTTATGCCGGACTGGAGCAGGCCCCGGAGTGGCTGTCGCTGGATTGGCTGAGCTACTGGGGGCGCAGGCTGTCTGATGCCCGGCGGGGCTATCGCCGATCGATGGCCGAGGCGTTCGGGCAGGTGGCCCGGTCGCCGCTGGTTGAGGCTCGCCGAGGGTTGGCCCTGGGCGGCGAGCGATTCTGGCGGAAGGTGGTCGCGATGCTCGACAAACGCGAAGGCCAGGAGGAGGTCCGGTGGCGTCGGCGAGCCGGTCGCGATAGGGTGAACCGGCAGGTGCGGGAGATGGTCGAGCGGGAGGCGGATTGGCGGGTCGGCATTTGGCTGCGGGTGCGTCTGGCGGGTGAAAGGCCGGCGGACATTGCCCGCGAACTAGGCTACGCCGATGGCAGCGGCGTCCTGCGGGTCGTGCAGCGACTGGACCTCGCCGCGAAGAAGAATCGCGGGCTTCGCCGGCGACTCGATTCCGCCCGGGACAGCATAGGAATGTCAAGAGTCAAGAGTTGACCCCGCTGCAGTCCCCTGCAGTTGTTGACCCCGCTGCAGTTGTTGACCCCGCTGCAGTTGTCTCAATACCCCATCCATCAGCCTGGCGGAATCGACCACGCTCTTCTTTCGCGCTGTCGGTTTACTCTGAACGGCTTGCAGGAGAAGATGTGGCCTGTTCGCCCAGCCGTATTAGTTCAAGCCTCGCTGCCGAAAGCAACCGAAAAGGTGCAAGCCACGTCCCGTCCGAGGACGCGCACAATTCGAAAGCTCGGCGAGCATCAAGAACCAGTCCCTGTCTAAACAGGCGTTCACCGATGGCATAGTGCAGAAGCGGCGTAGCACGGTCGGCAAGTTGTACCTTCAGTTGCTCTGCAGTCATCTGGTCGTCGAGCAGGAAATCCATGACCGCACGCTCTACCGTTCCTAGTTGCGTCTGTTGTTGGATGTGTGCTGCGTCGTCAGTTCTATTCTTCTGGCATGCTTCCAGAAAGGCGAGCAGTTGATGTGGACGAAGAGTGGCCTTCGCTTGTTCAAAGAATGCGGTTACATCATTGTTAGCCTGCCCTGTCAAGCTGTCTGATCGTTGAATAGAGTGCAATGCGCTAAGGAGCGCACGCTGGTTTGCAATCAAGAGTGCAACACCTATCCCAAGGGCAACTCCGACGAATGCCTTAATGTACCGTGGTATGCGAAAGTGGGCAGCACGTTTTCGAATAATATAGAGCAGACTGTCACCTCTGGCTTCAAGCGGTTCGCCAGAAAGGTAATGATCAATGTCGCGACCAAGCTCCCCAGGGCTCTGATACCGCCTTGTCCGCTCCTTGGCTAGTGATTTGAGTACAACCGTCTGAATGTCTCGGTCAATAGGGCAACTGCCTGGTTTCACACGCTTGGTGGATCGCGTCGCGACACCTGAAGTCGTGCTCCATCTGCGGCTTGGTGGGGTAGGTGGCGTTTCTGCAATGTGTTTGAGTACGTCTGCCATCTGACCCGCGACTGGATATGGATAGCCTCCCGTCAGCAGCTCGTACAACATCACGCCTAGAGCATATACGTCCGTTCGAGTATCGATCTCGTCTGGATTGCCCCGAGTCTGCTCGGGCGACATATACGGGAGCGTTCCGATTATGGCCTGGCTTACCGAGACCAGAGTCTCAACTGGCTGAGTGATTAGGCGGGCAAGCCCAAAGTCGAGAAGCTTCGGGTTCCCATCGGTATCAACCAGGATATTGGATGGCTTTAAATCGCGATGTATAACGCCTCGCTGGTGAGCGTACTGGACCGCCCCGCAGACAGTCGAGAACAGCTTCAGGGTGTCTTCGAGCGTCAGCTTCTGCTCGCGAACATATCGGCCGAGCGGCACTCCTCGAACATAATCCATCACATAGAATTGGCAACCGTCAGACGCCACCCCCGCGTGGAAGACGGAGATGATGTTGGGATGCTTAAGTTGAGCAACAAGTTCAACTTCCCGCTCAAATCGTTTCCTGGCTGACGAAGATGCGTAGGCGCCCGCCAGCAGCACCTTGATGGCCACCTTGCGTTTGGTGGATTCCTGGACAGCCTCGTACACGACCCCTTGTCCGCCATGGCTCAATTCTCGCACGAGCCGATACCCTGGGAATCGATCTGGGGAAGGACCGGGGCGATCTGACTCGCCGATCTCGGCCAGGATGCTGTCGGCATGAATCGCTTCACTATCGATGGGGAGGGAGACCTTCATGGCGTCACTGATGAGCTGATTCTCAAGTATTGCAGCATCCATCGCGGACTTGCAGATGCTGCATTGCTGGATGTGGCTGCGAAGATTCTCCGCCTCGTGGGCGCTCATCTCATTGCGGGCCAGCCGCTCGATTTGCTCGGGAGTCAGACAGGTCATGACGAGAATCTTACCCTGATCATTGAGCGGAGGGGAGATTCGCTTCAGCGGAAAACCAGCCCTCAGGCAGCGCTCGTGGTAATAGTCATGGCCCGCTCACCCGGAAAGCCAGAGGGGTGAAGCGATCGCCTTAAGTCTGTTAAAACGAGTTCTTCTGTGACACATTGTAACTTCATGATTTACATCTTCTACTGTATGTTGGGCCTATTGGCAAGAATCAAATCGCGAACCGATGAGAGTGGGACGGTTCTGATACGCGGCGTGGCGAACCTCCTGGCCTCGCTTTAAGTACTTGTCAATGAGGCCATTTACACTTCAAGCATCCCCAGATAGCACTGCTTTACGGACGACCCAAGATACCCAAACAACTCCCTAGTGAATCTGAAAAGAAATATGTAAAATATTCCATTTTAGAACCCATCTGGCGCTATCAAAAACACAGTTTTGTAAGTTGCTTATTGGTTCAAGTCCAGTATCGCCCAATCTTAACCTTTGAACACAGCAGCGTTTATCTCAGTTTCCGGCAAGACGGGAAGTCGCCGCCCTCGCGACCGAATGGGTGCGTCTTTGCTTCGGTCAGGAGATTGCGGTATGCGTACTCCAAGGCTGCATTTCGACCACAGACAAGGGTTCTGCTGCTGCCGGGGCAATGAATCTCGATGACTTGGTGAGGAGCGAAAGCAGGGTGAACGGCAGAATGCTGAATTGGCGGCAAATCGGGGGACACCATACCTATTTCGACGTTCGTTTCGGTTTCCGGCCTGGTTTTTGGGGTGTGAGGATGCGGTTGAGGGTGGCCTCAAGTCTGGTCAGAAAGGCCTGGTTGCCAATCGGGCGTCCGGTTCCTTCATGGCGTTGGAGGCGTGATTGGAGATCGTCGGGAGCGGGTTGGCGGAGAAAGCGTTTCTACTTCACGAGCTTCTTGCCCGCCAGTTCGATGGCCCTGTCCATGGCGTCGGCGATCTGGTCGAAGGTCAGCTTCGTCTCGGGCGGAAGAGTGATGTTCAGCTCCTTGCGAAGCGATTCGCGGACGGGGTAGTTGCGAGAATCGCTCTGGGCCAGCATCCGTTCGGTTCGCTCGGAGGCCAGGAAGTCAATGAGCTTCCTTGCGGTGGCCGGGTGTGGGGCGTTGGCGATCATGGCGACCGAGTTGGGGATCAGCAGCGTGCCGCCGTCGCCCATGTCGGGGTAGACCATGTCGATCGGCTCCTTGGCGTTCTGGCGGACGTAAACGTCGTCGGTGTCGGTTGCGCATAGGTGAAGTTCGCCCCTGCCCACCACCCGGGCGGCCGTGGCGTTGCCGTCTTGCAGCTTATCGCCCAACGTTTTGCTCAACTGGTCGACGAACTCCACGTAAGCCGGTTCGCCCCACATGGCCAGGAAAGCCGCGAAGTGGCCGCGGGTCGTGCCGAAACGGGGATCGGCAACGCCGAGTACGCCAGCCCAGCGGGAATCGGCCATGTCGCGCCAATGGGTCGGAAGCTCTTCGGGCTTGACTTTCGAGGTATTGAATGCCAGCACGCGGGCCCGCAGGCCGAAGGCCGTCCACCGGCCGGCCGGGTCCTTGTAGCGATCGGGAATTCCTTCGGCCGCAGGCCGATACTCGGCCAGCAGCCCCTGCTGCCCCATCTTGATGGTATTGAACTGCTCGCTCGACCAGAAGACGTCGGCCTGCGGGCGGCTGCGCTCAGCCTCGATTCGCCGGACCAGCCCCGTGGTTTTACCGGCCTCGCTGTCGATCTTGAGCGCCACCCGGATGCCGCTCTCCTTCTCGAAGGCTGCGATAACCTCCCGCGCGAACGGCTCATCGACGCTGGTATAGAGGGTGACCACCGGCTTGTCGCTCGATTGGTCGCATCCGCAGAGAAATGCGCAGGCTACCGCCGTCAGGGCGCCTGCGATCGCCTGCGCCCCCTGAAACCGGAAACCTCTCATCTCACTTTGCCTCCTCGGCTGGTTTTTCGATTTCGATTTTGCTCTCGGCGGCCTTGACCTTGTCGGGTGGCAGGTCGCCCCGAGCGTCACTGAAGTACTTGCCCACGCTCCTGGCGTATTGCCGCGGGATCGCCTCGCGGTTGATGGCGTCCGAAACCTCTCGTTGCTTGGATATGACTGCCTCGACGAACTGGTCTGTCACCTCACCGGTGACCTGCCAATCACGTATCATCTGCGTTGAGATGATCGTTCCCGGATGTTCCTCGACCTTGGCTTTCTGCGCCCTGGTCTTGGCGCCGGTCTCCGTCTTTGGGGCAATGCCGCCCTGTCCCCGGCCGAAGTTGCCCATACCACCCTGCCCCTGAGTCAACTGCCCCTGATCCTCGCCCGAGCCCATTCCTTGGCCCTCCCCCATTCCCTGGCCATTGCCAGCCTCGGACAACCGGTCCTGCATCTCCTTCAGATCGGCGGCCGCTGCGGAGAGCTGATTCATCTCCTGCTGCATGGCCTCCATCTCAGACAACTGGTCGGCCGCGTCGCTGAAACCCGCCTCGGACGAATCAGACGCCTGATTGGCACCCTGCTGGCCTTGCCCCTGGGACGCCTGTTTCAGACTGTCACCCAGCTTGCTGGCCATCTGGCAACCGCCCTGGCATTTCTTGAGCTGGTTCGCCAGCTTGTCGATGTCCTTCTCGGACAGCCCCTGTTTCTTAAGCTGTTCCTTGAGCGCATCGAGGTCCTGTTTCTTCAGGTGCTCAAGGGCTCTGGCGATCTGCTCTGGATTCATACCCGTCTTGGCCAGCTCATTCTGGATCTTCTTATCGTTCTCAGCGAGCTTCTTGATCTCGTTGCCCAGCTTGTTAATCTGGTCGCGGAGTTCCTTGGCTTTCTGTTTGTCCTCATCCGTTTTCGGGGCCTTCATCAGGTCGAGCTGCATCTCCTTGAGCGCTTGTTGTGCACCCTTGTAGTCGCCCTGGGCCATGGCCTGGGCCAGCTTGCTGACCGCGCTGTCCCCGCGCTGGCGGGCTTCAAGCTTCTGAGCGATCGTTCGGAATTCGTTGATCTTGGCCAGATCGGGGTCGTTCTTCTTGTCCTCGATCTGCTTAGCGACGTTGCTCACCTGCTTGATCGGCTCCTTGGTGACGTCCTCAGGCCGTGTGGCTGGCGGGGCGTTCTTCAAGGCGGTCAGGTTGTCCATCTCTTTCTCGAGGCCAGGGTATTTCTGCCGCAGGCTCTCGACTTGCTTGTCGATGAGCGGCTGAACCAGGGCCGTCGTACGATCGAGACGCTTCTGCTGATCCTGCTGCTTCTGAAGAACCTCTTGCTTGCCTGCCAAGTCAACCACCGGGAACAGCCAGAAGACCAGCAGGGCTACCAGGAGGGTTGGACCGGCATAGCTGGCCGATCCTGGAAAACGCAAAGGTAAATGGCGGCCCACCGTCAGGCCGTGTGTCACCCGGCGGGCATCAGCCACGACGGCCTGCCCGAACGGGTCATCCATCTTCTCGCAGTAGATCGCGCTGCTGATCCGCTCGCGCAGGCCGGCGGCGTCATCGAGCGCGGCAGCGGCCACCGAAAGCGTCTCCCTGGTCAGGAGCGTCCAGACAATGGAAGCGCCAACTGAGGCCCCCAGCAGGCCCAGACAGATCCAACCAGCCAACATGTCGGCCTCGGGCCTGACCAGCCACAGGCGATCGATCAGAATGAAGAGCACAAATAGAGTCGCCCCCCCAGCCAAGGACCAGCCGATCTTGGAGAACCAGCGGTTCAACCACAGCCGCAATTGGGCTCGTTTGGCCTTTTTTCGAAGGTCCGACATGGTCTGGTCCCTCGCCAGCGGCCGTAACCCCGTTCAACAGCAGAGCCGGCAGCCGCGAGACCGGCCCCTCTGGATGTATCGTCCGCCCCACCCCGCCAATTCATGGTACCCTCCGGCATACCAATAGACAACGCTGGTACACCGGATGTTACGCGGTCCACCCGGTATTAGACGCACCAAGGCGGCTTTTGTTCAGGGTTTCAGGGGCGGAATTGGCCGATCC
>CAZTQK010000274.1:0-8787 GCA_964615635.1 uncultured Planctomycetales bacterium
ATCGAACCGACCTGTTTGTTGTGCAGGCGGCAAGCTTCCTTGAGGAAGTGGTCAATCAGAAGCGGGATGTCATCGCGACGCTCGCGTAGAGCGGGAAGCCGAATCGTCGCCTGGTGCAGCCGATAGAAGAGATCGTCGCGGAAGTCGCCAGTGTCGATCATGGCTCGAAGGTCGCGCCGCGTCGCCGCGACCACGCGAACGTCCACCTTGCGCACCTCGGTGCTGCCGACGGGCACGATCTCGCCGTTCTCGAGGACCCGCAGCAGTTTCGCCTGCATGGGCAGCGGCATATCGCCGACCTCGTCCAGAAACAGGGTGCCGCCGTCGGCCACCTCGAAGAGCCCCTTGCGGTCCGAGATTGCCCCGGTGAATGCCCCTTTGATGTGTCCGAAAAGCTCGCTTTCCAGCAGGTTTTCATTGAGGCCCGCGCAGTTGATCGCCCGGTAGGCTTTGTTGCGGCGCGGCGAGTGGCGATGAATGGCCTGGGCGGCCAGTTCCTTGCCGGTGCCGGACGGCCCGAGGATGAGCACGGTGAGTTTGCTGTCCGCGACGCGGCGGATCATGTTGATGATCCGCTCCATCTGTGGATTGCCGGTGACGATACCCTCAAACTCGAACCGCCGTTCGACCTGCTCTTGGAGGACGCGTCGATGCCGATTTCGCGTGGCCTGATCCGCGGCCGCGAATATGACCGCCCGCGCGTCGTCAACGTTCATCTCGCGTGGGATGCGCCGGTAGACCCGCACGTCGTCGACGACGACCGAGTCGCCTCGAGACCTGCGGTCCTCGGAGTCAATCAGAACGATCTCCGCCTGCGGGGCGAGCCTGCGGGTTTGACGCAGCAAACTGTCGCTGCCGTTGTCCAGCAGCGATTCCTCCGCCACGATGACGTCCGGTTCCCGGACGCGGATGCTGTCCAGGGCCTCCGACCCCGAGGGGACCACCAGGCAGATGTGTCCCTGTTGGCCCAAGCCCTCGACCATCGCCTCGGCTCGCGAGGTGTCCTGTTCCACAATCAAGATGAACGCGGTCTCGGCCACAATTGTACAACCTCTCCGGCGAAGGCCGCGGACGGCCGGCCGGTCAAAACCTGCATTATAGAGCGCACCGGCGACCGCTTGAACCACCCGGCGCGGACCGCTTTCCGAGAGATACTCGTCGGCCGAACACGTTGGCAGGGGCTCTCATCAGCCGGCATGAGGCAGACGGAAGAAGGGCTGTAACGGCTTCTGGGGGTGCCGCAACCCTCACGACGGGCGAGTACGCCTCCAATCGTCTTTTCCCCCTGGTATCGCCGAAGACGATCAGCGGGGGGGCGAGCAGCACCGAAACGGCAGCTCAGACAGTTAACTTGGACCGGCGGACATGGTGGGCCTGGAGTCCCTTGTCAGACTCGACCAGGTCAAACTCCACCGGTTCGCCGTCCTTGAGGCTTCGGAATCCATCGCCCTCGATGCTGGTGTAGTGGACGAAGATGTCCTTGTCCTCTTCGGGTCGGCGGATGAATCCGAACCCCTTCTTGCAATCGAACCACTTGACCGTGCCGGTAGCCATGTGCAATACCTCCGGCAAGAGTGACGCCTCGCGACCCCCATGCGAAACGTCTCGACACATTCGGACGCGCCAGCCCGCGAATGCGAGTGTGCCAGCCCGCTCCCGAAGGCCCCGCCCATGCCCGGCAACCCAGTACCGACATGCGCACCTTATCACACGACCTGCCCGGGGCGGTCTGCACACGGATACCCGGCTGGCGTGCGTCCGGAAACACACGAACCACGAGAGGGTATCCGATCTAGCCCTATGCAACGTCACGCGGAATCACACAATGCCGCGGACGATCACAACAAGTGCGCATGCGGGCGGGCGCTATCACGAGTTGAATGCCCGCTCCTCGGCATGATGCCGACTTCGGGAATCACGATCCGGCATCGTTGTCCGGATCAAGCTTTGGTCTCAGCCGCCTCTTCCCGAAGTACGGCCTTGCGGCTGAGTTTGACGCGGCCCTGGTCGTCAACCAGGATCACCTTCACCTTGAGGACGTCGCCGACCTTGCACACCTCGGTTACCGATTTCACATACCCGTCCGACAGCTCGCTGATGTGGCAAAGCCCGTCCTGACCGGGCGCGATCTCGACGAAGGCGCCGAAATCCTTGATACCGGTCACGCGGCCGGTGTATACCTTGCCGACCTTCACACCTTCGCTGATCTGCTCGATCGTGTCTCGAGCCTGCATCGCCCCCGCCATCTCCAGGCAGGAGATGGTGACCTTGCCGTCGTCCTCGATATCTATTGTAGCACCGGTTGCGGCTTCAATACCACGGATTCCCTTGCCACCCGGTCCAATAACCGCGCCGATCTTCTCAGGGTTGATCATGATCGTCAGGATCCGCGGGGCATAATCGCTGATATCGGGTCTGGGACGATCGATCACCTTTAGCATCTCACGGAGAATGGACTTACGCGCATCGCGAGCCCGCTCGAGAGCTTGAGCAATCGTATCCTGAGAAATAAACCTTTCCTTCAAATCAAGCTGTATTCCGGTAATTCCCCGCCCGGTACCAGCCACCTTGAAATCCATGTCGCCGAAGTGGTCCTCCTCGCCGAGGATGTCCGTCAGCAGGATCCGTCGATTGTCATCGTGGACACTGCCGATCGAAATCCCCGCCACCGGCTGGGCAATCGGCACCCCCGCATCCATCAGAGCCAGCGTCCCGCCGCAGACCGAAGCCATGGAACTTGACCCGTTCGACTCCATGATCTCGCTGCTGAGCCGGATGGTGTACGGGAAACTGTCGATTCCCGGGAGCACTGCTTCGAGAGAACGCTCGGCCAAAGCGCCGTGACCGATCTCCCGTCGTCCCGGGCCCATGATCCGGCGGGCTTCACCCACGCAGAAGGGCGGGAAATTGTAGTGCAGCATGAACTTCTTGCTGTATTCCTCGGCGAGTCCGTCAATGATCTGTTCGTCTCGGGCGGTTCCCAGCGTCGTCACAACCACGGCCTGTGTCTCTCCGCGGGTGAACAGGGCGGAGCCGTGGGTCCTGGGCAGGAAAGCCACTTCGCCCGAAATCGGTCTGATTTCCGTTGGTGAACGTCCATCCGATCGACGATCTGTCTCCAGGATCTGTTTGCAGACGACCTCCTCCTCGATCAGTTGAAGGCAATGCATGACCTCGCTACGGACATAAGGAGGCTTCTCGGTATCTTCGGGTGAGAGTTCGTTGAGGATCTGGTCGTACAGCTCTTTGACCGCGTTCTGACGATCGAGCTTGCCGGGGATCTTCCGCCGCTGCCACATCTGGTCATAGGCTTTTTCCCGCACGATGCGTGACAGCTCGTGATTGGGCTCAGGAGCCTGCCAACTGCCGGGTTTACCCGCCGATTGCCGAAGGTCGGCAATGGTGCTGCAGATCGTCTTGATGGCCTCGAAACCCTGGGCAATCGCATCGAGAATGACCTGCTCGCTGACCTCGCGGGAGCCCACCTCGATCATGTTGATGCCGTCCTTATGGCCGGCGAGAACCATGTCCAGATCCGATGCGTCAACCTGCTCGTATGTCGGGTTGATGATGACCTTGCCGTCCACGTAGCCCACGCGAACCGCTCCGATGGGTCCCTCGAAGGGGGTGGAGCCGATGGCCATGGCGGCCGAGGCGGCGTTGATCGCCGTGATGTCGGGGTCGAGCGTCGGGTCCGCCGCCAACACGAGCGTCTGAATCTGCACTTCGTTGACGAACTTCGCGGGAAACAGCGGGCGGATTGGTCGGTCGATCATCCGCATGGTGAGGATTTCCTTGCTGGTCGGCCTTCCCTCTCGCTTGAAGAACCCCCCCGGGAACTTCCCGGCGGCGTAGGCCTTCTCCCGGTAGTCCACCGTCAGGGGAAAAAAGTCGCCGTTCTCACGAGGATCACCGACTACCGATGTCCCCAGCACGACACATTCACCGTAAGAAGCGACAACCGCCCCATCTGCCTGCTTGGCCAACTTGCCCGTCTCGAACGTAAGTTTTCTTCCGCCAACTTCGCATTCAACCTTCACAATCGCCATTATTCCAGCACCTACTCTTTGCTTTTCTTGCACCGATACCGATACCATGCGCACACAGGGGCCAATCACACAACAGCGGGATCCGCGAAAACAAACCGGCTACCTGCCTGACATTGCACCGCTGCCGCTGGGAGCTGGGAAAGGTTTGTCAAAGGCTGACCGCGAGAGAACCCGATCCAGGCTGGGAGGTCACGGGTGATTACTTGCGCAGGCCCAAGCGGTTGATGATCTTCTGATAACGATCGCGGTCTCGGTTCGTCAGGTACTTGAGCAGACCCGAGCGCCGGCTGACCAGCTTGAGCAGGCCGCGTCGAGAGGAGTGGTCATTCTTGTGGCTTTTCAGATGCTCGGTCAGTTCCGAGATCCGCTCGGTAAGCAGCGCCACTTGGACCTCCGGGGACCCGGAGTCCTTCTCATGCTGCCGATACTCAGTCACCACTTGCCTTTTGCGTTCCGCCGTTATCGCCATCGCCGCCTACCATCAACCGAAAGTCAGACCAACTGATCCAGCCATTTGGCGGGCCCTGCCGGCCGCCAAACCAAACAATTCCCTTACCCTTTCTTCTGTTTCCGAACCTGAGACTATATGCTCATCTGGAAGGCTTTGCAAGAGGACCTCTCCCGGCTCAGTGGCCAGCGGCGGCTCTTCCCCAAGTTTCATCTGCTCCCCGGATTCTCGCCGGACTGGCTCGTCGGTGGGATCTGACCCGCCGCCCAGCCTTTTCGGATTCTGGTGCGTTTACCCGAATTTCGAGCCCAGGGCTGGCCGGGCAGTGGTCGCCCCATCGGCGATCCGAGCCAAGGCGGGGTATCGCTGTGACACTTATTCGTCTGTCGGCCGCACGGCAGTGATCTGGTCGTTACTGCCGGGGTTTTTGGGTCGGGTGCCTGGGATCAGCAGGAACTGCGGCTTGGAGATGCAAAACAGCCGAGTTCCCAGGGTATGGTGCAATGAAGAAATCTGTTTGTCAGCAAGGATTTACATCATCTTAAAGCAATGCCTTAATTGTGGTGTCGTCTCAAGACAGAACCGTGGTTTGTAAGACATGCTCCTACCCGCCTCCCTCTTTTCGATGGTCGACCATAGCCGTATTCCTCTTACTGTGCATTCCTTCTTCGCTGCTTCTGGCATGTATTATTCTCTGGGCGCCGCAGAACGACGGCAAGTTGGTTGCGCCGTTATCGGACTGGAGAGGGGACGATGGCAATTAGAGGAGAAAGAGTATATGAGTTTGGGGGCTTTGTCAGCGTGCTCTTGGAGAGAAGAGAGGCAAACTGGGTGATTGGGATGAGAAGCTGAATTTGATGCGTGCGCATTTTCTGCGCCTCGTGTTCTTTGGCGAACCTGCTACCTGTGCTGATGGGAAATCGTGATTTTTTTGAAGGTCCGACAGAAAACTGTTGAAATGGCCCTTCCACCCTCGTTACACTGCATTTTCCTGCGTGTTCGTTTGTGGCAGAGCGGCACGAGGAATCCGGTCCGGGATCGTCGCGGGCGGCTCCTGAGATTGACTAGTTGGCGGCCTGCGATTCGCGATTCGTCGGGACCGAGCGCGTGTCGATGGGGGGAGGTGGGTCAAATGGGCAAGGAGCTTTTCATTACGGGCGCTAGTGGCTTTCTTGGCCGTGCGTTGGTCAAGGGCATCCTTTCAGGTAGCGACGATACGGTTCATCTGCTTGTCAGGTCCGACAACGCAGAGGCTGTATTGACAGAAGACCTCGGCGATCTGGTCTCCTCTCGCGTTAATTTCGTTCGGGGTGACATTACCGACTCGGGCTGCGGGGTTCCGCAGGAGGTCCAGACACGACTCAATGACAGGGTGGATGAACTCTGGCATCTGGCAGCCTCCACCACGTTCGATGATAACAGGGCGGAGGAGATACGCCGCGCCAACGTGGGTGGCACTGAAAACGCCATCTCGCTGGCAAGGCATTTCGAGAGGCTGGATCGCTTCTATTACATGAGTACGGCCTACGTCTGCGGGAAGCGAACCGACATCATCGACGAAGACAACATTGAGGACAGCCAAGGCTTCAAGAACGTCTACGAGAAGACCAAGTGGCAATGCGAAGGGATCGTGCGGACGTCGGGTTTGCCTTTCACGATTATTCGGCCGAGCATCCTGATCGGCGACTCTCGAAATGGCGACTCAATGGGCGAGGCGAGGATGATGTACGGTTATCTGCTCGCTCTTTATCAGTCGGCCCGGCACGCGATCGAGGGAACGTCTTCTTTCCCGGAGTATTGGCACCGGGCGAAGACTCAACGTTGGGCCAACGTGAACGCCCGCCTCTACGGTTCGGGCGAGGTGACCAAGAACATGGTCACGGTCGATGATGCGGTGCGAGTCTGCATGGCGATTCGCGCTTCCGGCGGTTTGGCCGAGGGCCAGACGTTCAACGTGGTCAACAGCCGCAATCTGCCGATTGCGTATATCGTCGATTCGATGCAGCGAGCGCTCCGTCTCACCGGTTATTCTTACGACGCCTCCCTGCCGCCCACGGGATTGGTGACGGACAACAGGGTTGAGCGGGCTGCCTATCGGCGCACGCGCCCGTTCTTCCCCTATGCCAGGTACACGGAGCCCAACTGGGTATGCAACCACCGCCCGATTTCGGACATTCCTCGCGTGACCATGACCGAGGAGTTGTGCGATTTCCTGATGCGGCGATTCGTCGAAGACACGATCGTATCCGAGCCTCGGTGACGCCGTGCAACAGTTCTCGTTTCAGCAGCGACGCGAGTACCTTCAGCAGTTCGGCACGCACTGCATGGCCTACTCCACCCTGCAGCCGGGCATGCGCTACTACGACATGCCGGACGTCGGTTACATCGCATACCGGCAGTATTGTGGGACGCGTTTCGTGCTTGGCGATCCCGTCTGCGCGTTCGCCGACATACCTCGGATCATGCGAGAAGCCCTTCGAGAGCACCGCCAGACCTGCTTCGTCCAAATTCGCGAGCACACCGCGATGATGCTCCGCGATGAATTCGGTCTGCGCCCCTTGCACATGGGAGTCGAGACGCTCTTGCCGCTGGCCCAGTGGAACCTGACCGGCAAGAGAAAGCAGGTCGTCAGGACCGCCCGCAACCAGGCGGCAGAAAGGGGTATCACCGTCGAAGAAGACGGCCAGAGTCCCCGCGAGGAAATCGAACGGGTTTCCGGCGCATGGCTCGGCACGAGACGTGTCAAGAGCAAGCAGATGTCGTTCCTGGTGCGCCCGCTCGGCGTGCGGCTCGATCGTGATACCCGCATGTTCGTCGCCCGCCGCGAAGGCCAGTTGGCCGGCTTTGCCGTGTTCGATCCCATCTACTCTCAGGGGCGGATCATCGGCTACACGCCGGATATCACCCGTTCGTGCGAGGAGTTCAGGCAGGGCGTTTATTACTGCCTGGTCATCACCGCGGCCGAGCGATTCAAAGAGGAGGGCGCCGAGATTCTGAATCTCGGTCTGTCTCCGTTGTCCATCAACAACGGCACCCCTCGCTCGGAAAGCCGGTTAGTGGCCCGAAGCCTCGACCTCCTGTTCGAGCGAGGCAACCGCTTCTACAACTTCAAGGGAGTCTGTTTCACCAAGTCCCGGTTCTGCGGTACCGAAATACCGGTGTTTTTCGCGCACCCCAACCGCTATCCTTTCCGTGAGATCCTTTCGGTATTGAGCCTGTCGAACGTGCTTTGACGCCGTTGCTCGGGGGCCAAGGCGGATGCGGTCCATCCTGCCGTCGCCGGTGTTGTGCCGAGGGCGCTTCGGGTTACACTGTTGAACTGACAGGGATGCTGCTGTTGACCCGCTCTCTGATGGAGGCTACCCATGGCCACGACCGTCAGTTCACCCGCGACGATCTTCCCGCGGATCGAGGAGATTCCCGAAAGCGTCAGGATCGGTTACTACGAGGAAGGGGCGCGCTACCTGATCAACGGGCGGGTGCGCACGTGGGCTGGGCCGTGTCAGGAGGTGTTGTCGCCCGTCTGCGTGACCGACACCGAAGGCCCGACGCCGTTCAAGCTGGGTCACTACCCGGTCATGACCGAGGCCGAGTCGATTCAGGCGCTCGACGCCGCCTGCAAGGCGTACGGCAAAGGCTGCGGAAGCTGGCCCACCATGTCCGTTGCCGACCGCATCCGTCACGTCGAGGCCTTTATGCCGCGCATGCAGGCGGTTCGCGACGAAGTCGTCAAGCTGCTCATGTGGGAAATCGGCAAGACCCTGCCCGACGCCACGAAGGAGTTTGACCGCACGCTCGAATACATCGCCGACACCATCACCGCGCTCAAGGATCTCGACCGGACCAGTTCGCGATTTGTGGTCGAGCAGGGTTTTGTTGCCCAGGTCCGCCGCAGCCCGCTCGGTGTCGTGCTGTGCATGGGGCCGTACAACTACCCGCTCAACGAGACGTTCACCACGCTGATTCCCGCCCTGATCATGGGCAACACGGTCATTTTCAAACCGCCGAAGTACGGGGTGCTTCTCCACGCTCCGCTGTTGCAAGCTTTCGCCGATTCGTTCCCGCCGGGCGTGGTTAACACGGTTTATGGCGACGGTCCGGTGGTTGTCGGCCCGTTGATGACCAGCGGCCGGATCGACGTGCTGGCCTTCATCGGCTCGGCCAGGGTTGCCGCGATCCTCAAGCACCAGCACCCTCGGCCCAACCGCCTGCGGTGCGTTTTTGGCCTGGAATCCAAGAACGCGGCCGTCGGCCTGCAGCACGCCGATCTTGACTTGGCGGTCAAGGAAT
>CAZTQK010000275.1:0-8783 GCA_964615635.1 uncultured Planctomycetales bacterium
TGGCGAAGCGATTCGACCTGCCGTGAGCTCATCCAGAAGGAGAAATCCTCACTGCTGGCGGCGCAGGCGGAGGCCTGCCAGTTGATTCCACGCCGATCAAGCTCCGCGCTCCAATCCGTCGTGCCGGCATCTTGCTCATCAGGTTGGTACCGTGGGGGCGGGACTCGGCACTCCAGCCCCCTGAGCTTTAGATGAAAGCCACATGATTCGTCCGGCGGTTGCGGTTCGATGATTGCGTCAGCCGGGACTTCCAGGCGCAGGCCGCCGCACGGGAGCACACGCGTCTGTGCGGTGAACCTCAACGGTGGCATGTTGACGATCGGTATCTGTCGCCCGTCGATTTGGCCCGACGCCAGACCGGCAGCGAGAAGCAGATGTGGCAACCTCAGCAGAACGACCAGCAGTCCGGCGGCCACGATTGCCCCTGGATACAAGACTCTGTTGACGTCGGTCATTGCTGTTCTCCCTTGTCGATTCGCGCGGTGGGCTTGTCTGTGCGGCGCGGCCACCAATGGCTGCGAAACTGAGGATCCTGCAAACCCCGTGGGCTACCCCGTGTGCAGGCGGACTGGCGGTTGGCGGTTCGACGGCCGCTCGGCGAAGTCTTTTCCTGCACAACGCCCTATGAATAGATGCGAACGGAGGTGACAGCGTTGCCTGAGTTTTTACCAAATGGGATTCTTTGGCGAAACCCAAACGGTGCGGATCGACCGCCGGCTGCCGTAAGCCTTTGTCTGGCAACAACCTAACGCAGGCGGCTGGTGGAATCGTCGAACTTCCACATTTTTTTCGCCGGGCCGATCAGGGGGCTGGCTCATCCGTGCCGCGAGTCGTCCTGACGTGAATCACGCCCTGTTCGTCGAACCACAGCGGATCAATGGCCAGGAAACGCTTCCAGCCGGGCCTTTCGCTGTTCTGTTGGTGGTAGACCATCCACAGACGGCCGTCCGGGCCGGCAGTGACGCAGTGGTGGCCGGGTCCAAAGACGCCGTTGCCTCGGCTGGCGATCGGGTTGCCCGCGTGCTTGGTGAACGGCCCCGTGGGTGACTTGGCGGTGGCGTATCCGACGGCGTAGTCCGGTCCGTCGGCGCCGCTGCCGGAGTACATCAGGTAATACACGCCCTTGCGCTTGAGCATCCAGGGTCCTTCGGCAATGGCCGCCCCGTGCCGTTCCCAGTCCTCGGTCGGACGGATCAACAGGGTGCGTTCACCTTTCTTGGTGAGAGGCCCCGCCATCGGCTGAACGAAAACCCGGTTCAGGCCCGGGGCAACATCCACGAAGTAGAGATACATCGCCTCATCGTCGTCCTGAAACAGATGTGCATCGATGGCGTTGTCGATCAACGTGCCCTTGTCGGCGAATGGGCCGAGAGGATCGTTCGCCACGGCCACCCCGATGAGCTTGCCGCCGCCGGGCTTGTCCACGGTGTAGTAGAGGTAGAACTTGCCGTCGCCTTTGGCGTGATGGAAGACATCGGGAGCCCACGCGCCGCCTCGAGCGTCGGTGTAGCACTTGCCCTTCCGCTCCCAGCGTACCAGGTCGTCGGAGACGAAGACGTCGTAGCCTTTGCCGTCCAGCGTCGGGTACAGGTAGTACTTGCCGCGATACCGAATGACGGTCGGATCGGCCGGCCCGATACGGTCAATGATCGGGTTACGGTACGTTCGCACGGCCCGGGCCGGGGCTGATGACCGAGCTCCGTGCGGCTTGGATGTCGGGGTCTGGCCCAGGCAGCATGCGGCCGCGATGATTGCCGTCGCAATCACGTAGATACGAGCCATGCCTCCTCCTGTTTCTGTCACCGATCGGTGATCAAGACAGGATTCCATCCCGTTTCGTCACGATCGTCATGACCGATACGCTGGAATCTGACCGATCGCGGCAGCTTTTTCAAGAGCCGCCGTTCTGCCAGGCGCATCCGATAGCCTGGCCATGAAGGATCAGGGCCATGAAATGGTTCTCACCCGGTTCATTTGTATTGTGTGCCGCCACCTTTGCGGTTGTCTATCTGGTGCTGCACCTGCTCGGCTGGCGTGCGAGCACAAGCATCTTCTGCGGAACCCTGCCCGAGGGCCGCAATGCCCAGGTTTTCCAGTCCTTCCAGGCCGTGATGTACGTGCTGTTCCATATGGCCACGGTGGTCGTCGCACCAATTCTGGTGCTCGCCGCGGGGGTGTTTGAAGTGGTGGTGATCCGGGCGAGAAGGTCTGCCGCGCCGGGTGATGAGGATGTACGTGTTTAGCGGGCCGGGGTCTGGCTCCTTTTTGCCTGACGCGGTTCGCAGGGTGACCCGGGGAAGGTCAACGAGGCCGGCTGGCACTATGCCATGCAGGGGAGCCCGCAAAAAGGTGCCGGACCCGGTCTCTTGCACGCTAAACTCGCACATGAGGATTACTCATCACGCGGCGAGTTGTGGCTCCTCCCGAGCGAGATCCACGGGCTACGGGGCGGCGGCCGTCACAATCACCTTGGCGTCCCGCATCGAGGCCATCGTCTGGTGCGGAATGCAGTAGTAAGTGAACTCACCCGGTTCGTTGAACTGGTGAGTGAAGGTTCTACCGAAGGTCATCGTTCCCGAGTCAAAGAGCACACCCGAATCTTGATCTCCGGGGTCGCCGGACGTCACCGTGTGGGCCACGAGGTCGCGGTTGGTCCATCGTACGGTCTGACCCGCCTCGATCGTCACCTCCTTGGGTGAGAAGGCCAGGTTCTGGATGCTCACCCCGACGAAGTCACCACCGTTGTCCGGATCGGCATCCGGCACGCAGACTTGACCAAGAGAGGCCGTCCCCAACGTTGCGGCAACGACGCATCTCCATGCCTTGAACTTGAACGGAATGCAGGTTGCGCAATTCATTCTTGATCTCCTCTGTTCTTGCTGTTGGCTGTCATTCTGCGGCCGACGCCGTTACACGATAGACCTCGCCCGTGGTTCCCAGCGGGCCAAGGCTCCGGCTGGTCAGCACGTAGATCTCTCCCTCTTCATCTTCGCCGAACCCGAGGATGAACCGGTTTACGCGGCCGCTTGCCGATGTCGAGATCCGCAACTCGTCGTGCCGCCACGTGCCATCATCTCGTTTCCGGCCCACGAAGAGGGTGCCATCGCCCGTCGTAAAGGCGGTGCTGAAGTCGCCGAACACGTAGTGTCCCTGAAGATCCGGCACGGCCGATCCGCGGTATACGTACCCACCCAGCACGGCGATCCCAATCTCCTTGCCTTGGACATCGACGTGAGAATACTCAATGATCGGATCGACGAGAGGTTCACCCGATGGTCCGGTGTTCTCGCACACGCCTGGGGGTGTGCCGGGGTTCTCCGGGTCGAAGCAGCGTGTGCCTTCTCGCCGGGCCCATCCGTAATTGCCGCCCTTGGAGACGATATCGACCTCCTCGTAGAGGTTCTGCCCCACATCGCCGACAAACAACTCGCGCTCGCCCTCCCAGTCAAACGAGAACCGCCACGGATTGCGGAAGCCGTAGGCCCAGATCTCAGAGCGGGCCTCCATGTCATTCACGAAGGGGTTGTCGGGCGGAATTCCGTATGGGTCGGCCTCGTCCACGTCAATCCGGAGAATCTTACCCAGCAGCATGGTCAGGTCCTGTCCGTTGCCGAGTCCAGGGGTGTGTCCCGTTCCACTGTCGTTGGCCCCCCCGCCGTCGCCGATCCCGATGTAGAGATAACCATCGGGGCCGAAGGCCAGTTGCCCGCCGTTGTGGTTGAACTGCGGCTTGGCAACGCTGAGCACAATCCGCTCGCTGGTTGGGTCGGCGCGGTCGGGGTCGTCGGCTGAGACCCGGAACTCCGAGATTCTGACTCGCGAATCGATCTCGTCGGTGTCATTCTGGCTTCGAGGTGCGTTGTAGAACACGAAGAAGCGGCCGTTGGTGGGATAATTGGGGTGGAAGGCCATGCCCAACAGCCCGCGCTCGTCGTAAACGATGCCGTTGCCGAAGTCGATGCCGATGGGGATCATTCGATCACTCAGATCGAGAAACGACTCGGGCAACAGGTTGCCCTGCCCATCCAGAATACGAATCAGTCCGATCTGGTCGACGATGAACAACCTGGAGGAACCGTCCCTGGGAACGGCCATGCCAAGCGGCGAGGTCATCCCTGACGCCACCAGTTCCAGCCGGACAATCGGAGCTTCCGGCTCGGGAAGCGGACGGCCCGGACACCCGTGGTTGACCGCAAAGCAGGCAGCCACCAGCACGAACAGTCCTTGCATCGCGATGCCGCGCACCCGCACTTGGCATGTCCCGGAGTGTGCAGCTCCTGTGGCCGAGCCACCGCAGCCGCGTCTCAAGTGATAGGTCGACATCGCTTGACCTCCGAATCAGAAATGCGATTCTCTCTCGCCGAAGCGAAGCCGGCGGGCAAGCCTTATCCGCCGCTGATGTGATGGTAGGTGGGCGCGGCATCTGCGACCACGGCGTTATCGTTCCACGAGCCGACCTGCCACAGTCCGAGCACAGGCGCGCGGTTTCGCTCCAGCCCGACGTGGATGCAGGGAGAGAACGAGTGAGTGAGAGCTCAGCAATCGTGAAACATCGGTCTACTGGACAAGACCTGAGAAACGGCTACGCTCGGCACAACCGAGCGTTCATTGCCGCGGCATCGTTTGGAGATACCAAGGACCGCCGCTCGCTGTCGACGATTCTGGTGTTCGCGGAATTCCCGCTGTCTCGGGACGACCGTCAAACCGCGACCGGATTCTGTCGGAAAGCCGGCGAGCCCATCGCAACGGTTCATCTCATCGCTTTCGAGGCCGTTTTCATGGCTTCGAGCAGACGAGTGACATAAGTCTCGGTATCGCGGAATCTCCTTTGAAGCTGCTCGAACGGCGACAACGCCGAGGTGGGGTCGGGTCCCGATTCGATGCTGAACTGTGTGCCGAGAACAGCGTTGATCTCAGGTGAGTTCAGCTTCCGCAGGGTTTCGTCCATGCCGGGCCACTGCCACGCGTTCTCGTACCCGTGCTGTTTCTGCCAGTCCGTAGCCGCGGTAACGAAACGCTCGAATGGCTGCTTGGGGTCCTGTTGATGTTCGACGGCGGTGCGGAAGGTCTCCCATGCTGCTCGCAGGCGGAGTTGCAGCACCAAGTCGTTCAGGAAGCGCCGCCCGTCGCCGAACAACAGTCCCTTCAGCCGCCCGGGCTTGAGATCCTTGCCGGCCAGCTCCTGCAGTTCGCCGGCCAGCCTGTCCATCTTCGCTGCATCGCTGCCCGCCAACGCCCGCCAGGCGTCGACGATGATCGGGCCGCAGCCGGTCAGCAGGTCGTCGGCAAACCGAATGTAGTCTTCGTCGGTCAATGGTTGTCCGGTCGCGCCTCGGGCAAATGCGAAGGTGTTGGGCAACTGGACGCAATGGGTTTGAGCATTGCCCATCACGCCGCGAGCGGTGGTGCTTTTTCCGCCCTCATAGGCCGTCTCGCCCGCGAAGTTGGTCAAGGGGAAGGAGGGCTCAAACTCGATACGGCCGTAGTTGAAGCTGATCACGCGTGAAGCGAGGCCAAGCTTCTCCGCGTATTGCAGGCCGTTGGCGATGCCCCACGGCTCGGAGTCGATCTCCTTCAGCCGCCGGAGCACGTCAGCGTTCTCGTCCGCCGTGCCCCAGGAGAATTGGCCGGTCTTGTAGAAACGACAGTATCCTTCCCAGCCCACGTGCATCCAGTAGTTCAGTTCGATGCCCGGCCGCAGTCGATCCAGCATCTTGCGATGCTCGACCAGGAGGTTCACGAATTCGGCGTTTGTCGAACCCGGATAGCCGCCCGGATCGCTGTCGATAACCGCCACACCGTCAACCGCGGCCAGCGGACGCATCAGCTTCTCGCGCCATTCCATGAACCGCTTGAGTTCGACGGGGCTGCCGGGGTTGATCCGCGTGTCGCAGTAGAAGAAATGCCGCTTTTCGAACGTGGCTTTGGCGGCTTCACGGTTGTCGGCCGCGACGTTTGGACACAGCGCGATCCAGACGCGCATCTTGAACTCGTCATGAAGCATGCGGATGACCGCTTCGATCTTCCGGAGGCTTTGCTCGTCGCTGGGGGTGAGCGGATCCGGCATGGTCTCGATCATCGGCCAGATCATGATCGTGTTGTAGCCGAGCTTGCTCAGGCCGTCGGCATAGCCCCGCCAGTCGTCAAGCGTCCACGTCCGGGCCGCATACGGGTGGTTGTACGGCCAGTGCTGGTGAACGTACATGCCGATGATCTTGCCGGCGGGACGACTGGCCGCCTCGGCGGCGTGCATGCCGGTGACCAAGAGGCCGGAGAAAACGATAAATGCGCCTATCACCAGTATCATCTGTCTGTCCATGTCTTTCGCTCGCTGCAAATAGTCTCAGATCGGTCCCAATCGACACCCTTGTTCTGCCAGGCATCACGCGGCCACTGTAACCACCGGCTGCACAGGTGACCAGTGGGGACATTGTCGCGCCTGCTGATGTCATGCCGGGCCAGTGGGTCATTTCGTCATCGCGGGTGTCGCCGGGCCGGGCAAACCGGAGGGCATCAACGCGGCTTTCCCTGAGATCCCTGACGCTCGCTGCTGCGAGCGGCCGTTCTGGTGAAAGAATGTGTTGTCGTCCGGAGCATGTTGACTCCTGCAGCTCACGTCACGCGTCCGGCCAGGCGGTGCAGCAGCCAGGGGCCTGCGGTTGCCCCCGGCACGGCTCCTAACAGAAGGCACCCGATGACCCGACCATCCAGGTCTGTCGTGCCCAGTGAGACAATCGTGGCGGCAGTTGTGGTGACAACCATTTGTAGAATGGATGTGCCCACCGCCGTGGTAATCGGGACCGCAAGGAGGCCGCTAAGGACCGGTACCGCCACCAGTCCTCCTCCGATTGCCAGCAGACCAGCAAGTCCGCCGGCGAGCGTGCCGGCTGCACCCACGATAAGTCGTCTCATCATCGTGACCTTGGCTGGAGTGACTTCCTCATTCGATACGGGTTGAGCGGCGACCCCTCTTCGCGTTCTGGTCAGCCGCACAGCGATGACGATTGCACCGGCAACCAGGACCGAGATGTAGAAGACATGGCATGCTATCCGCAGCCGGGGAGCCGAGCCGTAGACTTCATTGAGATGCTGCAGGGCCAGTCGGCCCAAGATCGCTCCGGGAATCGAGCCGACCATGAAGTTGGCCGCCAGCGACCAATCCATATGCCCGAGTCGATAATGCCGAAGGACCGCGATTGCCGACATTCCTATCGTCTGTGCAACAGTGCAGCCGATCGCGGTGTGATACGGCAAGCCGAAGCCGATCGCGAGAACAGGAGTCAGCACCAAGGCGCCGCCGAGACCGCTGAACGATCCCATCGTTGCGACTGCGCAGCCGACCACGACCAGCAGCGGATAAGCCAGGGAAGGATACTGAGTCAGCATCGCCGTCTAGTTTCCCGCCAGCAATCCGAACAGATGACTCCGCTCGATGATCCCGGCTTTGAAGCACATGCCTTCCCGGCAGGGATAGGTCCCCAAGTGCGGCAATGAGGCCTTGACCGCCGCCTTCAGATCCGGGTAATCCAGGACGTTGACCGCATATTGCCCCGAGACGTCGCAGGGTGTACACAGTCGTCCGTCCGGCATGATGTTCGGCACGCCGTATGGGAAGCAGCGGAACGGCTCAAAGGTGCGGATGCGCTCGTAATAGTGCGTCGAGCCGGCCAAGTGCCGCGCGGTGCCCGCGCGACGCATCTCCAGCAAAGAGTCGAGCACCTTGAGGTACGCCGGATTCCCGGCCAGGGCCTTGGGAATACGGCCGTGATCGTTTGCCGGGACCAGTTCCAGGAGGCACCCTTGGTTTTCTGCGAAAGTCACCATGTCCAGAACAGTGTCCAGGTTGCGCTCGTTCATCACACAGTTGATCAAGACCTTGATCTCCCGCCGTCGTCGATGGGCCTGGATCATCTCAAGGTTATCGAATGCCTGCCGTGCGAGACGCTCTGAAACGCCGAGGTTCGCCGCGTGGACTGCTGCGTCCGGTGAGTGGATGGAAACCGAGATGGCGTCCACGAGATCCAGTACTTCGGGATGCTGGTCCAGGGCGATCAGGTTGGAGCTCATGCCGATCGACGTGAACTCCAGGCGCTTGGCTTCCCGAAGGATGGGCAGCAGGTGCGGATGCACCAGCGGCTCGCCGCCGGAGATGTAGAGCAAGTCGACTGTACGGCGGATCCGCACCAGCAGTTCCTCGAATCGGCCCGGTCTCAGTGGTGGAAACTCCCGCCGGCCGGAGGCGATCTCTCCGGCCTTGCAGCAGAATGGGCATCGCGCGTTGCACGTGAAGTTCGTGAACCAGCAAACGGCCAGCGGCGATCCCGCATAATGCTCGTCAAAGGGGGCCCGCAGGCTCCCTCTGACCAGCCGCCACAGCGGACGTGGCGACATCAACTTGACGATGTCCACGGATCGCAGGTGCTCACTCTTCTCGATTTCATCGCGCATGTTCGTCCTCCGGTCAGACCCCCGTCTTGAGCGATGCCAATTGGCTACCACAACTCCGCGAGAAAGGACAGCTCAAGATCATGGCGGCACGCATACCCTGGTCTACAGGCGAACCCTCGACTCAGTCGGCCCGAGCAGCACACGCGACATCAGCGGCAAGTCGAGTTCACCCTGCCTGAGGTTCATCACTGTTAACGGTCCGGCCGGCGACAGACCTGCTCCTGAGCCGGCGAAATGACCGCCGTCCGCGCCTCACTTTCGTCAGTTCTTGCCGAGTGCATGCCGCAACGCCGCACAGGCGAATGGCAGCTTCGATGGCGCCCTCTTGGATGCGC
>CAZTQK010000276.1:0-8754 GCA_964615635.1 uncultured Planctomycetales bacterium
GATCCGGACGAAGCCGCCGGCCGACGTTGCAGGGTCGGGTCCCGGCCGACCGTCCACGAGCAGCACGTTAATGCGCTCGCGGACCTTGACCACCATCGATCGCTGGTTGTTCCGCTCGTACAGGTCGCTGTCACAGCGGGTTGCGATGGTATGCTCGCCGGGTGAGTTGAAGCGATGCTCGAAGCTGACGATCAGTTCCTGGTCTGGCGGCACATTGACCTGTTTGCGGGTGACCTTTCTGCCGTCGACGAACAGGTCGATTGCCGTTTCCACAGCCTCCCTTGCGCCGAGTGCGGTCAGTCTCGCGCTGATCGACGTGGGCCATAACGTGCTTGCCAGCGAGGGAATCAGGGCATCTGGTCCCCCGGCGATCGTCAGATCGGTCACCGCCACGTCGGCCGCCGGGGTTTGCGGTACCGCCAGGACGAAAACCTCAGCCGCTTCGCGAGCGGCTGCGAAGGCTTCTTGTTTCCTGGTGTCGTCGTCATGCCAACCGGCTGCCTGGCCGTCGGTCACGATCACGATTTCACGGTTTGGGGTCTTCTCCTCGCGGAGTCGTTCCGCAGCGGTGATCAGCGACTGTTCAATCGCCGATGCGCTGTCGCGAGGAGCAAGTTTCGACAGTGTCTGACGCACGTAGTTGATGTCTCGCGTGGGCTGACGGATCAGATCGACGGGCGGATCGGCCGCGAGCATGACCGCCACGTCGCTCCCGGCGGGCAACTGGTCGAGGTACTCTTCGATTCGAACGATAGCTCGATCCATCCGGGTGCGAACCCCGTCGGAGGCCGCCATGCTGGCTGAATCGTCCAGCACAATGATGCTGACCGTTCGCTGCCGCTGACCGCTGAGCCATTGCCAGCCGGCGCGGGCCACCGGCCGCAGAACGACGAACACAATCGCCGCGACAATGGCGGTCCGCACGATAAGCAACAGGATGGTCTCGAGCAGGAGGCGCCGTCGGTTCTTGCGCAGGGCCCGCATCAGGAAGGTCATCGTCGCCCAGCGAACGCGCGGCAGCCGCTGCCGGATGAGAATGTGGATCAGGATCGGCACCGCGATCAGCGGCAGAAGCCACAGCAACTCGCTGTTGAGCAGCTTCATCGCCGACCCTCCCGGATCTTGCCGCGGGCCGTCAGGTACCGGACCAGCAGGTGGTCGACCGGCTCGGCCGTGTTCACCAGCACGTAGTCTGATCGCGTGCCGGCGCAAGCCATCTTCGTCTGGGCGAGGAACCGCTGGACGATCTCGACGTAGTCGGCGCGGATCTTATTCGGCTCGGCGACGGCGGCAGGCAGCGACTCCATTCCCTCAAAGCGGATTCGCCCGCCGAAGTCGAAGCTCAGCTCCTGCGGGTCGAGAACGTGCATCACCACGACCTCGTGCCGCTGGTGGCGGAGCAGTTGGATCGCCCTGAGAATGCCGGCCGTGTCGTCCTCGCCGTCGGGCGAGCCGACGTCGAGCAGGTCCGAGATGACCACGACGATCCCGCGCCGTCCGATCATTTCGACCAGCACGGGAACGACCATTTCGAGTTTCGTGCCCCGCTCGGGCTTGATCGTCTCCAGACTTGAGGCCACAAGGCCGAGCGAACCAAGTGAGGTTCGCGGAGGGAGAAAGCCGATCAGGTTCTCATCGAAAAGGGCGACCGAGACCGCATCGGCCTGCCGAAGTGCCAGATAGGAGAGCGAAGCGGTCATCAGGCAGGCGTGGTCGAGCTTGCTTGTCTTGCCCGAGCCGTAGCGCATCGACTCGCTGCAGTCGAGGATAAACGTCACCACGAAGTTGGTCTCTTCCTGGAACTGGCGGACGTAATACCGCTCGGTTCGGCCGTAGACCTTCCAGTCGATGTGCCGCGTGTCGTCGCCGGGGACATAGGCCCGGTGCTGGGCGAACTCGCTGCTCGCGCCGAGGTAGGGGCTCCGCTGCAAACCGGCCATCGTGCCCTCGACCAGGTCCCTGGCCCGCATCTCCAGCGATGCAATGTGATCGAGTACGTCGAACACGACATACTTTCGGTCGGTCAGTCTTTCCTCGCGTTGCTTGGCCATTCTGCGGTGTCCGCTATGTCAAACCGCCGGCTTTGGCACACCCGGCCCTGCCAGAAAACCCGAATGTCAAGGACGAGTTCTCAGTTTTCAGTCGTCAGAAGTTATCAGTTCCCTTCCTTGCAGACGATACTGATGACTGAAAACTGATCACTGACCACTTCTCCCTTATTCGGGCTTCGACATTCGTCATTCCTGGACTCGCCCTTTGCGCTTTGTGGAATTCCAGACTTTATCCTGAACCCTGAACCCGGAACCCTGAGCCCTACCCCTTCTCCGCCACGTGCCCGAGCAGTTGCTCGATGATGTCGTCGGTCGAGATCCGCTCGGCCTGGGCGGCGAAGTTCAGGATGATCCGGTGCCGCAACACCGGCTTGGCTACCGCCCGGATGTCGTCCCAGGTCACGTGGGCCTCGCCGTGCAGAATCGCCCGGGCCTTTGCCGCCAGAATCAGGTTCATTGATGCCCGAGGGCCTGCGCCCCAGGTGACCCACTTGTTGATGAAGTCCGGCGTATCTGCTTCCGTCACGCGCGTCTTGCGCACCAGCCGCTTGGCGTACTCGATCATCGCATCGGCCGCCGGCACGCGCCGCACCAACTGCTGGAAAGCCAGGATCTGCTCGCGCTGCAGCACGGCCTCGGCCTTGAACGTCGCCGGCGACGTCATCCGGCGAACGATCTCACTCTCTTCGTCATCGCTCGGGTAGCCGACCTTGACCAGGAACATGAATCGATCGAGTTGGGCCTCGGGCAGCGGATAGGTGCCTTCCTGCTCGATGGGGTTCTGCGTGGCCAGCACGAAGAACGGATCGTCCAGCTTGTAGTCCTCGCCGCCGACGCTGATCTTTCGTTCCTGCATGGCCTCCAGCAGCGCCGACTGGGTCTTGGGCGGCGTGCGGTTGATTTCGTCGGCCAGGACGATGTTGGCAAAGATCGGGCCGCGAAGGAACTTGAACCGTCGCTCGCCGGTGGTCGCATCGTCCTGAATGACCTCGGTCCCGGTGATATCCGTCGGCATGAGATCGGGCGTGAACTGGATTCGCTTGAACGTCAGATTCAGCGTGTCCGCCAGCGTACTGACCAGCAGCGTCTTGGCCAGCCCCGGCACGCCCACCAGCAGGCAATGCCCCCTCGCGAAGATGGTGACGAGCAGTTCCTCGATCACCTGCTTCTGCCCGACGATGACGCGCTCAAGCTGCGAGATGATCGTCTGATAGCCGTTCGAGAGCTGTACGGCCAGCTCTTTGTCATTGTCGGCGAGGGTTGCTGGAGAAGTCACAGGAGTACCTCCAAGATCACTGGTTGCCAACGTTGGTCAGGCCCGGTGTTCCGTTCGCACGTCATTGCGTCTTGGCGTCGCGGCCGGCGGCAGGTGCGTCCGTCGGCCATTGAGCCAGGCCGATCGGCGATCGCAGTTGCAGCAGCTCTGTGCCGAGTTCGAGGGCTCCCTTTCGCTCCTTCCCATCCGAGTCGTTGATCGCGAGGTCCCAAAGCAGCTTGCCGGCGGGTGCGACTCCGGCCAGAAGGGTATCCGGAATGGCCAATTCGTACAATGTCCGGCGGGTTGAGGGGACGCGATTGGCCGCCGCACGAATCTGCGGCGAAACCGATTCGTTGGCCCGCCGTCGGCGAAGCCAGGACACGTCGCCCTCGGCAAGTAGTCCGGCCAGCCATGGGTTCGGCCGATCGACGTTCGCTCCTGCGTAGCGGGGAGCGGTCAGAAGGCCATATTCGACAAGCGGAACACCGTCCACGACGGCCAGGGTAAGACCGGTCGAAAGGTTGTCCGCCTGGTCTGACGACCGCCAGGTAAGGTAGATGCTGTCTCCACGCCACAGTGGGCGCCATGGGACGGCATCATGAATGTCGTCCTCCACACGGATCGCCAGGTAGGTAACCTGGTCTGACCGTGACATGGCGAACTCGGCTCTCAGGTCTCCGGTGCCGTTCGGTCGTCGTACGCGGCCGGGTGCGAGCAACACGTGGTCGGGCCGCCAGGCATCGGGCCACGACAGCTCCGACCACTCCGCCGGCTGCCATTCTGACAAATCTCCGTCCACGGTTGGTATGAAACCTCTCACCAACGGCATCGTTACGCGTGGCGAGCACATATTCACCGCCAGCCGAATCGCCGCCAAGGCCTCCGGATCCGAATGCTCCTGTTGGACGTCGATCTTCTCAGCCGCCTCGGTGCCCGCCTCGCCAAAGCGATAGACGTATCCCAAGTCGGAGGCGAAGAGAGATTCGGCGTGCTCGCAAATCACCTGGAATGCTCCCGCCAACCCCTGGGTTTCTGAGACAACCTCTCCATCGCGGCGGTTTAGCGAGACGATTCTCGATCGCTGCGACTCATCTTGGCCCTCCGTCACGGTGATCAGTACGGACGTGGGCGCCACGACGAGGTGGCGGATGTGGCCGAGGAATGCCTTGCTCTGCCAGATCTGCTTGCCCGTGGCGAGGTCATAGGCGACCACACGCGGGCCCTGCAGACAATACTCCACCCGATCACGGATCTGCCATGTCCCTGTCGCGAGGACGGGCAAACGTGAGAAATCGGCGATCGACCGTCCGGCAAGCAGGCCGTTCTTGCCCGATATGCAGAGTACATCTTTCTCGCAGGTCAGTCTCGTGGCCCCGGGAACGTCCAGGGGCTTCGATTCAGTCTTGGCGGTGGTCAAATCGACAAACAGCACCTTCTCGCCGTCGAGCAGCACAATCGGCAGAACTGTTGGTTCTCCCCATTCCCTCGATCTCGCACATTCGATCCAATGTGCTTTCCCCGGTTCAGGCTGCGCGAGCGGAATTCTCCGGATCTCTCTGCCGGTGCTCCACTCCATCAGAACTGCTGCCGGCAAGGCCCCGCCGACAAAGACGCCAAGTCCGGCCTCGGTAGGGTGAAAGCCGCGGATCGTCTCACGCTCGAAAAGCCGGGACCCCATCTCGGCACCGGTCTTGGCGTCGATCACCCGGACCCTGTTGCCGTTGAACCAGATCGCGTGTTTGCCCGCGACAATCACCCCGCCGTCGGTGCGTTCCCCGGCCATTGCGCCGTCCGCCAGTTCCCATCTGACCTTGCCGCTGGTCATGTCGACGCCGAGCAGTTGTCCGCCGCTGTAGTCCATCGCGAATAGCTCGCTGTCAAAATGGATTGACCTCGGCCACGTCAGCCAGGCCAGTTCCCAGACCAGCGTCGGAGCCGGACCGATGCGACGAAGTTCAAACGTCTCCCAGGATTGCAGGAGAATCAGATCTGGCGCCAGAGGGCTGACGTGAAGATGCCCGCGGTCCGGAGCAGGGAGAGCCCACCGGGCCGGGCCGGTCGGCGATCGGAGCCCGGCGGCGACCGGAGCCGCCTCCGGCGATCGGGGCGTGGTCCAATCCTGCCCATTAAGCACGCGCTCCGCAAAGACATGGACCGCGCTGTCCGAAACCACCAGGACGCGATCGCCCAGGTCCAGCGGGGTGCCGACGGCCTCAGGCGTCGCCGGGCGCAGGTGTTCTGTGATTCGGCCGTCCTTTGGCGAGAGGACGAATAGCCCGTCTCGCGTTCCACAGCAGATGCCGCGTTGCGACAGGGTGGGGGATCCGATGATGCTGGTTGTCGGCAGGGTGGTGCGCCACGCCAAGGTCGCGTCATCGATCTGAATCGCCGCCACGTCGCCGCCTTGCTGCACGAAGACGAAGCGATCGTCGGCCCCGAACATGCAGCGGAAATCAATCGCTTCGTGGCGTCGCAGCAGCTTGCCGCTGTCGGCATCAAAGACAAGCACTCCACGCTGGTCGATCGGGGCAGCCAGCAGGAGCCCGGAACGTGCGATGATCGGCGAACTCGGCCGATTGAACACGAACTGCCCCGCCCATTTCTCGGGACCGAACTCGCAAACGCGCGGATACGTCTGCAGCCAGACCAAATGTCCATCCTGCAGATCCACTTTTGCGAGGACACCCATGCCCGGTGCGAAGTAGACGGAGCCGTCGCAGATTGTTGGAGGAGCCGAGCCGAGCGGAGAGTCAAAGAAACCGTGCTCTCGAAAGGCCGGGAACATGACCCCGCTGAACAGATGCGTCCGCCACAGCATCTCGCCCGTTACCGCGTCCAGGCCGACGAGATGGAAGACCGGAACTTCGCTTGCTTCCCAGGTCGCCGCCACAACCACACCGTCAGCACAGGCCGGATCGGTGACAAATCGCATGTTGTCGATGCCTGCCAGCGTCTCGGTGCTCCACAGAAGCGTTCCGTCATTCTTCCGCGCGGCGTAGACCGCGCTTCTCGGTTGATTGTCCGTTCGTGAGGCCCAGTTGAGCCTGAAAAACACTGCGTCGTGCGAGACCGCCACGGACGATCGCTTGGGCGAGTTGACCAGCGGTACCTGCTTGAGGCTGGGCGGCATGATTTCGGCCATGAGGAATTCGCCGGGGTTGCGGGCCCACAGCAAACGCTCATTGACCGGGTCGATGGCATACACCGTCTCCAATGTGTTGACGAACACCTGGTCGTGGTCTCCGACGAGGATGTATGGGACAAACGCCTCCGTCGCCCGCGGCCCGTGGCCGCGCATCGCAGGTTGCCAGCCGGCCTGCCACTTGCGCAGCGACAGGGGTGCCTGCTGCAGACGCAGCCTGCTGTGTTTCCATCCCGACAGCGGCGCCGGTGCCGGCGAAATGCTCTTGCGAGCCTCGACCTCCTTCTGCCATTCGGCCACGGCATCAACGAGCGTCGTCTCGCGGCCGGCCAATGTCACCGGCGCGGTCATGGGCAGGTTTTCGGGCAGAGGTTCGCCGAGGAGGGTTAACGCGCGAGCCAGCTTGACTTGCGCAAGCTGCTTGAGAGGTTCGTCCAGGACGGCTGCGAGCGCCTCCCTATATCGCGCAGCCGCACGGGCCGAACGCCCCTCGGCCATCAGTGCATCTCCGGCCGCCATCGCGCCCGGCCCTTCAAGAGAAGGCCATGGATGGGTGCAAAGGAACTGTTCGATCTCCTCGCTGCGGCCCCGGCGGGCAAGCTGTGAGAGCTTCTCCTTGCAGGCCGCTTCGTACTCCTGCCGGATTCGTGGCGGCATCGACTGCAGCAACTCGCGGGCAACAACCCTCGCGCCGACCCCTTCCGCACCGGGGCGGGTGAAGAACGCATCAGGAAAACGCTTGAGCAGCTCCGCGATCACCTCGCCGGCATCGAGAGCCCTGTTCTCGCCGACCCGTGTTTGGAACCTGCCGATCAGCGCGTCCGCTTCGAGGTGTCGGTTATACGCAGCTTGTCCCGAGACGTAGTCACGGCAGTAGCTCTGGTACTTGATCACCTGCTCAACCCGAGAGCCTCCTTCATCACGCAGAGCGCGCAGCAGAGCCTCGTAGACCTCCTCGGCAAACGCGGTGTCACCAAGGTTATGTCGAATGCGGGCAAGCTCGAGCCAGGCGGGAGTATGGCCTCGTCCGGGCGCCAGACCGGCCACGATCGGTTCCAGAACTGCAACGGCCTCGCCTGCGCGGTCGAGGTTGCTGCAATAGGCGGTAAGCAACGCTGTCACAAGCGGCCACTGGCGGCTGTCACAGGCGGGAAGCGATTCCAACGCTCTTCTTGTTGATTCGACAGCTTGCAGCGGACGGCCGATCTGCTTGTTGAGCCGGGCCAGTTCCATCCACTGCGTGGCCCGCTCCTCGTCGCCGACCAGAAGAGCAGCGGCCTGTTCTCGCGTCCGGACGGCGGCAATCAAATCTCCTGCCTGCTCGGCGCGCCGGGCTTCGGCCAGAAGCTCGGCCAGTTTCAGACTGTCTTTCTCGCTTCGGGAAGACAGTTGCCAGGCTTGATCTTGGATACGATGTTCAATCGGCGGGTGTGCGGGAACGCCCGAACCGGTTGCGTCGACGGGTCGAAGCTCGACATCGTCAAACAGCATGGCATTGTCCGGGCCGGGCGTATCCTGCCTGACCTCCAGGAACACCGTCACCTGCGGGCCTTCGGCCAGCACCGCATCCGGGCCTTCGAGCGAAAGCTTCGAGTGTTCCTGCTTGGGAGAGACGGGTTTGGTCCATCGAACGCTCGGAGCTTGCGGGTCAGTCCCGCCTTGCGGATCAACGCCCAGCCGCAGCGTGCCCGGCTTTCCCCCGCTGATAACCGGTGTCAGTCCCCACGCAGACACGTCGTAGCGATGGCCTTGCACGACCTTGACCTGCTGGTAGAGCCAGCCGTGATGCGCGCCGTAATGGGTGAACTTTCCGGCACAGTATTGTCCCCCGCGAGCCTTCACGAGTCCGCCGGTCGCCAATGTGCCATCGCAATCGTCGTGGGGTCTGGGTGGCGTGCCCTTGTGCGACCATCCGGCCGGCAAGGCCGCTGCTCTGGCGTCGAGCTCGAAACCCGGGTTGATGATCAGGTTCACCCCGTCGTCGTCCTGCCCCGGCGCGGCGAAGAACGCCAGAACGCGCCCCGCCCCGGTGGCGGGGGGATACCGCTTCCGCAATGCGCTGAGAATCTGTGCCGATGATGCGGACGGTGTCAGATTGCTTTCGAACTGAATGAGTCGGTCATAAGCCCCGCGGCAAACCGTGTCGTCTATGGCTGCATATGGCCAGGCCAGATATAGGTCGATGAAATGCGCCGCCAGAGAGGCCGCTCTGCTCCAGTCGCCGTTACCGGCGGCGACGGCGACAGCCTGATCGCAACCCCGAATGGACCATGGGCTCTCACCGTGAGCTTCCAGCAAACGGT
>CAZTQK010000277.1:0-8730 GCA_964615635.1 uncultured Planctomycetales bacterium
GGCATGGTTTCCGCGAACTGCGATGCCGATGTCGGCATCCGAGGTCTCGCCTCGGCCGTGTGCGGTCACTTCGTAGTCGTTGAGATACTGGCCATTCCAGCGGACGCCCTGAGCGCTGGAAACGCATCCCTGGTCGGTGAGAAACACGAGCGTGCAGGCTTCACCACCGGTCTGTCGCAGAGCGTCCAGGGAGCCGTTGCCGTCAGAGTCATGACCCAGGAACGCTCCGGCCAGAGATCCCCACTCGCCGGCCGGCCCCCCGTCGAACGATGTGGAGTACAACACCGTGCCGTCAGGCGGCTCCGCCAGAACAACTCCAGCAGCGAGCCAACCCACCAGAGCAATGGCCGACATGATGGTTCGCCAAGTGATCATGGTGTGTCCCCGATACCGTTGGTCAAAGACCTAGCCACACGTCGGCGGCAGGTCCGGACCTGCCATGCAGGACTCAAACAGAACGAAATCATCCTGGTCCACGTCACCGTCACGATCGAGATCAGCGTTGCCACAACCAGGCATAGGAGGCTGAGCGGAACCGCTGAAACAAGCCTGGAGATGCCCGAAATCCTCTTGGTCGACGTCCCCGTCCGGCTCGAAATCGCCGGGAGCGGCGGCGGTCTCGAATCGCCATATCGTCCCGGTCGTGGTTCCGGCAGAGTTGACTTCATCGACGCGCCAGTAGTAGATCGTTTGGGGGCTCAGCGGGCCGGGAACGAAATCTGTCGTTGTCCGATTTCCAACGAACGGCGGAGGGCTCGTGAGGCCGAAGTGGACATTGTGAGACTCGGCGCAGTCCGCCGACGCCCAGTGGAGCTGCGGTGTCAGACTCACACCCGCTGCAAGATCGGCAGGATCCGGATCATACGCCTGACCCGGAAGGGGTACGGGGGCCGGATGCGCGGCAACAAACGCCTGATAGGCCGTGAAGGACTGCTTTCGCGCGTGAGTTGGATCAGGTCCCAGAATGCCCCACGACAAATCCGGGAAGGCCTGTGAGTCATTCAACTCGTAGAAAAACACCTTGTGAACCCATCCACGGCCCGACTGGCCGGTGAACCAGTCGGTGAGCAGTCCGGTGTAGTTTGCAGCCTGTTGAGCCTCCCCCACGGCGGCGCTCTGCCAACCCGTCTCGGTGAGCCAGAACGGCTTGCCGTACCATCCTGCATCCTGCAGGACTTGTTTGACCGAAGGGGGATCCCACGGCCAGAAGGGCGCTTCTTCGAGCTTGTCCGTGCAACTGGCATAGCCGCTACTGCAATAAACGTGGTGGGTAACGACGTCGAGCTTGCTGCCCGCCTGAAGGATGCAGTCCTCAAGCCAGGCATACCAATCCTGATCGCCTGATGTGAGGTGGGCCAGCTCCGGCCCGCAAACCTTGGCCGCCGGATTGGCCGCGTGTACCGCATCCGCACCATTCTTGAGGATCATGTCGATGTACTGTTGGCGCGTGCCGGCCCAGAAACCGTCAAGGTTCGGCTCGTTCCACATTCCCCAGTGGCGGATGCTGTCTGGGTACCGCAGCGCAGCCCGATAGCAGATGTCAGAGTAGTCTGAGGCGCTACGAGGCACTCCGCTGCCTTCACTGCCGTCGGTGGCCCACGCCGGCGTGTGACCGATCGTTGCGAAGATCATCAGGCCTTTGGCCTTGGCGGCTGAGGCGATCGCATCGTACCGTGCCCAGTTGAAGCTGTCCTGAGCCGTTTCGATCCACGCCCATACGAAATCGACCCGGATCCAATCAATCCCGCACGCGCGGACTTCATCAAGCAGCAGGGTCAGCGACTGGCCTTCCGGCGCATGGGCATTGATGCCGTACGGCGACTCTTCCTTCGGGCAGCTCTGGCCGAGGAGGCGCCCGGCCAGCAGTCCTGCGATCACGAGAGTCGTCCCAAGGACTCGCACGTCAGTTGTTCTTTCCGCAGACATGCTGCGTCACGCCTCTGCCTGGTTCAGAAGTCACAGGCCGGTTCGCAGCCAGGCCCGCCCAGACAAGATGCGAAAACCGAGAAATCGACCTTGTCCACATCACCATCGCCGTCCAAATCCTTCCCGGCGCATTCCGGAAGATGAGGTGAGGCACTTCCGGACAGGCATTCCTGGAAGTAGCCGAAGTCTTGCTGATCCACGTCGCCGTCGTTGTCGAAATCCACAAGGGCGGCAAGAGATGGGTTGCCAAGCACGGTGACATTGTCGATTCGCCCCGAATCGGCGGCCGTATTGAACTGCCACATGAACCTGAGAGAAAAAACGGGATTGTCGCTTACCGCCGCGATGCTCGACAGATCGATCATGCGTCGAGTCCAGGTACTCGGCAGATCGATGCCCTCGGACAGGGTTTGAACCGCAACCCACGGTCCGTCGGTCCCCGAAGTGCTGTAGAACACAACGAGCTTGTCTTCACATGAACCTTCGACAACGCTCGCCAGGCACGTGCCTTCGCAACCCTCGCCAGGCGGCGTGTTCGAGACGGCCATGACATCGTACTGGACATGGATGTCTTTATGGTCGGTTGTCGCCACCGTTCGGGTCATGATGCTGCCTTCGCGCGTGCAGCTATCGTTGTTGTTCGTGCTCCCGCTGCCCGCGGATCGCACATGGCCGGCGGGGTTGCCCCCGAACGAGTCCCACGTGATGGAGCCTGGGTCATACTGGCCGGCCTTCCAGGTTTCCAGTGTCCACCCATCGGCTCCACCGTCAAAAGGGAACGTCGCAAGGGTGCCCTCCGGCAGAGCAAAGACCTGTACCTGCCACGTCTCGATGTCCTCACCCAGGCTGTTCGAGGCCCGGATCTCGATCGTGACGGTCGAACCGGCCTCTGCGGAACCCGGGCTCCAACCGCTCACCCGCCCGGTCGCATCCACGCCGAGTCCGGTCGGTCCCTGGACGATCGACCAACTTGCGGGCGAGCTCCCCTGCACGAGCTGAAGCTGCCGTACGTACTCAGTTCCGACTAATGCGCTGTCAGGATCCGGGCTGACCTCGGCAATGACCGGTGGCCCCGTTGCTGCAGCGTTGATGATGATCGTTTGATTTGCGGCCACCGCGCTTCTCGAGACGACAGCACCGTCCAGGAAGGTGACCTGGACGTCTACGCTGAGACGCGGGCCCAGCCCGAAGTGCAGAACCGGGTCGTTCTGTCCCAGGTAGCCTTCCTGGCTGCGGGCCTCGCGGAACGAAATCATGTAGCCCGCCTCTCCGCCGTGGCCCGCTTCGTAAGTCTTCACCCTTGCCCCGAACCCGCCGGCCTGCCCGTTCGGCCCGACCAACCGCAGCTTCAGCCAGTTGCCGCCGCCTGACAAATTGTTGCGGATCAGGATGCTGTATGTGCGTTTCTGGGCGTAGAAGAAATCCATGTCACCATCGTCGTCGATGTCCGCAAATGCGACTGCTCGCGGATCATTGATGGTACCCAGACTGAAGGTGCTCGAAGCCGTGAAATTGCCGCTCCCGTCGTTCAGATAGACCTTGTTGTCGCCGGCATAGACCATGTCCCAGTCGCCGTCGTTATCCAGGTCCTCGAAGTTGGCCATGAAACCCGGGCCATCGGCCACCGACTTCTCAGTGAAGGTGCCGTCGCCGTCGTTCAGATAGAGCAGTGAATCGCCCGTGTCGCGTTGGACATGCAAATCCAGCCAGCCGTCGTTGTTGAGGTCACAAAACACCGCCCCCTGCTGCTGGGGAGCGGTGGAACTCAGCCCAACAGCGCTGGTGACATTGCTGAAGCTGCCGCCCGTATTGCGCATCACCATCAGCGGGCCGTCGAGCCCTCCCATGGTGCCATAGCCCTGTCCCACCAGCAGGTCGAGGTCGCCGTCGTTGTCGAAATCGCCCTCGGTGACGCCCTGCACCCCGCCGATATGACGCAAACCGTTGTCGATCCGCGAAAAACTCCAGCCGCCGTTGTTCCGGTAGAATTCGTTCTCCTCGGCGGGTCCCCAGTTGTTGATGAAGATGTCCAGATCGCCGTCCTTGTCGAAATCGAAAGCCAGGCTGCCGCGCGAGCCCAGGTTGACGTCCTCAAAACCCGAGCCCGCGGTGCGGTTGGTGAAGTCTCCGGAGCCGTTGTTCTGATAGACCTCATTGCGATGGTAGGCACCGTTGACGAGATCGTAGTCGCCGTCATTGTCGAGGTCGCACCAGACGGCTCCGTGACTGCCGGTGTCCAAATCGTTGATGCCGCGAGTCTGGGCCTCCTCGACAAAACTGGCTCCTGTCACGTTTCGATAGAACAGCTCCCCCATGTCCTGGTTATGGTTCATCGTCACATAGAAATCCGGCCGCGCGTCGCCGGTCACGTCCGCCCACATGATGCCGTGGCCGCCATACTCCCCGTTGTTGTACGGGCCACCCGTCCCGGAAGAAGTGGTGATGTCGGTGAAGGACAGTTGGGCATCGGAACCGATCGTCAGGGTCACCCAGTCGAGGTCAATCCGCGCAACGTCATGCCAGTAGGTACGGAATTCGAGATTGTCGCCCGCGTTGCTGCTGAACAACAGGAAGAAGTCCCGCCAGGTGTTGGCGGTGGCGAAATCCTGGCGTCGAATCTGGCGAACCGCCAGGGTCTCTGCGCCCCCGTTGCGCGTCACATCAAGCGCGGCCACGATGTCATTGTCGCCCGCCAGGCTGTCAATGCGCATCCGCCACGCAACCAAGTGCCGCCCGGTCGGGACGGTTTTGACATACGGTCCATAGCTGAGATACCCGGCCGCGTGAGAGGCCACATTGGCGGACCAGGTCCATCCGTCACGGCTGCCGATCTGATGTGACAAGTGCTCGCTGTACTCGGCCTGATAACGGCGCACCTTCATGCTCGCACCGCCGATCTGCCCGTCAAGGTTGGCGACCACGGTCTGTTCGACACTGTCCCATTGCGAGTACAGCCGGCCTTCGGCGGGTGTCATGTTGAAGCATCGCCAGGGCCGATAGCTTGGCGGGCTGTACTTGTTGTCGCCGTTGTGCAGGCACCAGCCGGCGGCTTCGGCGATCTTGCCGCCGCTGCAGTCGCGATAATAGTCTTCAACCACCGGGTCGTAGGTCGTCGAATAGCCGCGACGGAACGGTTCCTGAAGGTGAATCGGGAACCGAAAACCCAGATTGCCCATCCAGGTGACAAACTCGCGCACGCGATTCACCGTCTGTGCAGGATCATCCGCGTTCCGCCCCAGATGCGGGGTGATGAAGTCAACGTGCGCGACCGCTCGATACTCGTTCAACTCGCTCTGAGACTCAGGCACCCCCGAGGCGGTGCACAGACGGCCGGAATCGATCGCTTTGATCGCGCTGACGAGCTGGCCGCAGTCGCTCAGGCTGACGTACCGGCTGTCACGCACGTCCCGCTCGTTGGAGACGTCGATGTAGACGTTTCGGTACGGCAACAGGTGCTGCGCCAGAGTCTGCACGCAGGCCAGATGTTGCGACAGATTCGAAGGATAGCGTGTGCTGCTCGTGTCGTGGCGGAGGCTGACATCGACAACCATTCCGCGACTGTTGCATTCGGCGATCAGCGTTTTGAGCCGCGTCATGTACGGCTCGCGGACCACTCCGTTTTGCGTCATGACAGAGACGTTCTCGCTCGGGTCAGGATACTCCCAGAACGCCCACACGCGGATCCAGTTGAATCCGCCCGCTATCATGTCGTCCAGGTCCTGGGTGACGAAACTCGGCGTGCTGATGCTCTGGGACCCGTAGTAGCTGACGCCGTTCAGGTAGGTGGCCGCACCTTCAAGCGTGAAGAAGCGGCCGTCCGCGGTGATGCCAAGAGTAACGGCCCGTGCCTCGGCTGCGCAGGCCGCGAAAACCCCGGCTACCGCCAGGGCCAACAGGCCGGTTCGCATGGCGACCGACGGGAGACACGTTCGGCGACCCTTCTCGCGCGTCGCCCCATGAGTCGGATAACGTTTCTGCGACATGTCAGCCTCCGCTCATTCATTCGCAGCCGGGCGGCTGTTCCGCACCGCCCAGGCATGGCAGGAAGACGCCGAAATCCTCCTTGTCCACGTCCCCATCGCCATCGAAGTCCATATCCTCACAGTCAGGCCCATAGGCTGAGGCATTTCCGCTGAGACACCGCTGGAAGTGGCCGAAATCCTCTTGATCCACGTCATCGTCGTTGTCAACGTCGGCTCTCGCCCACATTGGCATCGTTCCCAGCACGCGGATATTGTCGATTCGTCCTGAATCAGCAGCCGTGTTGAATTGCCACTCGAATCGCAGCGCGAAATCGGGATTGTTGCCGGCCTCGGCCAACGATGAGAGATCGAACACCTTTGTGGACCATGTAGTCGGCAGACTCACCCCTTCTATCAGTGTGTGGACGATCGTCCAGGGACCGCTGGCGCCGGCCGTGCTGTAGGACACGATGAGTTTGTCCTCGCAACTCCCGCCCAGGACGGTGTCCAGACAGTATGCCGTGCAGCCGGATGTCGGCGGCGCGTTGAAGCTCGCGATCACATCGTATCTGACCTGTATCCCCGAGTACTCGCTTGTCGGCACAAGCCGAGTCATGCCGCTTCCCTCGCGGGTGCAACTGTCGTTGGTGTTCGTCTCGCCGCTTCCCGCGGAGCGCATGTTACCTCCCGGGTTGCCGCCGGACGCATCCCACGAAATCGAGCCGAACTGGTACTGGCCCGCCTTCCATGTCTCGAGCGTCCACCCCTCCACCCCGCTGTTGAACGGAAACTCTGCGACCGCCTCTTCCGGAACGGCAAACACCTGGACCTGCCACGATTCTGTGTCGCTGCCGTACTCGTTAGCCGCCTGGACTTCGAACGTGACGGAGTTGCCCGCCTGGGCGGCGCTGGGAATCCAACCGCTTACCCGACCCGTGTTATCCACTTGGGCGCCGGCGGGTGGCTGCAGGACCATCCAGGTGATCGGCGGGGTCCCTTGTGTGAGCGCCAACTGCTTGACGTACTCGGTTCCGACAAATGCGGCATCCGGATCGGGCGACGCCTCGGCGATCTCGGGCGGCAACGGGGCACCGCCGCCGGACGTCGCGGCGCCGCCGAGATCATCCTCGTAGACCCGAAACAGCGAATAGCAGGTTCCCGGAGCTCCCCCGATCTCGCCAGTGATCTGGGCAATCGAGGTGCCGCCGAGCTGAACGTGAAGCTGGGCCGGCAGCCAGTCGCTCGCGAGGTAGTACTCTTTGGTCAACTCCAGGGCCTGGCCTGGCAGGCCGCGATAGTATCGCATGTGATTGCCGGTCCAGGTAATACGAAACCGGTACGTGGTCAGACCATCCCACGAGTACGTCGCTGCCGTGAAGGTTTCCTGGGCCGCGCACATCGACGAGCCGACCATTTTCATCTTGTTGTCATAGGTGGGGTCGTTGTAGAAAACCTTGCGTATGTAACACCAGTAGTTGCTGCCGTAGATCGCCCAACCGTTGGCGACCGGATCGCAGGGATTGACTGCCGGATCACAACAACCCGCACGATCACACGCGGTGATGATATGGTTCTTGGTTGCGCCGGCGTTTGGGTACAGCCCCCTCACATCGCATTCCATCGATCCGGTGCCATCGGACCCGACGCCGCTGAAGTTGTAATAGGCGAAATCGGTTCTGTTGTTCAGCGTGTAGCCGCTTGAGGTGAAGCTGCCGCCGCCGTACTGACCGCTGATTTGCGAACTGTCCTGCAGTTGATCCTCGAACACCGGCACAACCGCGGTCTGGACGTTCACCTGCCAGGTCTCATCATCGTACCCCTGGGTGTTGGTGGCGCGGATCGTGACGGTTACGGTCTGCCCGCCGTCGGATGAGGTTGGTGTCCAACCGTGAACCCGACCGCCGCTGTCCACCTGGAGGCCGGACGGGCCGCTCTCAACCGACCATGTCGGCGCCGGATACCCACCGCACAGTGCCAACTGCCTGATGTACTCGTTGCCCACCATGACGGTATCGGGGTCGGGATTCACTTCGCAGATGATCGGCGCGGCAGGCTCCAGCTTCTGATGTACTTGCACGTAGTCAAGCTTCAGATACGTTCGATCGTGCCAGTAGGTGCGAAACTCAAGCCGGTGACTCGGGGCGCCGTGAACAAAGGTCAGTGTGAAGGTCTGATAGGTGTTGGCTGCGGTGAACTCCTGCCGCTGGATCGTCTGTTCAGCCAAGACCTGTCCACCCCCTGAACCGTCCGGGTCATAGACATCGATCCGGACGACAGCCTCGTTGTCGGCCGAGTTGTTGTCCACGAGCATTCGCCAAGAGGCCTCGTAGGTACCGGCTGGGTAGGAAGTTGTATACGGGCCGTAGGTGAGATACCCGGCCGCGTCCTGGGCCACGTTCGCCGATCGTCCCTCGCCATCGCGACGACCGATTTGCCTGGCCAGTTGCTCGTCGTACTCGACCTGATATCGCCGCGCAAAGACCTCAGCTCCGTCGATATGATCGCTGATCTGATTAGTCACCTGCAACTCAATGCTGTCCAGTTGGGCGTACAGCCTTCCCTCGGTATCCGCCATGTTGAACGACCGATAGGGCCGGCCGCCGAAGTTGCTGCCATTGTGCAAACACCATCCCGCGGCGTCGGCGATCTTGCCCCCGCTGCAGTCTCTGAGAAAATCCTCGGCCACCGGGTTGTAGGTCGTCGAGTAGCCCCGACGGAACGGCTCCTGAAGGTTCACCGGTATCCGCCACCCGAGTTCGCCCATCCATCCGATGAACTGCTGCACCGGGCCGAGGGTCTGGGCCGCACAGCCGGCATCACGACAGAGATGCGGGGTGATGAA
>CAZTQK010000278.1:0-8724 GCA_964615635.1 uncultured Planctomycetales bacterium
TGGCCGAGGAATGGGCGACGCTGACGTATTGCTGCTGTTTCGGGGTGAGTTCGGTGTCAAGAGCCAAACTGGTCATGTTGATGATGGCGTTCATGGGCGTGCGGATTTCGTGGCTCATGGTCGCCAGGAACGCGCTCTTGGCCTTGGTCGCCGCCTCGGCCTTATCCATCGCCGCGAGGAGTCCCTTCTCGGCTTTCTTCTGCTCGGTGATGTCGGTGAACATCGCGAACGAGCCGATCTTCACGCCGTGCTCGTCGGTGAGCGGCATCGCGTTGACGCGGCAAGGCACGAGGGTGCCGTCGGACCTCAGCAGGGAAACTTCATATGCGCCGGACTCTCCTTTCGCGCGGCGTGCGACGTTCTCCTTGAATATGCGGGTGTTCTCCTCGTCCGTGAAGTCGAAGATCCTGCGACCAACAATCTGGTCCCGTGGTCGACTGAGGATTTCGCACAGGGCATCGTTGACCTCCAGCGTGGCGGCGTTGTTGTCGATCAGCCAGAAGCCTTCATTGGAGGTCTCGAGGATGCGACGGATCTTTCGCTCGCTGGCCGCCAGGGCCTGCTCGTGGCGCTTCCGCTCGGTGATGTCGGTGAAGCTGATAACCGCCCCGACCAGCGCGCCGTCGCGGAGCATGGGCGTTGCACCATACTCTACAGGAAACCCGCTGCCATCTTTGCGCCAGAGGTACTCATCATCGATACGGCTCGCCTTGCCTTCAACATAAGCCGCGCACATCGGGCATTCTTCTTTAGGATACTCGGATCCATCGGCATGATGATGATGGATGATCTCGTGGGAAGGCTGGCCGATCAGTTCGTCAACGGCGAATCCGAGCATGAGACAGGCAGACGGGTTTGCGAAAACGATTCTGCCTTCCGTGTCCACGCCAAAGACTCCTTCGGAAGTGGACTCAAGTATCAGATGCAGCCGCTCGTCTGCTTCCCTTGCTTTCTCCAGCCTGGCGACCATCTCCTCCAGTTGCCGCTTCTGCCGGACCTCCTCAGTAATGTCGTTGCCCACGCAGAGGAGTTCCCTGTCCTTGCCTTCGCCGGGCTTGATCACGCGGTTCGACCACGCCATCCAGAGCCGCTGGCCCGATTTGGTCACGTTCTGGCCGACCGCGTTGACCTGGATGTCCTCCGCTTTGAGCGAGTCGATCCGTCGCAGCGCCTCCTCCTGCCCTTCCGGCGGGAGGATCCTGCTCAAGTGGGAGCCGACAAGCTCGCTGTTGGTGAAGCCGAACAGTTCGGTGGCATAGGCGTTGGCGAAAGTGATCACGCAGTCTCCGCGCATCTTGAGGACGGCCGAACGCATGAAGTTGACCAGCGACTCATAGCGCGTGGCCAGCTTCACCACCATATCTTCGAAGACCGACGCCAGACGGCCCAGTTCGTCCCCGCGAGCACGGACCCGCTCCAGGGCCCCCACCTTGTACTCCTCGGCCTCCACGGCCTTGGCGGCCTCTACCAGTTGGCCGAGCGGCACGGTCAACATGCGGCGGAGCACGAAGTAAACCAGGAAGCCCATGCCCAGGAGAAGCCCTGCGATCCCCACGGCCAGCAAGAAACTCTTCAGAGCGAGCTTTGCGAACAACGAATCGGTCTTGTACCCGACTTCGACAATGCGCGGTTTGTCCACGCCTGATACGCCCACGTACTTGTAGGCGAAGTCATCGATCTCGCGCTTGCGACTCTCCTGTACAACCACGTCCGCGTGGTCGCCATGGTTGTCGAGCAGACGCAGGAAGACGCCGGCCTGCGGCTGGTCGGCTTTGAAGGTGAACTCCACGCCTTCGGTGCCCAGGTAGGCCTTGCCGGAGCTGTCGGTGATCCAAAACTCATAGTCGTAATTCCTGTGCTCCTTGGCAAAAGCGGCAATCTCTTTCAAGTGTTGATTGATCGCCTCGGGCGTCATCTCCGTCGGCCTTCCCTGCTCTGCGATCGCGATGAGGTGTGCGACGATACGGGCCTGCATGGCCATCTGGTCACCGATGGCGTCTTCGACGAAGCGCCGCGTGGACCAGTGAACCACGACAGTGGCGACCGCCGCCGTCGCCACAAGCGGAAGCCCGGTGAGGAGCAGGATACGTGTATTCAATCCGAGAGCGTTGAGCCTCGTGCCTGCCTTGAGATGCATGGCGGTTTCCTCGTTAACGGCTTGCCGGTCCCTGTACTCTGGCTTTCCGGCGGTGGCGATCTGCCAACTCGATGCCTGCGAGGCTCAGGGCCAGGCGTGGCAGCCGATCAAATAGTTGGCTCGATGGCATCACGAATCATATTATACCGCCGACTCACCCGCCTGCCGGTGTCGGGGCGAAGAAGAACGCAAGCCCGAGAATGACATAGACCGCCAGAAGCTGCACTCCTTTCAGCCAATGTGAGCGCCCATCGCCGGCGACTTGAGCGGTGATCAGGACCGCCAGGAACACCGTGAGCACGAGCCCGCCCCTGAAAGCGAGATCCATCGGCTGGGGTCCCAGGAAGTAGCTCGCGAGAACGAGGACCGGAGCCACGAACAGGGCGATCTGGACGCTCGACCCGATAGCGATCGACAGGGCCAGGTCCATCCGGTCCTTCATGGCCGAGGTGACGGCGGTGGCGTGTTCGGCCGCGTTGCCCAGAATCGCCACGACGAACACGCCGACGAAGAGATCGTTCATCCCGAGCGTCTTTGCCGCCGGTTCGATGGCCCCCACCAGAATCTCGCTCATCCAGGCGATCAGCACGGTGGCGCCCGCCAGAATCAGCACGGCACGGCGGACGCTCCAGGACGCCTGGTGCGTTTCCTGCGCATGCTCGCCCGACCCCTTGAACAGCGACGCGTGCGTCACCAGCGTGAAGACAAGATTGAGAGCGTAGACGACCAGCAGCGCGACCGCAATCCAGATGCTGAGCGAACCCAGAGCGGAGACTGCAGCAGAGTCGGTGAGCTGGTAGGCCGAGGGCACGATGAGCGCGACGGCGGCGAGAACGAGCATGGTGGCCTGGGATCGTGCGGCGTCCGGATTGAACCGCTGCTCGGAGCGGCGGATGCCCCCAGCCAGCATGGCCGCGCCCAGCACGAGCAGGGTGTTGCCGATGATCGAGCCCACGATCGACGCTTTGACCACGGTGTAGAGCCCGGCACGCAGCGCGGACAGGGAAATGATGAGTTCGGCGGCGTTTCCGAACGTGGCATTGAGGAGACCGCCGACGCCTTCGCCCGTCCGCTCGGCAAGCTGCTCGGTCGCCCGGCCCATCCATCCGGCCAGGGGCAGGATTCCAAGGGCAGAAGAGGCAAAGATCAAGAGATGCCGCTCAGGGGCCAGATGCTCGAGGGCGATCGCGACGGGAACAAAAACCAGAAGTAAGATCATGACGCACGTTCTCCTTGTCGGTTGGGACTATTCACCTTCCGCTCTGCGCTGTTCGCCGCCTGCTCCGCCCGATCGGCTTGACCAGGGCAAACTGCCCGTCCATCCTTACTATCCTCCCAACACAATCGTAATCCCCACCAGGATGCAGCCGACAGCGGTGAGCCCGGCACCGATGCGCCACGGACTGCCTCCGACGACCCGCCCCCACCACGCGCCGAGCATGAACAGCAGGGCCAACCCGATCAGGTGAGACAGGCGGGCGGCCAAATGGGGATCGCGGACGATCAGGTAAGGCACTACGACGGGGAGGGTGGCCAGTATGACGGTCAGGCCGGCAGCCACGCCACCCAGGAGATCGTCGCGACGAACGTGGACCTGTTCGCGGTGTGCACGCCGCGCCAGTTCAACGACCCTAACGTAGACCTGTCGACGCTCTTCGGGCGTGGTCAATGGCTCCAGGCGGTCATCCAACTCCTCGGCAACGCGGGCCAGAGCTGCCTCCTCGGTTGGAGAGTTGAGCACTTCACGAATGATGCGCGTCCGGCGCCCGCGATCGAACATCGCCGTGAGGACGTACATGACGCCGTCCACGATCCCCCAGGCGATATTGCATCCCAGGATGCCCGCGAACAGCGTGCGGTTATCCGGCTCGTCCAATCCCAGCCGGACGGCTCCCGTGAAACCCAAGGCCATGATCAGGCCGAACAGCATCTCGCCGAGCCGGGCGCCGGGATCGAGGTACTCATGCATGAAATCGCGCAGTCGCTTCATTGGTCGCCTCAGGCAATCACCGGACTCCCCGGTGTTGCACTCACCGCCCGCCGGTTCTCACCGGCTTTGCACCGGCCTCTAGTGGCTTCAGCCGGGCGCGCAGGGCGGGCGGCTGGCTGCGCAAAATCAGGTCGACGGCCTCCTCCGCCGAATCCGTCACCCGGACGAATCCGAGTTCCTCCTTGCCCACCGCACCGGCGCGAATCTGGTGTTGAGTGAACGGCCGAAGGGGACTCCAGAAACGAGTTCCCATGCCGATCAGGGGGAAAGGACCGATCTTGTTGCACTGGATCAGCGTGCCCGCCTCGTACATCTCGTCGAGAGTGCCCAAGCCGCCCGGCATGATGACGAAGGCACAGGAATACTTCACCAGCATCACCTTGCGAACGAAGAAGTAGTGAAACTCGATGCTCTCATCCACGTAGGGATTCGGCTTCTGCTCGAACGGCAGTATGATGTTCAGGCCGATCGACGTTCCCCCGGCCTCGTGGGCGCCGCGGTTGGCCGCCTCCATGATCCCAGGTCCTCCGCCGGTCAGGACGGCAAAGCCGGCATTCGCCAGTTCCCGGCCCACCGCAACGGCCATCTTGTAGTACCGGTGTGCTTCACTGAAACGGGCCGAGCCGAAAACAGTTACGGCGGGGCCGAGCTTGTGGAGCCGCCGAAATCCACGCATGAACTCGTCGTTGATCCGCTTCAAGCGTGCCTTCTCCGCCTCCGGGGTCCGCGTCTGCATCAGGAAGTTGCGCTCGTGGGCATGCTCAGGCGGCAACTCGTACGTCGTGCCCGCCTTGGCCCAGTGTTTCTGCCAACTTCGTTCCCATTGGTCGATACTCTGTCGCTTTGCCATGATCTCCTCGATGGTTGCCTTGACCTCATGAACTACGTTCCGCTGCGGAAATACCGATCCATGATCGCACTCAGGCTTTGCCGGGCATGCTCGTCGGACTCATTGGCCTCTTTAAAAAGGGAGTCTGCGAGAGGCTCGAAAACATCAATCAACTCCGGGTCAAAGTGCGTCCCTCGGCCCTGGCGCAGAACATCCATCGCCTGTGCGACCGTCATCGGCTCCTTGTACGGCCGACGCGAGGTGAGGGCGTCGAACACATCCGCGATGGCGAAGATCCGGGCGGCCAGCGGGATCTGCCCGTTGCTCAGCTTGCCGTCGTACCCGCTTCCGTCATACTTCTCGTGGTGGTGTCGCACCACGTCGCAGGCATCCGAGAGCCACCGGACGGGCCCGACAATATCGTAGCCGTACTCGACATGCCTGCGCATCTCCTTGAATTCGTCATCCGTCAGGCGGCCCGGTTTGAGCAAAATGCCGTCGCTGACGCCGATCTTGCCTACGTCGTGCAGCAAGGCCCCCTTGATCAGGGCATGCATGGCATGCATGCCCAGACGGCGCGCTTCGCCCAGGCGGACAGAGTAAATCGTCACGCGGCAGTTGTGGGCGTCGGTGTCGCTGTCCCGCTTTGCGATGGCGCTGCCGAGGACCTGGATCATTGCCAGGTTGGAGTCGAGAAGATCGAGCGAGACCGCAGTCACGCGGGCCATCAGTTGCCGCATGATCGGATAGAGCAGGCCGCCGACGGCGAGCACCAGGCCGGCGGTCACCATCGCCGTGGTCAACGACTGCTTGCGAACCCTCGACCGCTCCTCCGCCGATTCGGCGAACACGCCAACAACCCTTGCCTGAAACCCGATGGACTCGATCCGCAACGGCAGCGACACCAGAACACCGTATTGGCCATTCAGGCGAATGACTCGGCTGGTAAGTGACCCGGTCGCAGAGCCCGCTGAGGTTTCGGAAACCAGCTTCTCCGCGGCCGCGGCAGCGGGATCGCCGACGTCAGTGTAACGGGCCAGCAGTTTCCCTGCCGTGTCGCTGATCCGGATTGCGATGTATCGCCCATAGTGATACTCGGGACGAAGGGAAACCGCCTGATCGGCGCACTGCTGAATCGCCGAAGGGCTCAGGCCACCCTGTTGTCTCGCGACGATCTCAAGCTGCTGCTGAAAAGCGGCCAGCCCCTGCACGGCCCGGTCCATGGCGATTTCGCTGATTCTTCTCTCTGAACGGACAATCACAACGGTTGCGAACAAGCCCGCGGCCACCAACGACGCGAACAGGATTCGCCAGAAGAGGCGACGATGAATGGAGGTTAGCTCTCTGCGGGTCATTGGAGCGCCACTCCGGGGCAGATGCAAAGCCGCTGCCCTGTCCGCGGCGCGAGCAGGACCATCGGCGCCTTCTTCGGCCCTGTGAGCTGCCTTTTGTCAAACCTCGATCACGTCTCCGAGCATCGGCAGAATCGGCTTGAGTCCGTGACGCTGCCGAATCAGTCTCGCGAGTTCCGCGCGCGGGCCGTCCTCTCCATGAGCCACGACGACGCGGGGTTTCGACGGGGCGATGACGGCGAACCAGTTCAGCAAGTCCGTCTGGCCGGCGTGCGCGCTGAACCCGCCCATGGTGTGGATCTGTGCTCGGACGGCAATCCTCTCACCGTGGATGCGAACAAACTTCTCGCCCTCCACCAGTTGTCGTCCGACCGATCCGCGTGCCTGATAGCCGACGATGAGAACGTGCGTCTCGGGTTTCCACAGGTTCTGCCGGAGATGGTGCAGGATACGTCCCGCGGTACACATACCGGCGCCCGCCATCACCAGACACGGCCCCTTGAGGTAGTTGATCGCCTTTGATTCCTCGGCCGACTCGGTGGCTTTCATCGTCTTGAGGTCTACTCGCAGGGGTTTCTCGCTCATATAGTTGCGCATCTCGTCGTCGAACAAGTCGATGTGGTGGGTGTAGATGCGCGTCGCTTCGATGGCCATAGGGCTGTCGAGAAACACGGGGAAGGGATTCACTTTACCCTTCCGGAACATCCAGCTCATCAGCAGTGTCAGCAATTGGGCGCGGCCGACGGCGAATGTCGGCACGAGGATCTTGCCGCCGTGTTTGACCGCGTCTTTCACGACCTCCACGTATTCGTCGACCGTCTCTCGGAAAGGCCGATGGTCGTGGTCGCCGTACGTTGATTCCAGGAAGACCATATCTGCCTGCTGGAACGGCTCGTAGTCCCGCAAAATGGGCGTCCCTTTGGGGCCCAAGTCCCCGGAGAACACGACGCGCTTGGTGCGGCCGTCTTCTTCCACCAGCAACTGAACGCTGGCCGAACCGAGCATGTGCCCCGCCTCAGCCCAGCACGCCTTGACGCCCGGCGCGACCGTTACCACTTTCTGGTAAGGCACGGCCTTGAACCGCGGGATGATCGCCTCGGCGTGCTCGGGGCCGTACAGGGGCTCGACCGGCGGCTCCCCTGCGCGCTCGCGCCGGCGGTTCTGCCGCTCGGCATCCTGGACTTGGAGCCGGGCCGCGTCACGCAGGATGAGTCCTGTCATCTCGAGGGTGGCCGGAGTCGCATAAACCGGACCGGTGTATCCCAGTTTTGCCAGGAGCGGCAGGCGACCGGTATGATCGAGATGTCCGTGCGTGATCACGACCGCGTCGAGCTTGCCGCGCCGAGCGGTTTCCGGCGGCCGGTTCTTGGTTGCGGCCTGACGACCGCCCTGGAACATGCCGCAATCCACCAGAATCCGGGCGCTCTTGGTTTGCACGAGATACGCCGAGCCGGTGACTTCGCCACCGGCAGCGCCGTGAAACTTAATCTTCACCGCTATTCTGCCTTTCCGGTTGTCACAGGGCTCGGTGCTATGTTTCTCACTTTCGGGATCTCGACTCGCTTGACGATGCTTGGCAACTTGAAATCGAATGTGGCCGGAGCGAACGTCGGCGAGCCGGTCCACGCGAAAACATCCGCGGAGTATCGCGAACGAGCGGCACCCTGCCCATAGTCGATCGCGATCTTGCGAGGCACGGGCTTGTCGCCGGTCTCGATCCAGATCTCCCAACTGACGGTCTGTGTGAGAAAAGCCAGATGGTGGCACCTGAGGCCGTCGACCTCGTGCAGCCCGACATACTGGCCCGCCGACGTGCCGGCTTCCAGCCGATCGTAGAGGTTGGTGTACAGGAGATCCCCCAGAGGGAGCGCAATCCCGTAATCGCCGGCAAGCATGTCGAGGGCGGCATCTATCGTGTCGGGTGCTTGAATGACGCTGTAGGCCTTCTGTCTGCGATCCAGCATCGAGATCTTCTTGCCGTCATACACCACCCGTCTTTCGCCTTTGTCGCCCGACGCGTCAACGGCGACCTTGTCGGGCCGGCTGACGTTGATCGCTCGTCGCGAGTAGATCTGCACTTTCTCGCCGGACGCTCCGAGTTCATCAGTGGTCGTGTTAACGACCAGACTCAACGTCTGGAGCCCCGCGAGGTAATCGCACAGGCCCTTGAGAATCGCAAATGGGTTTTCGCTCGGAGGTCGGCTGCTCTCGGTTCCCGGAGGAGCTTCGGCCACGACGTAGCCCTTCTGGCCGTCTTTTTCGCCCTCCTGGTAGTACACGCCTTCGGATTCATAGTACGTGGTGTTGTTGATCACGGTGGTGTTGTACTCCGGCGGAAGGGACGGGTAATAGTACCCGATTGGCGGATAGGCCCAGCCGTAGTAGACACTGTCGCCGACCCAGCACGGGGTATACC
>CAZTQK010000279.1:0-8703 GCA_964615635.1 uncultured Planctomycetales bacterium
CTCAGTGGAGGTCGTTCAAAGCCCCGGCCCGCATTTGGATGAACTCGTTCAACCGTCCGATGGGGCGATACGACGATAAAATGCCCGACAACTGGTATGCCCGGCAAGCCATCGAGTTCACGATGAAGCACGCCGGCGAACCGTTTTTCGTCCAGGTCGGCTTCCATCAACCGCATTCGCCGTACCAGTTCCCGGTGGAGTTCGCCCGCAAGCATGATCCGGTGAAGATGCCGGTGCCCGAACCCGGCCCGGAGGACGCCGGACAAATACCGAAGATCTTCACGGAGCTGACTCGGGAGGAGAAGCAGGGCATCGTGGCCAGCTACTACACGGCCGTGGCCTACCTGGATCACAACATCGGGCGGCTGCTCTCGGCACTGGAGGAACTCGAGTTGGCTGAGAATACGCTGGTCATCTACCTGGGTGACAACGGCTATCACCTCGGCGAGCACGGCCGGTTCGAGAAACACTGTTTCTACGAGCGGGCGGTTGGAATCCCCTTGATCATGAGCTACCCGGATCGAATCATGCCGAACATGTCGACCAAGGCACTGGTCGAAGGCGTCGACATCGTCCCGACAGTACTCGATTACCTGAACCTGTTGACCGAGTCGATCCCGACACCCGATCGCGTGCTCCATGGTGTCTCGCTGCGGCGCATTCTCGAAGGCCACGTCACCGGCGTGCGCGATGCGGTCTTCAGCGAGTATCAGCCGACGCAGCAGGTGATGGTGCGAACCGATCGGCACAAGCTGATCTATCGAACCAACACCAAGGAGGTTGACTGGCTGGGATACGAGCCGGTCGATCCGAAGCTGGGCAGGGCTGTCTGGCTGTACGATCTCGAGGCCGACCCGGAGGAGATGCACAATATCGCGGAGGACCCGGCCAACCGCCCCGTCGTTTCCGCCCTGCTCGATCAGCTGGTCAACTGGTACCGGCGCATTCCGCCTCGGGATGAACGAATACCGGGCGACCTGGCGCGGATCGACCTGCTGGACTGGGCCATCGCGCCCCGCAACGTGCCACCACCGCGACAGTAACAGTCTCTGTGCGTCGGGCCGGTTTTGCAGCCGGGCGGGCCCGTCGACAAACCTGCGGCCGCAACACGCACAATGCCTTTCGACCTGCCGCCAAGCGGGTGTGTCTTCAACAGGATACCGGGTTGGGCACGTGGTTTATCGGACGTGCGTGGCGAACGAGGATGGACCGGTCAATTTATGACATAAGTTGCCATTTCTTGTCGAGAACGGTATAGTTTATGTGTGTCATTCGGTGGTGGCGAGAGAGGTTACGCCATGACGAGTATGAACATTTCACTGCCCGACGAGATGCGAGTCTTTGTCGAACAGCAGGTGGCCAACGGGGGATACAGCACCGCCAGTGAGTATGTCCGGGCCTTGATCCGCGAAGCAGTCCGACAGGAAGAGAAACGCAAGCTCGAAACGACGCTCCTGCAAGGACTGAATAGCGGCACGGCGGTACCCCTGACCGACAAGCAGTGGCACGCAATCCGCCAAGCGGTCGACAAACGGCTGGGCGGCCAGGAGCAGCAGTGAGCCTTCCTGTCCTCATACGGCCGGAGGCCGAATGCGACCTGATCGAGCATGCCGTTTTCCTTGGCCAGGATGATCCGCTCGTGGCACGGAGGTTTCTGGCTGCCGCGGAGCGCGTGTTCGCCGAATTGGCCAGAATGCCAGCGATTGGTCGCCTGCGTGAATTCGAGGACCCGCGATTGGCTGGCCTGCGCTCCTGCCTTATCACGCCTTTCAGTAATTACGTTGCGTCCTATCTGCATACAGCTACCGGCATCGATGTCGTCCGGGTCCTGCACGGTGCTCAGGACATCGAGGAGCATCTGAAGGGGTAGGTGATCGGCGAACAGCGCCGCTCTCGTGCATAAGCCTACTTGCGTGTTGACATCCAGTCCGGGGTCTTGAAGGTCTGATCCGGAGGGCGGTCCGGAAGCTGGATTCCCTCTCTGGCAAGATCATCCACGAACTTGGCGACGCGAGATCCTTCGACAAAGCTGACATGAATGACGTCGTGATGGCTGATCATGACGATCTGCTTGCCATGGTCAGGAAGAACGAAAAGATCGTCGTCCCCACACCTGCCGAAGTGCATCTGAGCGAATAGCAGGGTCAGCAGAACATGGAATTCCGCCCCATCGAAGCCAATAACACCCCGGAAATCCTGCGGAATACCCAGACCGTGAACGATATCCGCCCAGACGTGCTGTATCGACCAGACATATCGGGGATCCGGCGAATCCTCATCATCCAAGACGAACGAACAAGTTGGATCGTTCTTCCAGGCCCAGACCTTCTCCCAGGGGTCCAAGGCCTGCAGCATACTCGCGACGGTGTACAGTTCTTCGTGGGCAGTATTGCGAGTGCACCAGAATCGACTTGCGCTTGTCGGCTGGCTGAATTCCGGCGCATGAGGGGGCCCGCTCCATCCATCGAGCCCCGCGACGTGCTGTCTGACCCACTCCGCGAACTCGTTCAAATCCTGAAGCTTCACAGATTCAACCTCCGCGATGCGAGGACGCGGCACCGGCCGTTTCGGTCACAGGTCCCTTGGGTTCGACAGGTCACCGTGGTGAAGCTCGCCTTGGCGTCGAATCCTGGCACTGCGGCCGGGAAGATTGGCTCGATGATAGCCAAACTGCCAAGCATGCGAAACAAGCTGGCTTGGGTCGGATGTCCGCAGCGAGTGCGCTTCCTACAGCGTCGACGCCACTCGGCGGAAGTGATGTCCGATGATGGCCAGGGTCATGGCCTCGGGGAACGCACGCCGGTGAAACAACACGGCTCGACTCAGGAACTTCCAGTACTCACGGCGACCGCGGTTCCAGACTCCCATGACCCAGAGTGACTTGAGGAATGCCTTGATGTCGCACCACGACAGGTGGAAGCGGGGGCCCTGCGGGCGGTACTCGGAAAGGAACATCCGAATCCGCCGGTAGTACATCTTCGGGCTGTACAGGCGTTTGACCAGCGAGCGGTAGCCTTCGATCAACACCTCGCGGTCCAGCTTCGGGATGAAGTTGAGGGCGGCCGCCACGTTGTTTCCGGTCGCTTCACTCAGCAGACGGCCCTCTTTCTCAAGTCGCGAGAAGAGCTGCGTCCCTGGCAGGGCCTGCAACAGTCCGACCATGGCGGTCACGACGCCGGCTTCCTGAATGAACTTGATCTGGCGTTCGAAGATGTTCGGTTTGTCGCTGTCAAAGCCGAGGATGAAGCCTCCCATGACCTCGATACCCGCCTGCTGGATGGTTCGCACCGAAGCGATGAGATCCCGCTGCGTGTTCTGGGCCTTCGCACACTCGATGAGGCTTTCCTCCTGCGGCGTCTCGATGCCCACAAACAGTTTCTTGAAACCGGCCTCGACCATCAGGCTTAGAAGCTCGGGATCGTCGGCCACGTTCAATGACGCCTCGGTCGTGAACTGGAACTTCACGCCTCGTCTCCGGCTCCAGGTGATCAGTTCTCGCAGGAACTCCTTCACCTTGACCTTGTTGCCGATGAAGTTGTCATCGACGATGAAGATCGGCTCCTTCCAGCCGGCCTCGACAAGACTCTCCAGTTCGCCGATCATCTGCCGGGGTGTCTTGGTGCGCGGCACGCGGCCGTTCATGATGATGATGTCGCAGAACTCGCAATTGAAGGGGCAGCCCCGGGAAAACTGAACGGGCATCAGGGCGTATTGCTTGAGCTTGATCAGGTCCCATCGGGGCGCGGGAGTACGCGTGATGTCCGGCCGCTCCTCGCAGTGATAGAATTGCCTGAGCGTCCCGGCAGTCATGTCCGCGACCAACGCGGGCATGACATTCTCGGCCTCACCGAGAACGAAGTGCTTCACCTCGGGAAACTGCTCGTGGCCGGTGGTAAACAGCGGCCCACCGGCAATGACAGTCTTACCCTTGTCAAGACAACGGGAGATGATTCGCCTGGCCGAATCGGCCTGTACGATCATCGCCGACACGAAGACGTAGTCAGCCCAGTCGATTTGCTCGTCGGTGAGACCGCTGGTGTTCAGGTCCACGAGCTTGAGGTCCCACTCGCGCGGCAGCATGGCCGCGACCGTCAGCAGCCCGAGCGGCGGAAACGCCGCCTTCTTGGAGATAAAATGGAGAACGTGCTTGTAACTCCAGAAAGTATCGGGTGTCGCAGGGGAAGCCAGCAGGACCCTTATTCTTGTCTCGCCAGTACTGCCGACAGCCCGTACTGGGAGGTCTTCAACCGCGGTGGGCATTCTGTTTTCGCCTCGATCAACTGGCCGTCACTGCCCCAAGTCGCGCCTGACTCGGCAACAGGATCGCGGGATATCTTACCACGTTTGGCGATTTGCGAAACCCGCCTCGGCAGATGTCGTGCGGCTCTGGGTCAGATCTCGGCAAGCTCGCGTAGTTGCCGATTGACATAACAAACTGTCACATAAAGATTTGTAGCTTATCGTCGACTTGGCGAGATTGGCTCGCGTGTCGACGCGTTCATTGACAGCCTGCGAGGGTGACAGTACGGTCCGGCCACGGCTTGCGGTGCCCGTGAGGCGATCTCAGAGTGTGGTTCCGACGTCTTGAACCGGGAGTATGAGGCCCATGTCAAATCGAGAAGCACGGCGGTTGGGTTGTATTCTGGTCCTGGCCGTCGTCGGTGTTTCGAGGCCGAACGCATGTCGCGCGGCCCAGGACTCCTCTGCGCCGATTGACGTCGGCTCTCGCAAGCAGTTGTTCGTCGACGAACGGTTCATCGCATCGAGCCGGGGTGTGGCGCTTACCATGAACCCGCCGGCGAAGATGAATGACCCCGTACTTGCCAACTACATCCCCTGGGAAGGCGCTCAAGGCGCATCGGCAGGCACCTATTCTTCAGCGGTCAAGGACGGCGGCAAGGTCCGCATCTGGGGCGCGGGCAAGGCCCTGCTGCCCGTCAGCTTCAAGGCCGACGGACCGGTCATCGATCTGTATGCCTATGCCGAATCCGATGACGGTGTTCGTTTCACGAAGCCGGACTCGGACCGTTATCGCTTCGACCAAAAGTTGGACGAGGTGGGCAAGCACGGTCGCACGGGCGGCGTCTCCGTTTGGATCGATCCCCATGCACCACCCTCGCAGCGATATAAGACGCAGGCGAAGTTCTACCCGCCCGACACCCCTGCCGAGTTTCACATCTGCGCCTCGCCGGACGGCTACCGCTGGACGCTCTTGTGCAAGCCGGCCATCGAGGAGATGGACACCCAGAGCATCGCCTTCTGGGATGAACAGCTTGCGAAGTACGTCCTTTACACGCGAAAGAACCCGCTTCGCAAGACACCCGGACGATATCGGGTCGTCCGCCGGTTCGAGTCCGCGGATTTGCTGAATTGGCAGAACGAAATCTTCGTGATGCAGGCGGATGAGATCGATAAATCGACCTATGCGACTCCGACCCCCCAGCCGCCGGTAGATTACTATGGTGCGGCGGTGTTCAAATACCCGGAGGATTCGCCTGACGGCGTGTACATCATGCTTGCCCAGGCTTTCTGGCACTGGCAGCGACGGCCGGTCGAGCAGCGGCAGGGGGGCTACCCGGATCACAAGTTCAACGTCGAGGTTCTGGCCCCAGCCGCACTGGATGTCCGGCTGGCTATCAGCCGCGACGGAATCCACTTCCAACGAGTCGGCGATCGGAAACCATTCATCGGCTTGGGCACGGAGGGAACCTTCTCGGCCAAGCGGGCATGGGCCCTGCCGAACCCGGTCCGCATGGGAGAGGAGCTTTGGATCTACTACTTTGGCGAGAATCGCGATCACGATGGCTTCGTCGATCCGGCGGCGTCCAAGTACTTGTGCGGGATTGACCGGGCCATCCTGCGGCTTGACGGATTCATCTCCGCCGACGCCGACTACGCGGGCGGCGAGCTCGTCACGCCCGTGATCAGGTTCGCCGGCAAACGGCTGGAACTGAACTTCGACGGCGGGGCGGGTGGTAGCGTGCGGGTGGAACTGCTGGACGAAAAGGACAAGCCCATCGATGGCTACTCCGGCGCCTCAGCCGAGCCGCTGTTCGGTAACTCCGTCCGTCTGCCGGTGCGCTGGGGCGACAGGACCGACGTGAGTTCACTGGCCGGCAGGCCGATCAAGATCCGATTCCGCATGCGCGACTGCAAGCTGTACGCGTTCCAGTTCGTGGAATAAGAGCGCGGCTTTCCATGAATCGACTCCAGCTACGGTTCTTCTGTCCTGCCGGGCGGCGTCTCAGGTGCGTTTCATTGCTTGATCAGCAGCGCTCCATGCACATTGACGCTCGGTACGGTCACCTTGAGCACGCCATCGGTCCAGGACCACTGAACGACCTCGCGGCCGGGGATCCACTCGACGCGGCGAGGCTCACCGGGGCAGCGCAATCGCACTGTGACCGGGCCGACGGGCGGCACGTAGTCGATGAGCGAGTAGTCCGTGGAGGTCGGCACGTTGGCCCGGTTGAGCAGGTGTACGACAACGTGGCCTTGTGCAGTCTTCCGCAGGGAAACGTCCAGACACGGCGGGCCATCGACCGCCAGATCGGGCTTCGGCCACACCTCGATTGCCACCCGCCCGATGAACTCTCGCAGATAGGGGTGGTGCTGACGTAAGAACCTCGGGCCGACGGGGCCGAAAATCACCCCGACCTGCCCCTGACCGTGCTTATTCACACTTGCGGCGATCTCTCCGTCGGTCCGGTCGTCACGCATCGGGTAGCGACGGCCAACGGCCTCGGCCGTGGTCAGCGAAACCTTCTGCCACACTCCGTTAACGCTGACCATGCCGCTGGGAGATGCCAGAAACGCAGCCGACTCCTGCGGCTGGCCTTCGATTTTCACGCCAAGCGCGGGTTCGAACAACCGAGCGCACTTCTCGCCGGTCAGCAGCAAACGACCGCCTTTCTCCGCGTAGGCGAGCAGCTCCTCCTTCATCCCCTGCGCGAACCGATCAAAGTCGGGAACGACGATCAGCGGATACTGGTTGAGCCTGCCGCGAATCTGGTGCTCGGCGAGGATATCCACAGAGTAGTGCAGTTCGAGCAGGGCGTGGAGCATACCGTTCAGTTCCTCAAACGTGCCCCACGTCGAACCGACGTTGTCGCTGCGTTCTTCGATGGCCGCCGTGGACATCAGCAGAGCCACCTGTGGGATCGCTTCGGTGCGGAAGCTGACCTCCTGGCGCCGGCGGCAGAAATCGGCGACCTGTCCGGCGGTCTCGGTGATGAAATCGGCGACATAGCCGCTGCGAGTCGGCTGGTAGTAGATCGAAAAGCCGCCGCCCTGCATGAGCACGACTGCCGCTTCCTGCTGCAGATGAACCGCGGACTTGCAGTTGTGTCCCATGCCTGCGTGGCCGAGCACAAAGCCCCACGCCAGCAGGTCCCAGGGCTTGTCGGTGCTGGCCAGGTAGCGGGCCTCGACACGGCCACGATCGACGGAATTCAGCGGATCGTAGTCGCCCGAGAGGTAATCGACATTGACCGTCACCGGGCGAGGCACGAAGGTCGTATACAGCCAGTTGCTGGCAAGCTGCATCTTCGGACAAGCTGCGTGCACGGCATCCACCCAGTGGGCTACGTATCTCTCAAAGTGCCTGCGGTGGAACTGCTTCCACTCCAGCCAGTTCGGCTCGTTGCGGTTCTTTGGAGCCTCGTCGAAACCGGTTTCCTTCTTCCACGCCGCCAAGGCCGCCGGTGAGTAGTCCAGCTTGGCCGACCAGCACTCGCCGTCGACCCATGCACCGTCGAGATCGTACCTCGTGCCCGCTTCCTTGAGTTGAGGGATCATCACCTGATCGACATACGGGCTGAATACGCTGGTCGCATTCTTGTCGGGCTGGCCGTCGGCATTGACCGCCGCATAATCCGGATGTTTGGCAATGGCCGTGATGTCGAACAGCCCCGAGAAATGAATGACCAAGGCCACGCCCTGCTCGCGAGTCACCTTGCGCCAGATGGCCAGCGAATCGTTGACGATGTGCGGAACTGACGGGCCGACTTTCGAGTCGGGGTAACCCAAGTAGCCGATGTGCCCCTTGCAATCATATTGCACGAAGTCGGGCTTCACCCGCGTCAGAAACTTGCGGACCATCTCCTCGCTCACGTCCGCGCCGAGGGCCTTGTCGCCGGGGTTGGGATGCAGATCGAAATGGATTCCGAAGAAACCCTGCGCACGCGGGACGGGCTGACGGGCCGGCTGAGACGAGACATTCCGGGCGATGGCCGGAACAACGGCGATCAGGCAACACACGGTCGGCACAAGGATTTGTCTGCAAACCACGGCAAGGTCCTTTCCACCACGCGTCAGGACGACGACTCTGTTTCCTCACATGTTGTGAAGGGCATTATAGGGAATGGACGGGTGCGTGACGATAGAACGGTGTTCCACACTCAGGGCAACGCTCGGACGAGCCGCGCAGATCGTATCCGCAGCGCAGACATAGGCCATTCCGAAGACGCCGAGACTGTTCGGTCTCACGGCAATACTCTGGAATCACTCGGACCAGTACGTCAGGGATGCCGCCCCCGATCAGAACGAGAGTCAGCCCGACCAGACACGCCGCGACCATGTCGAGGTTCGGTGGCACGGGTCCTGCATACAGATTGGGCACCAGGAATAACACGGCCAGACACAAGAACCCCCAAACCAACCCGGCGATCAACAGGGGCGAGCGCCAGATAAGCAATGGAATGT
>CAZTQK010000280.1:0-8658 GCA_964615635.1 uncultured Planctomycetales bacterium
AGGGATGCCCCACACCTGCCTCTTGGTTGCGATTAAATCGACAGGCCCTACAGGGGTGACGGAACTCTAATGGACGATAAGCCTTTTTGGTACAACGAGTTCAAAGATCAGACCACGCTTCACCCGTTGGGCCTGGCGGTGCTATTGGCCTGTGGCCTGCTGACAATCGTGCTTCCGCGCCGCCATGCCGTCTGGCCTATGCTGGTGGTCGCCTGCTTTGTTGCCCCGGCTCAGCGCATTGTCGTCTTCAACCTGGATTTCACTCTGCTGCGCGTGATGGTCATCTTCGGTTGGCTTCGGGTGCTGTCGCGCAAGGAATGGTGCGCGCTTACCCTCAGATCGATCGATTGGGCAATATTGGCTTGGGCTGTCAGCGGGGTCGTGATGCACATGATGCAGCGGGCGACACTTGATGCCCTTATCAACCGACTCGGCTACGCGTACGATGCAGCTGGCATGTATTTTGTGTTTCGATGCTTGATCCGTGATTGGCGGGACGCGCGCACCGTGATAGGTGGACTGGCAGTGATCAGCATACCTGTGGCAATCGCTTTCGTCATTGAGAACCGCACCGGTCGCAATGCCTTCGCTTTCTTTGGCGGTGTGCCTGAAATCACGGTCATACGCGATGGACGGCTGCGTTGTCAGGGCGCGTTTGCCCACCCCATCCTGGCAGGCTGCTTCTGGGCGGCGATTATTCCAATGGTCGCTGCAGGCTGGTGGACTGCAGGCCGGCATCGGCTGCTCGCAATCGTTGGCACGGTCACTTCACTTATCATTGTCACTTGCTCGTCTTCAAGCACGCCGGTTGGTGCTCTCATCAACGGCGCGATCGCTGCCCTGTTGTTCCCCGTGCGACGGCACATGCGGCTGATACGCTTGGGAGCTGTGTTGATACTCGTGGCTTTGCACCTTGTGATGAAAGCCCCGGTCTGGCACCTGATTGCTCGGGTACAATTCGTTGGTGGTTCGACTTCCTGGCATCGTTTCTATGTGATCGACCAAGCGATCAACCACTTCGACAAATGGTGGCTTCTAGGGCTTCCAGGAGGAGTGTACATCGGTTTCGAGGATTGCACCAACCAATATGTTGCCGAAGGACTCAAGGCAGGCATATTGACGCTGTGGCTATTCTTCGTGCTGCTGGTGTTGGCGTTCAAAGGAATCGGTCGTATGTGGAGAGCGGCTGAGGGCAACACGCCGCGCATCGCCCTAGCCTGGGCCATCGGCGTATCCCTTTGGGTCCACTGCGTGAGCTTCATTGGCGTCAGCTACTTCGGCCAGATCATCGTGGTTTGGTATCTGCAGCTAGCCTTTATTGGCAGCCTGGCGAGTAAGCCCCAATCCGCGTTCGCACAAGCAGTGCGCTCTGTTTGGCCCCGTTGGCGTGGCGGCGCGGCTCCGCTACCGCAGTAACAGCGAACCGGTGGGCAAGCCGCGACGACGAGCCCAATGCGGGGCGCTGGTCCGTGACCAGAGCCCAATGAGCGCGGTGCCGGCGACTCATCCGCGGGATGGCCCGAAAACCGGCGTTATGCCAAGTGGCCCGAGCCGGCTGCCAGGTGTGGATCAGGAAGATGCGGGTCTTGGTTTGCTGGGGCGAAATAGGAGTACCCAGCGGATGCGCCGCCGAAGCGGAGCTGTTCTAAGGGTATTGCCAATCACGTGTAGGCGTACCGCAGTCTCGAACAAGAGGGTTGATGAAATGGACGGTGTGGGTGAGGCCGCGCCAGCCAGACTGGACATTGAATTGGTGGACACGTTTGAGGGGTGCCGGAGAATTCGAGACGAGTGGCTGTCACTGCGCGAGACGGCCTCCAGCCACGCTCCGAACTCCGACCCTGATCGGTTCATCGCAGTGACCTCCGTGCATGAAAATGCGAGGCCCTATGTGTTGGTTGTTTGGGATGGGCCACGGCTTGAGGGCCTTCTTGTCGGGCGGTTCAGCCTCAAGCCGCTGGTTTGCAGAATCGGCTATTTCCGCTTCAAAACGTACCCCTTGCGGTCTGTGGATGTGGTTTACGGAGGCATCCTTGCGGCGACAGGGGACCGAGCGATCCGAGCCTTGTGCGGCCACATGCTCGCGATGCTTAGCGCCGGTCACGTGGACCATGTTCAGATCAATCATCTGCGCGTCGATAACCCTGCATTTTCAATGCTCAAGGGGTTGGCGTGGGCCGAGTTCACAGAGCCCCATTACATCAGGCGGCTGGTCCCGGGCTCGATCGGGCAAACGCTGGCTCGGCATTCCTCGGCTCATCGGGCAAAGATCAGGCGCTACGATCGCCTCTTGTGTGAGGCCTTCAATAGCAGAGTGGAACTCCGCTGTTTCCGTCGCCCGGATGACGTGGGGGGGTTTCTATCTCTGGTGTCCCCGCTGGCGGAGAGGACTTATCAGCACACTCTGGCGGTTGCCGTTCATGACACGCCGCTGTGGAGGAGCGTTCTGTCCGTCGAATCCGAGAAGGGGCGCATGCAGTCCTATGTACTGATGGCGAACGGACGGCCGATCGCGTATCAGAACGGTGTGATCTATGGGAGCACCTACTACTGCGACGGTAGGGGGTATGACTCGGAGCTGAGGGACCTGCGTCCCGGAAACGTGCTGTCTCATCGAATAGCTGAGGAATTGTGTGCCTGCGGATGTGATTGCATTGATTATGGGTTTGGTGACGCCGAGTACAAACGGGTCTACGGCACTGACAAGTGGGAAGAGACAAGCTTGCAGCTGCACGGGCACAGTGCAAGGGCAAGAGCTGCTCGATTTCTGATTGCCTCTTCCAGACGCGTTGCTGGTGCCCTGGCCACGGTGTCGAAAAGCCTCGGCGTTGAGGCCAGGCTGAAGAAGGGATGGCGGAGCAGGCTCCGCAAACCGTCCTCGCCTAACAAGATTGCCACACTGTGAGGATCCGATTGGCCTTGCGCGACGATGCCAGCCTGCTCAGCGAGCCGTGCGGGGCCGCGTTGTCGGAGTCACCCCCACGGTTGTTGCCGGGGAACGTCGACAAGTTCTGCCGGAGAACGGTCCTGAAAAGCGAGGCCGTGCGCCATTTGGCTGGCACTAGAGGGCTAGAGTATTGCCGGGCTTGTGCTTCTGGTTTTCAATGGGGAACAAAGGCGCCGAGGTCGGCTCTCGCGAGCCCGGCTGGCGTCGGCTCGCGGGAGTTGCTCTCGGTTGCACCGAAGTGGCAAGGGCATGGGCTGGCAGAGCAGCTCATGCAGATTGTGCTAAGCGAGGCAGCGGCCATGGACCGCACTACCACTGCTCTCAGCGGTTGAACTGTGAACTCCCGGAAGCGTCTACGCTAAGGAGCAATCTGTGAGCTGCAATTGGCTGCGCAACGCTGTTATGACCGCTCGCTCCCGATCAATGGGGCATTACAGGGGGATGAAGATGTACTGTGCCCCCGGCGTTCATGAGGCTGCCTTTACTATGCTGACGGGGCACTGCTCACAGGATGCGAGGATTATTGACCTTGCTGCTGGGACGGGCGCATGGTGCGCTCGATTGTTAGATGCCGGATTCAGGAATCTGACTGCAGCAGACATTGATCCAGGCCGATTTCAGCCGAAGCAAATACCAGTTGTGCGGGCTGACTTCGATGATGATTTCGCTTCAAGGATGCCCGGCATCTTCGAGGCAGCTACCGCTCTGGAAATCATTGAACACTTGGAGAACCCGCGCCATTTTCTGCGAGAACTCTCCAAGCTGCTTGCTGACAACGGCCTACTCTTGTTGACAACGCCCAATGTATCTGGTGTGTCGAACCGGATGCATTTCATGAGACATGGCGCGCATCGCTGGTTTCATGAGAGTGATTACAGAGCGCAGCGACATATGAGCCCCCTGACCGAGACGCAACTTCGGCTTGCCCTGGTGGACGCTGGTTTTCGGATATGTGCTCTTGGCTCGGCAGGCACCTTCTGGGGATGGCTCAAGCGCGCGATGCTAACGCCCGCTATGAGGTTGACAGCTGCACTTGTGCGGTACCGCCTGTGCGGCGATGTTCTGTTGGTTGTGGCTCGCAAGGAACGTCAGATACGAGATGAGGTGTCTTAATGTCTCTCTCTTTGAAAGTGTTGTTTCCGGCGTGGCCTCATGGCATGGGGCCGCCGTACCCGTGCTTCTGCCTTAGTCGGGACATGCGGAACGAGCAGTTGAGCGTAGAGGTTACAGTACCCATATGGCGTGGTCTGGAGAAGCCGTCGTTCGCGCTTCCGGCATTTTCGCGTCTCATGAGCGTCGTTCCGTATCGCTATATTCGGGACCGTGCGACTAGGGCAGCGGAGGACCTCTTTCTGGCACGTCTCGGGCGGGGGGAGGTGGCGTATTTGTGGAGCGAGGTCTCGCTAGCCACGGCCCACGAGCTGAAACGTCGCGGGATTCCCGTTGTTAGAGAGAAGACGAATTGTCATAAGGCAACGGCTTACCGACTCCTTGAGCATGAGTATTCCCGCGTCGGCGTCTGTCCGGCTCATAATCTCACGCCCGCCCGGATAGCGAAAGAGCGGGAGGAATTGGATCTGGCCGACTACGTGTTCGCTCCAAGCCCCATGGTTGAACAGTCGCTTACCGAAAATGGTATTTCTACGAACAAGATCATCGACACCAGTTACGGATGGGACCCCAGGCGTCTTCAAGGAAACGATCGGTTGCTGCCTTCCGCCCCCGGGCTCACGGTGTTGTTCGTTGGAAGCGTCTCGATCAGAAAAGGAGCGCATCTTCTCCTGGAGGCCTGGGCAAAGGCGCGTATCAAAGGTAGGCTGGTCCTCTCGGGTCGGATCGAGGCAGGCCTTGCGACGAAGTTCTCAGACCTCTTGGACTATCCGACTGTATTGAGACTAGGATTTGTCGGGGTGATAGGACCTCTGTACAGATCGGCAGACGTGTTTGTCTTTCCGTCGCTGGAGGAAGGGGGACCGCTGGTCACGTACGAAGCCTTGGCCTCTGGTCTGCCGGCTGTCGTCTCTCCGATGGGTGCTGGCCGTGCGGTTCGAGACGGCCAAGAGGGTTTTGTGATTGAGCCCCATGATGTGGATGCTTGGGTCGACACACTTCGGACGCTTGCGGCCTCCGAAGAACTTCGTCGGACGATGGCCGATGCGGCGCGCGCTCGGGCAAAGTGTTTCACATGGGATCTTGTAGCAGCGAGCCGACGCGAATCGCTACTAGCTCGATTCTGCGGACATGCCCCAACCCTTGGAGGTGAATGTGTAGAGTGAACCTTCGACGAATCCGGGTCAGCCGATGAAGCGGAGCGGCGCCGGGGTGGCCGGTGTCTCAGGCCGCGGCGGGGGTGGCGGTCTAGGGGCCGAAGGGTTTCTTCCACTCTGCTCGCAAGCCATAGCAGATCAGCATAGCTTGAGTCGGCGATGGCAGTAGATGGACAATAACCTGTGGGAAGATCTTCGGCTGCAACGGAGACTCGCCAATAACGATGATGACTGGAAACAAGACACAAACAAGACCCGGAGCCGGCGGGTTCTCGCTGGAGTGGGTAGAACGGTTGTCACGACGCATGCGTGCAAGGCGTTTTGCCCAGTTTGCTGCACTTGCGGAGCGGTTTCCCAAGCCTTTGACGATACTTGACGTGGGTGGGCGCAACACATACTGGGAAGTCCACGGATGGGCGGGCAGGACCGATGTCCGAATAACGCTGGCGAATACGGAATCGCAAGAGAAAAGGCACCCCAACATCATTCCGGTCCATGCAGATGCGACCTCCATGAGGTGCTTTGCGGATCATGATTTCGACATCGTCTTCAGCAACTCGGTTATCGAGCATCTGTTCACTTGGGAGAACCAGCAAGCCATGGCTCGGGAAGTACGCAGAGTCGGCAAGGCCTACTGGGTACAGACGCCGAACTACTGGTTTCCGCTTGAACCCCATTTCCGCTTTGTTGGCTGGCACTGGTTGCCTGTCAGAATGCGCATCGCGTTGTTACAGCGGCGTGGGTTCGGCTTGAGAGGTTCTTGTCGTGATCGTGAACATGCATCGCGTATTATTCGGGAGATTCGCCTCCTGACTCGCTCTGAACTCGCCGCGTTGTTTCCTGAATCGCGGATTGTCTCTGAACGATTCATGGGCTTAACCAAGTCGTGGGTCGCGATCGCGGGCTTGCCCGACAAGAGATTCCCTGAGGCGACTGGTGCAAGATGCCATTCTGCGGCTGTCTGAGGCTCGGTGCAGAATAGTCTCATCTCCCCCCGCTTGTCGGCTGAGACCACTCAGAAAGAAGCTCAGTGGCTGGCACGGTACATAAGATACATACTCTTATGGAATTCGGAGGTACAGGTTTGCCCCGCTGGGGAGTAGGTGCTGGGCTTGGTCCAATTGGCCTCACTGCTTAGCGAATTCCAATCATCAACAACGGCCTGGGCTGCGAGCGCGGACGTGTTGGCTAAATCGTCCTCTGACATCCATCGGTCGATATAATCAAAGAGAGCGTCATGCCGCCAGTAAGGCTGGAGGCCCATAAGCCGCGCAGCAAGAACTTGTCCGACCAGCGAGTATGTCGATAAGCGGCGGTATGCCTCGGGACGATTCCATGGGTACTGCCCCGGATCTCCGTTGAATGGGAATGGCACCTTGGACCATGCGGACAGTGAGAAATGTTCCCAATGGTTATCGCCAAAACACCACATGACATTGTTGGACCCGGTATTGCTGTATGGCGTGGCTTGGGCCGCCCAGCCGGTCCACAAGGTGACGTTAGGAAAACGGTCAGTACCGTAGTATGTGCATTGATCCTCCGAGAATGTGCCAGTGACCGCCAGCAGGTCTGGACTGTCGAGCATCAATCCAGCTAACAGGATCTGAAACTTGCGTCCATGGCGATGCCCGCCGCTCTGCGAGAAGAGATCGGGGTCGAGCTGAACGGCATAGTACGCGTCGATACCCTGCTGGGTCATCCCGCAGAGGACTGGAAGCTTCTGATCCAGACTGTAATTGCAGCACAGAGCAAGCGCCGCATCCCCCCAACAAGTCGACGCGTCGCGACCATAGGTTATCTCATTGTTGACCGGCCCGATGTGTGAGCAGAGGTATTGACGCTTCTGCACGCTTATCCAGGGCCGCTGCATACATCGGGTCAGGGCGGCCAAATCGGGGGTGTTTGAGGAGGGGGTCAGGGTCGGCAGCAGATCGGTTCGCAGCGCTACGCTGTAGAAGATTGGCTTGACTGTGCCAACAAAGGGTGGCCGGAACGAACCTTCTGGCACAGGCGAGGATACGACAGTTAGGATAGCCGCATTCCGCAACTTCTGAGTACCTGTAATAGTGTTCCATGGCCGGTACGGCAATGGCAGCGGATCGAGCTCCTTCGAAACGTCGAACGGATAAGTCGGAATGCTCTCTGTAGAAATCAAGGACTTGATGCCAGTCGATGGGTCCAGCACTAGCGGAAAAGTCTGTGAGTCGGAAGCCCTATAACCGTTTGCCCGGCCGTCATAGCCTTGATAAGTGCTGACACCGACACGAGCCATATCTGGATTAACCATTGAGCCGTTGCGATAAGATGCTCCGCTACCAGTTGGCGCGGGTGAAACGGTCACAATTGTCACCGGCCCCACTACCCACCAGTCGCCGGTGACGAATTGACCGACACGATATTCCTTGTCGAACGTCCAGGTGATCCCGTACTGCGAGATCGAACTGGCCATTCCCGCCGTCTCGTTCAGCTCGATCTGGTCGGACGTCGGGGGGGACTGGCCCGCCTCGTTCCTCACCTTGAAGTACACCGTCTTCGTCCCGTTGCCGGTGCTCAGGTTGAAGCTGGGGGCCGTGGAATAGGATTGCCAGGTCGCCCCGTCGAAGGTCGGGCTCTCGCTGGCCATGTACTGCGTCGGGTTGTTCGAGCAACTGTTGTTCAGCGTCACGGTCCGCGAGGTCGTGCTGGCCGCTCCGTTGTTGATGGCGAACGTGTCCACCACCGGTGGTACGATCAGCTCGATCGTATCATCCTTCGGGTCGGACTCGCCCGCCGCGTTCCTCACCTTGAAGTACACCCTCTTTGTCCCGCCAGCAGGGCTCAGCGTGAAGCTGGGAGCCGTGGCATAGGGTTGCCAGATCGCTCCGGCGAAGGTCGAGCTCTCGCTCGCCATGTACTGCGTCGGGTTGTTCGAGCAACTGTTGTTCAGCGTCACGGTCCGCGAGGTCGTGCTGGCCGCTCCGTTGTTGATGGCGAAGGTGTTCACCACCGGCACCAACGTCTCATTCAGCTCGATCGTGTCGTTCTTGACGCTCGACTCGCCCGCCGTGTTCTTTACCTTGAGGTACACAGTCTTCGTCCCGTTGCCACTGCTGAGCGTGAAGCTGGGAGCTGCAGCATAGGATTGCCAGCTTGCCCCGCTGAAGTTGGAACTCTCGCTGGCCATGTACTGCGTCGGGCCGTTCGAGCACGTGTTGTTCAGCGTTACCGTGCGAGAGGTCGTGCTGGCGGCGCCGTTGTTGATGGCGAACGTGTTCACCACCGGCGCCAGCGTCTCGTCCAGCGTGATCGCGTCATTCGTGGCGATGGACTCGCCCCCGCCGTTCCTCACCTTGAAGTACACGGTCTTCGTCTCGTTGCCGCTGCTGAGCGTGAAGCTGGGGGCCGTGGCATAGGGCTGCCAAGTCGCTCCGCTGAAGCTGGAACTCTCGCTGGCCATGTACTCGG
>CAZTQK010000281.1:0-8628 GCA_964615635.1 uncultured Planctomycetales bacterium
GGTCACCCTGCGAACCGCGTCAGGCAAAAAGGAGCCAGACCCCGGCCCGCTAAACGCGTACGTATGCAATGCTGGGGTCTTGTATCGTTTTTGCCGGGCCCCCGGTCTGCATCTTCCGCAAGGGATTTGCCGATTTTTCCAAACCTGACGTCTGTAATGACCGAAGTATCTCATTGGGGGAACACCGAAACTGCTTGGCCTCACGGGGATTCAACCATGAGCAAACCGAAGGATGTGCTCACAACCGGTGATGTCGCCCGGATCTGCAATGTCGCCCCTCGCACGGTCTCCAAGTGGTTCGACACCGGGCAGCTCCGCGGCTACCGCATCCCCGGCAGCAAGGACCGTCGCATCCCCTTGGCTCAACTCATCCGTTTCATGAAAGCTCACGGCATCCCACTGGACCAACTGGACACGGGGAGCACCCGCATACTGATTGTTGACGCCGACGCGGAGCTCGCCAGGCTGCTCGAGAAAGCGCTCGAGGAACGGTTCGACTACGAGGTCGCCGTGGCTGGCTCCGCATTTGAGGCCGGTGCGATGATGGAGCAGGCCAAGCCGGCGGTTGTGCTGGTCGACACCGACGTGCCTGGCATTGAGGGCAGGGCCCTGTCCCGGTTCATCGCGGCCCGTGGTGAGCTTCAGGGTACCCAGGTCATCGCCACCGGGGCATCCATCACTGACGCCGACCGTCAGAGCCTGCTGCAGCAAGGTTTCCACAACACCCTTGCCAAGCCGTTCACCGTTCAGCAACTCGCCGCCCTGGTCGAAGAATCACTGGCGGTGATGGCGTGAAATGGGCTTTCGCTCACTGCTGACCGGCGGTCCTGCATGCCCGGCCGAAATGGGCTGAATTGCACCCAATATGAGTGCACCGACGTCATTGCCCGAAGGCAGATCATCGCCGATTGTCGGATCCTGAGGGCGGAGACTCGGTCGACCACGTTTCTCTTGGCCCATCCGGCAAACCCGATTTGCAGGCCAGTGTCGCGTTCACCTCGGCGCGACGACGGGACCAATCTACTTCTTGTCTTTCCGCAGATCGTACTTGTCGCCGAGACCCACATCGTCCGGGCCGATGTTGACCGGCCAGTCGCCCGGCTCGGCGAAGGTCCGGCGGACTGCCTCGAGGTCCTTGAATCCGAACTCCGCGTTGGGCTCGATATACGAGCCTTCGCCCCATTCGTTCCACGCCTCCAGGAGCGCCATGCGTTCGCCGTTCGCATCGAGGTATGTCTTCAGCCTGCCCAGCGCCTCCGCGAGATCACGAGTTCGGCGGGCGAACCTTTGATTTGCCCGCGGTCCGTGCCACGGTCGCGAGTCCCACCCCACCGTCAGCAGCGGCAGATAGGGCGGCGACCCGCCCTGCTTCATCGCCTCCCAGATCTCTTCGTGACTCAGAACGAAATGCCGATAGGGCGATTGATTCATGATCGCGCCGGCCGGCGCGTAGTTGTATGCCGTCACGGAGTCAAAGCCTGCTTGTCTGAGTGATTCCAACATCTGGCTGCTGCCGCTGCTGCACGCCGCAATGTGCAGGCCCGCCAGGCCCGCGTCACGAACGCGTTGTCGCATCGCGTCAAAGGCCGCCCTGGCCTTCTCCGGGCCGCCCAGTTCAGTCAGCACGTGGTGAACACTGAAGAAGCTCACGTAGGGCTTGCCGTCGATCGTCAGGTAGTTCGGCCGGCGGAAGTAATGCTTGAGCCAGTAGTCGGTGACGGTCAGCAACTGGTCGGGCGTATGGTTGGCGAACGGCGGGTGGTTGGCCCACATGACCGCGAACTTCATGTGGTCGCGATAGCGGGCCTTAAGGAAACCGTCATTGAGACCCTGGCCCAGCTGCTCTTTGCCGTCTCGCCAGTACCAGTCGTAAACGAAAAAGGAGATTCCGTTTTCGACGGCCCACTTGATGTGCCAGTCGGCAACCTCCGGGAGGCCTTCCTTGTACCATCCGAGCACCGGGTCGCGTTCGGGGAAGCCGGCTTGTTTCTCCCAGCGGCTGAGCTGATCCGGCGACCAACCCGGAAAGTAGTAAATGCCGATCTGGTAACGTGTCTTCACCGGGCGAGGCGGCGGCACTTCGTAGTTGCCCGGTCCTCGGCGCAGCAGACTCTCGTCTGCAACGGTCTCATCAATCCGCAGCGGCTCCTTGAAAACCTGATTATTGACCCGCAGCGTAACGACCGTGGAGTTGTTCGTCTGAGGCAGGAGGAGCGTGTGCAGTTCCACCGTCTTGCCCGGCTCGATCGCGGGCAGTTTCACCGAAGGCTGCTCGCAGCGGGCGTTTCCGTCCGTCGCGAAGCTCGCCTGACCGGCCGGGACACCCGGGCCGCCGCCGTGCTCCAGGACGGCACGAAGTTGAACGGCTTTCCCAGGCCGGTTGATCGCACGTTCGAAACCGAAATGCCGCAATCGGAGGAACGGGCTATTGGGGTTGTTTTCTTCAATGCTCATCGAGCGGATGGTCAGCGTCTCACGGCCCAGTGTGCCGAACGCGATCGCCAGATGGGTCACCGTACCTTTCCATTGCGGAAAACAACGCAGGTCCAGTTCGATCGGGCGTTCGGCTTCGCGGCCTGCAAGAGAAATGGGCTGACCGAACAGACCCGGGTCCTCCCGGGTCGCCCAGTAGAAGCCGAGCACGTGTTCGCCCGGGCACCGGGCATCGAGCCGCAGCATTGAACGTCGCGCGGCATCGAACGGCGCGACGGTCGTCACGATCATCGCCTGGGGGGCGGTCGCCCGGGCGACGAAGCCCTGGCCGGTGCGTTCAACGGCGGCCGCATACATCGACCGCCAGGAATCGGCCGGCTCCTTGAACGACCAGACCGGTGGGCCGGCCGATTCCGACAGATCGACGATGCGGATGGAATGGAGGCGACAACGCACGCCCGAAGGCGGATCGAACCGGATTCGGATGATTTTCTGAAGGCCGGCCCAAAACGGCCAGATGACAACGTTCTGCCGTCCCGACGTGGAGACAAGCATGTCGCAGCGCCACTGTTGCTCGAAACCACCGTACTGACCCGTGGTCTTGTTCGTGTAGAACAGTTCGCCGGGTCCGGCCTTCGAACAATCCAGATCAATGATGACGCACTGTTGGTTCGTTGCCGGTGTCAACTCGAACTCAGGCCCGACGATGATCGGGTCGGAGCCGAGTGAATCGAAGCTCACACTGTCGGCCTCGAACTCGATGCTCTTGATGGTCCCCCCGGGCGACCATCCATTCCACTTCGAGCCGGAGCCGAAATCCCAGCGGGTCAGAACTCGCTCGGCCGCTCCGCGAGCAGGGACAACGATCATCAGGAAGAACAGGCCCGACAGGCCAACAGCGAAGAACTGCCGATGTGTTTTCATGCCACCATCTCCCGCGAATTCGTCCAATCAATCGCGGCCGGCCTTCAGCCCGAGCTCGGGCCGGGAACGCCTCCCGAATAGACGGTCGTATTGTACAGCAAGGATTCGTATAGGGGACGGGGGAAATGCAGTCTGACAACTGAGAGGCGGGTCGATTGCCGGGGCTACACGAACATCACGCCGGCACGCCAGCGAGGTCCCGACTCGGTTGTCACGTGAATGACGCGGCCAGTGCGACGCACCGGCGGGCGCCCCCTGGCGGGCAGTTCGACTTCAAGCACCTCGTCGGGCTCGAGCGGCAACTGCATCGAGATTCTGGCTCCACCCTGGCTGAGATCCAGAACGACCACTTCGGCCCAGGCTTCGCCCTTGCCCGGGTACTCGGAGCGCTTCTCCAACCATCTGGCACGGGCCTTCAGGCAGCAGTCAAAGCGAGGGTGACGCCTGCGGTTGCGAGGCCCGACATGCGTGCCGCCGGACGGCGATTGCTGAATGAACAGGTCCAACGGAAGCGGCTCAGGCTCAGCCGTGAGCCGAGGCGCTCGCTCCGGGTCAGCGTCCAGAAGGCCCCGAACAATCGCATCCCAGGTTTCGACTATACCGGCATCGAACTGCTTTCCCTTCTCCTGGGCGAGGATCTTGAGCGTCTGTTCCGGCGGGGTCGGGCCGCGGTAGGGTCTCGATGCGCAAATGGCGTCAAAGACATCGATCACCGAGCAGATTCGAGCTGCCTCGCTGATCAGGTCGCCGGCCAGACCGGCCGGGTAACCGGCTCCATCCAACCGCTCGTGGTGGGAGCGCACCATGTCGATGACGATCTCAGACATGGCGGAGTTTGCCTTGATAAGGTCAAAACCCGTGCTGGGATGCAACTTGATCAGTTCCCACTCGTCGGCCGAGAGCTTGCCCTCCTTGTTCAGTATCTCCGGCGGGATTTTTCGCTTGCCCACATCATGCAGGAGCCCACCTTCGATCAGGGCCGCGTGCCACCGCGGATCGTCCGGTTTGAGTCGCTTGGCCAGCAGGCCACAGCCCACCCCGACGTTGACCATGTGCGTGACCGTGTAGTAGTCATGCGTCGCCATGTCCATCAGGTAAGAGAAACCCGTCTGGTCTTCCTGGACCCATTCTGCGAACTGGCGGCTGACGTCTCTTACGGTCTCGAGGGATTCCGGCCGCTCCGGAAAGAGCAGCACATCGTCGATCATTTTGGTACATGCTGTGCGGACAATTCGGATTCGCTCTGATCGTTCCTTGCTGGGGTCGGTGTAGGCCTTTTCCAGGTGTCGGCTGAGGGCCTTGCGGTACTCCTTGTGCTGAGACATCGGCACGTAGAGGAACCGGACGTTCCGAGGAACCAGTTTCTCTCGCAGCTTGCTCGTGAAAGCGGCGCCTTTGGCACAGTAGAGCACGTAGCTGCTGCCGTCACCGAGCGAGTCCAGGTAGACGTCCATGTCGAGGATGCCGTCTTCAATCGTGGCAACCTCCACTGGAAAGAATCTCATGGCCTCGCTGCTGATCGTGAGGTCGGACTGGTCGGAGGCAATCGTCGTCATGCGAGCAGCACCGCCTGTCCCCAACATGGGGAAAATACTACTTGGTGAATCGGCGCATGACGGCGGTGTCTTTACATGGAACTGTCGTGGAAACGCGTTAACGGATTGCCAATGGGGTTCTGGATTCGGTCCGAGCTGAAGGCAAGCCCCGAGAAACTGCTCACAGAGAGAGGGAAACCCCGGACAGGAAAACTCTTATCCCACAAGACCCAGAACCCACCCCAACGCTGACTCCGCGAAGGCAGCCTCAGGCCGGCTTGTCTAAAGGCTGTTTCGGCATGGGTTTAGGTTTGAGAATTTCGATTGATCCGGCGGCCAGGCTCGGTACGCGGGTGCTCCGCAACGCGAGCAGACAACAGACGCCTCCGCAGTCCCCTCCCCATCATGAAGGTGCACCTCTTGGAGTGCGCGTTATCGGATGAGAGGAGCACAATCGCAGCCGCAGGTGGTCGCGGCCAAGAACATGTCGTGTGAAGTGCCGCCGATGGTCGGGCATCGGCCAGGGTGTTCCCGGTTCAACTCACCGGCTAAGATGCCTGTTCGCGGATCAAGACCGATACTTCACCTGCGGCGCCAGGAGCGATTGTCAATGAGATTCTACTCATCTGTCGTCGGAGCCCTCGTCAGTTTTTTCTGGGCGGCGGCCGAACCTCCGCCCACTTCGATGGGGCTGTTGCCAACGTATGCTCGGATTCCGGGTGTCCTCGGTCAGCCGGGGGCCGGCTTTGTGGATCTGTACGAGTTCGATATGTGGCTCAGCGAGCAGGGCCACAGCGAAGCCCACGTGCGACGGTGCGGCGCCCCGCCATACGAGGCCACGAGGCACAACGGTTACACACCTTTCGACGTGCTGCCCGGCAACTATGCGATTCTGCTGCACCAGCCCGAGTGGTTCGTCCGCCCGGTGGTGGTTCGCGACATCAGGGTCACGCCCGGCGAAAACGTCACGCGGAACATCATTCCGCCGCTCGATTACTGCTGCGCCAGCGGCACCAAGCTCGGGCCGTGGGAGAAGCCGGGCGTTCCCGAGCCGTGGGTCACCGCCAAGATCTTCCACCAGTCTTTCGTGGCCAACGGCACATCGATCACGCACGCACACTACAAGCTGGCCGGTCACAAGGCGACATCGATGCGGGTTTCGATTCATGAAGTCCGCGAGGGCACCCCGCCCGCGACGTGGCCACAGGTCGGCCCGGAACGAATAGACCCCGAACTCGGCCGGCTCAATGACAACTGGGTCGGATGGCGCAGCGGCGAACTGATGACCATCCCGGGCCGCAAGTACGCGCTGCGCCTGGAAGGATTGGCCGGGACCGATCGAGCAGACTCAAGCGTCACCCCTCTGGTCCGCCACGATGCCGTCGGCCCGGGATACGTGGCAGGCACGGCGTATGCGGACGGCAGGGAGCAGAAGTACGACTTGTATGCGAGTATCTCCTCCGATAGTGATGGGACCGTGGTGCCCTACATGCGAATATTCGACATCAAGCCCGGTCAATTGGCCGGGTCGGGCACCTGGGCCCAGACGTGGGTCGCGCAAGGCAGATCGCTGGCGGCGGTGGACCTGCTGGTTGCCTGGGGCGGCCAGGAAAGGGGCGTCCTTGCGGAGATGCGTGTGCACGAGGGAGACAACCCCAAAGGCAAGGTGATCGGAGTCACAAAGAGAGCCACAACCGCCTGGTGGGGACCAGGACACGGCTTCCTTGGTGCAGCCTGGCAACCCGGCGAAGTCGAGTTGCGTCCGGGCAAAGCCTACTGCCTGGAGTTCGTGACTTGCCCACCCTGCAAAGGCTACAACGCTTCGGTAGTCAACCACCCTGCCAATGCTTACCCAGACGGGCAAGCTTTTCGCGATGGTCAACCGGTCCCGGACAAGGATCTGGAGATGACCGTTGTCGAATATGTCGAGGCGGCAAAGCCCCGCGTGCCGACGGAGCCCTACGAGCCGGAAGGCAGGAACCTTCTGACAAACGGGGATTTCGAGCAGGGGACGGCGAGCCAGGAGAATGCCAAGGACCCGCCGGGCTGGAAGCGGTGGAACACAGACCCAACCGCGTTCTGGTACGGCAAGTACGGTCAAGACGGCAGCAACGCCTCGCGCGTGATCGGCGGGAACATCAACGGTACCAAGATCGATGGCGGCTTCGTCCAGCGGGTTGTCGGACTCAAGCCTGGAAAGACCTACTGTCTCTCCGGTTGGACCGCCGGCAGTGCGATGTCGGACAAACGCTACCTGTCGGCCGTCGGGTACGATCCGACCGGACAGACCGATGACCCGAAGGCTTCCACCATCGTCTGGGGCCTGACCGGGCGGCGAAGCCACCTCTATGACCAGATCGTCTTCCCCGGCATCAAGGCAAAAGGCGGCAGCATCAGCGTCTGGACTCGCGGACACAACAACGATGTGGGCGACCTGATCTTCACAGTGGACTTCGACGATTTCTCGCTGGTAGAGGAGGTTCGACGATGAACGAGGGCATCAGCAGAAGAACGTTTATTCGAACCGCCGCGCCGGTCGCGATCAGCGCGGGCTTTGCGGGAACGCGTCTGTGGGCGGCGCAAGCACCCATACGCGGGGCGAACGAGAAGATTCGCCTCGGCCTGGTTGGTTGCGGCGGACGGGGACCCTACCTGATGGGCATCTGTCAATCCCTCTCCAACGTCGAGTGCCTGGCGGTTTGCGATGTCCACAAGGGGCGCGCAGCGGCAAGCCAGGCCGTTCTCGGGGGTAAGGCACAGGTATTCCAGGACTTTCGGCACCTGCTGGCAATCAAGGAGATTGACGCGGTCATTGTGGCAACGACCGGCCACTGGCATGTGCCCGTGTGCATCGAGGCATGCGCGGCGGGCAAGGACGTCTATCTGGAAAAACCGGTAGGCACGTCGATCGGAGAAGGCCGGGCGGCGGCCAAAGCGGCCCGCAAGCACGGCCGCATCGTGCAGATGGGAACCCAGCAACACACCTGGGAACACTACCGCGAGGCCGTTGAGATCGTTCGATCGGGAATACTGGGCACTATCTCCAACGTCGAGGTCTTCGACCTGGAGAATTTCTCACCCGGCTTTGGTTCGCCCCCGGACGGCACTGCGCCGCCCGAACTGGACTGGGACATGTACGTCGGCCCCTCTCCCAGCGTGCCATTCAACCAGAATCGTTATGACCGTCATTACTGGTTCCATGATTACGGCGGGGGCTGGCAACTCGACTGGGCCGTTCATCACTATGACATCGTACACTGGGCGATGGAGGTCGATTCCCCGGTCGCTGCCGTCGGCCATGGCGGCAAGTACGCCTTCCCCAAGGACAACACACAGTGGCCGGACACCTTCACCGGCATGTGCGAATACCCGCCGGGGAAGGTGGCCAAGAACGGATTCCTGCTGACGTACACCTTCCGCGGCGCATGCAGCCACCTCAAAGAGCAGATGGCTCATGGCAAGATCTTCTACGGAAGCGATGCCGTACTCGCTCTGGATCGCCAGGGCTATGTGCTCCACGAGTACAAGAAAGGCGAGAAACCGGTAACCCAAAAGCGGCCTGCCAAGATCAGTGAGCACGATGCGGTTAAGAAACACGCCCAAAGCTTCCTGGATTGCATTCGGAGCCAGAAGAAGCCGGATGCGGACATCGAGACCGGTCACTTGGCCAGCAATCCGGGACCAGTAGTGTCCGGTTATAAGTCGAACAGAAACAATTGTTTATGATTCTGCACCT
>CAZTQK010000282.1:0-8599 GCA_964615635.1 uncultured Planctomycetales bacterium
CGCACCGTCATGGGGGTCGCTCCTGACGACCCGCCGTTGCGGTTAGCCGGTCCCCTGGTCCTAGCCACCGTACGCACAACCGCCGGCGTCCTCGTTTCGACACCTCATCACATATTGCCGCTACGGCGAGACGATCGAGTGAAAGACGCCCCAATGGTTGTCCCGTGTCCCGATCTTCATTCAATCTCCGCCCATCGATATTGGAGTTCGATTCCATCTGGGAAGATTCGCTCCAAGAAGATGGACCGGCCGCTGCCGAAATAGCTGCCCTGCGTCGCGGTCAAGGTCTTTTTGCCTGTGCTCGCAGAGACCAGGATTGTCGCGCTCTTTCGGTCTGGATCGTGACGCACCAACCGGATTGTGACACCATGGATGGTCCTGCTGTCCGATAGCTCGGTCAGGGTGAATCTCGTAGAGAGACTCCTGCTTCGTGCCAGACTGCTCGGATCACTCGCAGAGACGGACTCTTCTTCAGCCTGACGGCGCGCCTCGGCTCTGCCCCCAATCACGACACGGAAACCCAGGTCTGGGTGCCCTGTCTCTGGGAGCCAACAGGCCGGCTCTTCTTCCCTGGTTTCGGACAGGTCAGTGGCCCAAGACTTGCCTCTCACGCACCGGAAAGGTGTTTGGACCTGCCTTCGGCTTGAGGTACTTGTGCCTTCCACTTCCATATTGTACCGGTCACAGCACCACTCCCGAACATTGCCTTCCAGATCATACACACCCAACGAATTCGGCTGACCACTGCCAACGGGCTCAGTCTGCATTCGAACGCCGGAAGAACGGGTCGACGTGGTTCGTGCAACGGGCTTTTTGTCGGTATGCCGAGCTTCTTCATTGCGACCGCAGCGTTGCACATAGTCCCACTCGGCACTAGGAGGTAGCTGAACAAGATAGCCGGTGCGTGCGGACAATCGACGGCAGAATTCCTGACATTCATGCCAGTTGACCCCTTCCACCGGCAGGTTGGTACCCACAAATGATCCTCGGTGTGTACCCATTACACACTCCCATTGCTCTTGCGTCACTTCGTACTTGCCGATGAAGAAACCACCGGAGACAGGATAGCCATTGCCATGGGCCGCATCCCTCAGCGGATCCAGGTCGGCCTCGCGCATGGGTATGTACACCATATCCAAACTGAGCCCCTTCCTGAGATGCAATGGGATCGCGTGGGCATCCGTCCCAGCGACTATCATCTTGCATCCGTCCGGCCGACCACATCCAGCGAAGCTCGCGACAAGCGTCAGCTTGGCTACCCAGATCGAGTACCTCGTTAGTCTTGTTCCAGCTTCTTGCATCTTTTGAACAGCAAGCAAGACAGAACAGAAGACGGACAGGCTCGTTTTCTCATCGCCGTTCCGGTTTCATATCCTGTCGATTTTGGCCGTCGCACCTACTTGGCCGACCACCGCAAGATCAACTCACCCTCGCACGAATCGACTCCAGATTATCTTCAGACACTGTTGGACACAACCCTTGAGAGTCAACGATGACCTTCCGCCCATCGCCTCTCACTCCGTTACCGCCCTTCTTGTGTTCTTCGTGGCCAACTCGACCCCGACGCCTCGTTCCATTCGACATTCGAGCTTCGGATTTCATTCGTCATTCTGATTTCGACATTCGTCATTCATTGGTCATTGCGGTTTCGGCATTGGTCATCCAGCCACCCCTTCCGCATATTCCGCGTCTTCCGCGGTCCACCCGCGCTTTTTGCGTCTCTCGCGGCCCGCCCACATCCGTGTCCATCCGTGCCCGTCCGTGGTCCTCCTTCCTCTACCGTCGTCTTCTTGGCGTCTTGGCGCCATGGCGGTTCCATCCGCTTCGAATTTCGTCATTCATCATTCATTGGCCATTGGTGACTCACCTGTCTTGACTCATCCTTCAGCCTTCCGCCTTCATCCTTGCCTTCGCCCCGCTCGGCTCCCACCCACCTCGCCGGAGCACCCCCAGTGTTGTCCCGCCCGACAAAACCAGCGGAGCCTTGGTCGCCCGCCGCCGGCAAACCGACCGGCACCCATGGCCACCGCCAGTGCTCTTTGACAAATGAATCCGGGCCAAGACGGCCAGCAGTCCGCACCCTGCCGATGAGCATGTTTCTTGTATTGTTCCGAGGCAAGCCCCTAGGCGGCACTCGCGCTGCAGACACGATTGCAGAACCCTCGATTGCGCCAAACGAACCCAAACCGAGAACGGATCTAAGTCGCCGAACGACAAGAGGATAAGAGCACAAAGTGGCTGTTTCTGGGGTGTCGATTTCACGGCCAAACGGCCTCGAATGGCTCCTTGTCGAACGTGAATGAACTAGGAGTTTTTACCGCCCCAGGGAACATCCCGCAGTCGACTCTGGACTCTTCACACATTTGCATCCGGCCGCCGCACCGTGCGTCTGGTTAGCCTATCCTGCTGCGTCACCCAAGAGCACAGATTCAGGCCACTACATCCTTCAGGAACTCTGTCCGGCCTGACCGTCGCTGCCCCGCAACAGCCGGGGCTGGGTGCGGTTCCCTGTCAGAATGTCACGAGTCAAGAGTTGAGCTCCTCATGTTTGTTTTCTCTGGACTGGGTGGCGCGTTCTCAGGTCCCTCATCTCGGCGACATGCGTAGCCGCATTCTCGAAACGCCAGCAACGTGCACGCCCGAGTCGGTGGCGGAAAGGTCTATCACAAAGTAATGACACTCATTGCCAATCCAGTAAGCCTCGTAATAGAGTCTCCCCCTCTCACTTCCGGACAAGGACCAATTGCCCAGGCTGGTGGCATCTGCACCTGCGGTCAACTCTTGCAGCGCTTGCCTGAGGGTGCCCGAGACTTCCGGATGATCGGCAAGGTATTGGGCTACGGCCGAACGGATCTCCTTGTTGAGCGCCCTCTGGCTGTCCGGCGATGCCTCTCTCGACGCCGGCCAATCTCTGGACGTTGGCCAATCTGGGATATCCATGACAAACGGTTTCTCATCGTCGGGCGATGCCTGTTCGGACGCCGGCCTGCTTTGGACAGCGAGTTTCTCTTCGTTGTCCGCCGACGCTGGTCTGGACGTTGGCCTGTCTTCACCGCAAGACACGTGGCTCAAGATCGCTAGCGTCAGCAAGAGCCTGACCGAGAACCGGGCGCAAGAGACACCAGGATGATTTCTATCGATCCGCATGCGTCACCTCGCTCTTTCGGTGTCCCTGTTACCTTGGCCAGGTCGTCGACACTCAGACCGCCAGGAATAGTCCACCAGCAACTTGGCGTATCGTCAAGGCTTGGCCAGCCGATTCAAGGTCGAGAAGTACTTATGGGCTTCGATGAAATCCGCGGCGGTGTATTCGAAGGTGTCGACGTTGAGCCGCTTGACGTTGGGGACGGCCTCGCAGGCATGCAGGCCCTCCCAGTGACGATACCGTACCGTGATCGTCGCGGGCAGCGGCGGGCGGTACACGGGCAAGCGGCCTGGTTCCAGCAGGACCTTCCTGGCGGTCTCACGGATCTCGTGCCGGACGGTTGCGATCGGCCGCATGCGGGCGGCGTTGAACGACCAGCCGGTCTTGGTCACCACGAACTCGAACCCGGCCGGGATGGTTGCACGGACCTGCTTGGCCAGCTTGTCGTCTCCGGTGATCATCGCCACCGGGACGCCGAAATGCCCGGCGAACGCTGCCGCCCACTCCGCCTCGCCGATCGCCGTTCCGTTGACCTTCAGTTCGAGGACGTTGCGCGACCAGGTGTGGGCAAATGTCGCGTCGGCCGTGGCCGCCCGGGCGTGATAGCCGATGAGGATGAGGGCGTTGAACTCGGGACCGATGCCCTCGACCATGCTGTTCAACGGCCCCCATCCGCTGATCAGCTCGGCCGCGGGGTGGAGCTTCTCGAGATCGATGTTGTTGCCGTCATAATGAGCGTCTTTGACGACGATCTGCGTAGCGCCGGCCTGCATGGCTCCCTCGACGGCGGCGTTGACCTCTCCCAGCATCCATTCGCACGCTTGCTTATAACCGTGCCCGTCTGATTCCCACTGATGCAAGCCGAATATGCCACAGATGCCTTCCATGTCGGCGGAGATAAAAACGTTCATGTCGGGTACTCCTCATTGGTGCGGTTCTCGGCAGGTCAGTCAGGCACTGGCGGGCAAGCCGCCAGTGGCACCCGCCGAGTCAGCCAGAATCGCAGGCCGAGAAAGACACGAGACGCAAATCGTGGTGACAGTATACCGAGAAATCGCGGGTCTGTGACAGTCCATGCGGCCTCACCGCGCGGAAACGGCGACAGGCACGTTGCACCACCGGACACGCCGCTGGCTTCCAGGCTCTGCCATGTGTGGGTCACGTCCGTCCGGATCGAGCGTTGAGCGAGCCAGTCCCTGTTTTTGCCGCCTTGCCGCATCGGCCCACGGCGGGTACAACTCTCGCCGAGCGTATGTAATGACCACCCACCGCTTGAGAGGGCACCACCAAATGCTATTCTGTGAACTGCTGCTGATCTGCCAACTGGCTGCACCGTCACCCGGCGACTACTTCAAGATCCAGGTGGTCGACGCACAGACCGGCCGTGGCGTCCCGCTGGTGGAACTGAAGACCACCCACAATGTCTGCTACTACACCGACAGCAACGGGCTGGTCGCCTTCCACGAACCCGGCCTGATGGACCAGCGTGTGTTTTTCACCGTCAAGAGCCACGGCTACGAATTTCCCAAGGACGGCTTCGGCATGTCCGGCACGGCCCTGGAGGTCAAACCCGGCGGCAGCGCCGTTCTCAAGATCAAACGCCTCAACATCGCCGAGCGGCTGTATCGCCTCACTGGCGGCGGCATCTACCGCGACACCGTGCTGCTCGGGCTGAAGCCCCCGATCCGAGAGCCGGTGCTTCATGGGCGGGTCGTCGGTTGCGACAGCATACAAGGAATCCTCTATCACGGCCGGCTCTTCTGGATGTGGGGTGACACGGGCTGGCCGGCCTACCCGCTCGGCAATTTCCACATGACTGGTGCAACCTCCGCACTGCCCTCGGCAGGCGGCCTCGATCCGGACATCGGCATTGATTACGACTACTTCCTCCGCGACAACGGCTTCGTCAAAGAGATGGCCCCACACTCCGGTCCCGGGCCGGTCTGGTTGGACGGCTTGATCACCCTGCCCAACGAGGGCGGACAAGAGCGACTCTACGCGATGTACTCGCGCGTCAATAACGCCATGGCGACCCAGGAACGCGGCCTGATGCTCTTCAACGACGATAAGGAGCTCTTCGAGAAGGTCGTTGAGTTTGATCTCAAGGCCCCCGTCAAACCCTCCGGTCATCCATTCAGATGCGAGGTCGACGGCAAGCAGTTCGTCTATTACGACCCTGGTTACCCCTTCGTGCGAATCGTCGCCGACGCCCGGCTCCTGACTGACTCGGCCAACTACGAGGCCTACACGCCGCTGGTCCACGAGAGCAGCAAGGAATCGCCCAAGTTCGACCGGCGCGAGGACGGCACACTGAGGTACACATGGAAGAAAGACACGCCCGGCCTGTCGCCCGCTGACTACGCCAAGATGATCAAGGACGGCGCGCTCAAGCAGGAAGAGGCCCTGATCCAGACGACCGATATCGAGACAGGCAAACCGTTCCAACTGCACGGGTCGTCCGTGTATTGGAACGAGTACCGCCGACGATGGGTCATGGTCGCGGTCGAAATCATGGGCACCTCGATGCTCGGCGAACTGTGGTATCTCGAAGCTGACACCCCGCTGGGGCCGTGGGTCTACGGCCGCAAGATCATCACCCACGACAAGTACAGCTTCTACAACCCCAAGCAGCATCCGGTGTTCGCCAAGGATAACGGGCGGATCATCTACTTCGAAGGCACGTACACGGAATTTGTATCCGGCGCGCCGATGCGGACCCCGTGGTACGACTACAACCAGATCATGTACAAGCTCGATCTGGGTGATGAGCGATTGGCCCTGCCGGCTCCGGTGTATGAGCTATCCGCCGATCCGGGCAAGCGGGTGTTGGGGCGGTGGGACAATGTCGCGATCGGCAAGGATGTCCCGACGATCGCCTTCTTCGCGCCCGATCGGCCGTTCCTCGGAAGCATACCCGTCTACCAGCAGCGGTCGGGGGAGGGATGGGCTCTGCTGGTGGCGGGAGAGCAGACATCGAAGTCTGACGTCGAACGACCGCTGTTCCACGCTTTGCCGAGCGACGTTCCTGCCCCCCCTGCCGGGACCGTGCCGCTATATGAGATCGCCCGTGAGGATGGGAGGCAGCGTCTCTATCCGACGACCGCCGAGGCCCCGGCCGCCGGCTACAAGCGCTCGGACAAGCCGCTCTGCTTCGTGTGGCGCAGTCCGTATGGAGATGCTCCCCCCCTGCCTCCCAAGGAGCGAATCGACCCGGCGCCGCCCGAATGATCGTGCCGAGAGCAACTGACCGGCACGCGAGTGGCTGACAGTCTGCCTGCCTGTGCCTTCCGAATGGAAAACCAGCAGCCCCCTGCCACACTGCGAGATCAGTGGCTATACTGTCGCAGCTAAGAGGAGCAGATCCCAAGGTGCTTTTGGAGTCACGAATATGAGATTCGTTGCAGCTTCGCTGACATTCGCGTTTGCTGTCTTTGCTCATTCTGCGACGGCCGAAAACGTTACCGGCTTCGAATCCATCTTCGACGGCAAGACGCTGAGCGGGTGGGACGGCGACCCTGGCTATTGGCGTGTCGAGGATGGGGCCGTCACCGGCCAGACCACGCCCGACAAGCCGCTCAAGCACAACACCTTTCTCATCTGGCGGCAGGGCGAGGTGGACGACTTCGAGTTGACGCTCGAATACCGCATCTTCAGCGGCAACAGCGGCATTCAGTATCGCAGTTGGGAGGACCCGGACAAGTGGGGCAAGTGGGTGGCCGCCGGCGAGCAGGCCGACATCGACGCCACCAACAGGTACACCGGTATCCTTTACAGCGAGCGGTCTCGCGGCATTCTGGCCCAGCGAGGCCAGAAGGTGGTCATCGGCGATGACCACAAGCCCAAGGTCGTGGGCACGATCGGCACTGCCGACGAACTGGCCGCCAAGATCCGCGATCAGGACTGGAACAGCTACCGCGTCGTCGCACGCGGCAACCGCTATATGCACGAGATCAACGGCCAGGTCATGATCGAGGCCGTCGACGAGGATCGCCAAGCCGCCCGCCACTCGGGCATTCTGGCCTTGCAGCTTCACGCCGGCGACCCCATGAAGGTGCAGTTCCGCAAGATCCGACTCAAGCGTCTGCCCATGGAGAGCAAGAAGAAGATCGTCCTTGTGGCCGGAACGCCGAGTCACGGCTACGGCAGCCACGAGCACAATGCCGGATGCCTTCTGCTGGCCCGGCTGCTGAATGAGAATGTGCCCGCCGTCCACGCGGTGGTTTATCGCAACGGATGGCCGTCCGATCCGACCGCGTTCGACAACGCCAACGCGATCGTCTTCTTCGCCGACGGGGCCGGCGGCAATATGATCAACAGCCACCTCGCCGAGGTCGGGGCCGCGATTGACAGAGGCGTCGGACTGGCTGTGCTCCACTACGCACTCGACGTGCCCAAGGGGCGGGTCGGCGAGCATATGCTCAAGTGGATCGGCGGCTACTTCGAGCAGCACTGGTCGGTCAACCCGCACTGGCCCGCGCGGTTCACGCAATTGCCCGACCACCCAATCACGCGCGGCGTCAGGCCGTTCGAGATCGAGGACGAGTGGTACTACCACATGCGGTTCCGCGAAAACATGGAAAAGGTGGTGCCGATTCTCAGCGCCGTCCCGCCCGAGCAAACACGCGAACGGCCGGACGGCCCCTACAGCGGCAACCCACACGTCCGGGCACGAAAGGGCATGTCCGAAATCGTCGCGTGGGCGTTCGAACGGCCCGACGGCGGGCGCGGGTTCGGCTTCACCGGCGGGCACTTCCAGTGGAACTGGGGACATGATGACTACCGCAAGCTGATGCTCAATGCCCTGACATGGGTGGCCGGCGTCGAGGTGCCACCCAAGGGAGTGCCATCGAAGACGCCGACTTTCGAGGAGTTGGATGCCAACCAGGATGAGCCTCGCCCGGCGGATTTCAAGGTTGACGCGATTCGGGCCAAGCTCAGCCGGTGGAACGCGTCGACTCGTCCTTCGTGACGCACGCGAGGCGCGAATACTCTCAGACTTGGCGATCGATGCTCTCGCTACCCTGATGGATCGATGAGACTACCCATACTATCCATATACTTTTGTGGAGAAGAAACCATGCAGTCGACAATCATCCGCCTGTTCTTGCACACCGCCGCTCGCCACAGCGAGAAAACCCTGATACTAATGGTGACCAGTACCCTGCTGGCATTCTCATTGACAGTACGGGCCCAGGACGTCGCGAAGAACCCCGCCGATATCCGGGCCCACATGCTCCGCGAGGCCCATCGCAGCAAGCCGGATTACGTCGTCTATGTCCCGCAGCACTGGGACAGTTCCAAGCACGATTCGCACAACGAGCATTTTCTGGTGTTCGATGGGCCGGACGGTTCACTGATGGCCGTCTGGACGCAGGCTCTTGAGCAACCCGGCCCGAAGAACCGCATCGTCTTCTCCCGCTCCGACGATGACGGCAAGACCTGGGCCCCGCCTTC
>CAZTQK010000283.1:0-8548 GCA_964615635.1 uncultured Planctomycetales bacterium
TCATCGAACAGAAGGCAGCGGGAATGGTGTCGCGATACGCCGATTCATATGACGGCCCGAACGCGCTCATCGCGACCGCCGCCCTGTGTGATCGCGTGGGCGTTCTTGAGTCACTTCTCGAAGGCCATGCGCGCGACACGGATGTGGTCGAAGATCGCGGAAGCGAGATCGCCGAGTTGTCTCGCTGGGCCAACGGGCCGCCGGGCTGGGCCGAGGATACGAACCTCGTCTGTGCGGCCGGCTTCCTGTACCCGCTTCGCATCCTGGCAGGCATCGACGACCTGCTCACGGAGGCGAGCCAGTTGTCACTTGTCCCGCGACTGCCTTGGAATTGGACCGGTCTGCGCGTCAACGACTGGCCCGTACGTTACCAGGCGTCCGATGGTCGCCAACGCTGGACGCAATTGACGTACCGCCTGCAACGCAGCGACCGCCACTGCCGGATGGAGATCCGCACCACGGGCTCGGTGCCGGGCCTGAACGTCCGACTTGGGCCGTTCCAGCCGACACAGAAGGACCTGACTGCTACGGTGAACGGCAAAGCGGTGGATGCCAAGCCGCACGTCTCCGGCGATGCCGCCTGGGTGACGGTGCAGGTGGATGCCGACTCAAAGGAAGTGGTCGTCGAAGCCAGGCAGCCTTGAACCGAATTGACCTTGACGAGCCACGGGGTTTATCCCCATGGTGCCTGACCGGCAGGATAAACCTGCCGGCTGGTCAAGCGAATCGCCGAACCCACCGTCAAAGCGATGTGCGTGTTTAGCGTGCCGGGGTCTGGCTCTTTTTGCCCAGATGCAGTTGGCGGTGCAATTTGGAGAGTTTGGCTCAGTCCGGCGGGACTCGTCGGCGACAAGAAGACGGCAAAAAGTGCCTGACCCGCTGTCTTGCACGCTAAACACGTACCAGATTCCCATCCGCTGGAACCAGATTCCCATCTGGTTCCCCGCCGTGCGGGATTCCTATCCCATCTGGGAGGCGGGAAAGGATTGTCGCGGCTGAAGGGTGCGAAAAGGGATTCTCACACCCGTCCGCCGGTATCCGATGGAGTGATACGCTGTATCAGCCGGCCGGAACCTGGCGGGCCCTTGCCTGGAGCCGGTCTTATGCTAGACTCTTCGGGCTTACCGGCGGGGGGGGCGACGGGTCGTCGATGCGGGTCCAGCCGGGAGCAGGAAAAGGGCGGTTTTTCGGTGCGAGGAACATGAGCATTATCGTCCAGAAGTTCGGTGGGAGCAGCGTCGCGGATGCGGAGAAGATCCACCGTGCCGCTCGGCGGGCCATCAAAGCAAAGCTCGACGGGAACCAAGTGGTGATGGTTCTCTCGGCCATGGGCAAGACGACCGACAAGCTCATCGCCCTGGCCAAGGAGGTCAACCCCAACCCGCCCAAACGCGAGATGGACATGCTCCTGACCACCGGCGAGCAGGTGTCGATCTCGCTCATGGCCATGGCCCTGGCGGCCGCCGGACATGAGGCGATCAGTTTCACCGGTCGACAGATCGGCATGGTCACCGATGCCTCCCACACCAAGGCTCGCATCCGCTCCATCGACGCCGAGAGAATCTACAAGGAGCTCAACGCGGGCAAGGTCGTGATCGTCGCGGGTTTCCAGGGTGTGACCGAGGAAGGGGCCCTGACAACGCTCGGGCGCGGCGGGTCGGACACCACCGCCGTGGCCCTGGCTGCCGTCCTCAAGAACTCGATCTGCGAGATCTACACCGACGTCGACGGCGTGTACACCACCGACCCGCGGATCGTTCCCCAGGCCCGCAAGATGAACGAAATCAACTATGACGAGATGCTCGAACTCGCCTCGCTGGGCGCCAAGGTGATGCACTCGCGGTCGATCGAGTTCGGCAAGAAGTATGACGTGCCTATCCACGTTCGCAGTTCGCTTACCGATACAGAAGGGACCATGATCGTGGCTCAGACCAAGGGAATGGAAGACGTCGTCGTTCGCGGCGTGACGCTCAAGAAAGACCTGGCCCGCATTGTGCTCGTGGGCGTGCCCAACAAGCCGGGCATTGCCTCGAAGATCTTCGCCCGTATCGCCCAGCAGGGCATCGTGGTCGATGACATCATTCAGAACATCGTCGAGCACGCTTCCGAGGCCAACATCGGCTTCACCATCGCCGGGACCGATCTCAAGGACGCCGACCTGGTCTGTAAGGAACTGGGCCGCGACCTGGGCATCCGGTCGGTCGAAATGGATTCGGGGCTGGCGAAGGTCAGCGTCGTCGGCGTCGGCATGAAAACGCACACCGGCGTGGCCGCCAAGATGTTCAACGCCCTGGCGAAGGCCGAGATCAACATCCAGAACATCACCACCAGCGAAATCGTCGTGAGCTGCGTCGTCAACGCCGCCGAAGGCGAAAAGGCCGTCCAGGTCCTCCACGCCGAGTTCGAGCTCGACAAGGCGAAGGACTAAGGAAGGCTATTAGTCTGTTAGTCTATTGGTCTGTTGGGGAAAGGATGCATGCGTGGTTTTCCTGGCGGTCTTGGCGTCTCGCCGCCGAACAGACCAACAGGCGCGTTCATTCCCAGAAGAAGGTAGGGCATGGTCGGAGTTGCCGAAGGCAACGGAGACCTGCCGCTCTTCTGACACGCCGAAAACAGAAAACTCGCTCACTCCCCGAAGTTGTAATGCTTCCGCACCGGCCGGTTGACCTTCCACGTGCATTTCATGCCTTGCGGAAAGACCACCCAATCCCCCGGTCCGAAGTTGAACTTCTCGCCGGTTTCATTGGTGACGGTGACGTCACCGTCGAGGATCAGGCAGGTTTCCTTCTCGTCGTACTGCCAGGGGAACTCGCTGGCCTCCTTGGACCACGTCGGCCAGGCGTGAGCTTCCTTCTTCTCATCCTCCGTCGGCTTGCGGATCTCGGGTTTCATCGTTCTTCCTCTTGCTCGCGAAGCCACGCGATCGTCTTCTTCACCCCTTCCTCGTAGGAGACGGTGGATTTCCAGCCGAGTTGGTTGCGGGCTTTGTCGGCGCTGAAATAGACGCGGCGGCCCATGAGCCAGACGGCGTATCGCGTGATCATCGGCGGCTTTTTCGTGTGGAAGAGGTGGCCAAAGCACTCCAGGAGAAATGCCACTTTGTAGGCGATCTTGTACGGCGCGTGGTGCGTGACCGGCGGGGCACCGAGCGCGGCGGCGAGCATGTTCATCCACTGCGCCTGTTTCATCTCGCCGTCGTTGCAGGCGTTGTAGGCCTGCCCGACGGCCGTCTCGGTGTCGCACGCCAGGATGGCGCACTCCGCCACATTGCCCGCGTACACGACGTTCAGCCTGTTCTCGCCGTCGCCGAGGATTTTCGCCTTGCCCTCGCGGAGCATCCGTGCAAGGCGGAAGATGGTCACCCGATCGCGCGGCCCGTATAGCCAACTCGGTCGAATGACGGTGAGCTTGAGCTTCCCGGCCTTGTGCATCGCCCAGAGATCGTGCTCGGCCTGGACCTTGGCCCGCGAGTAATAGCTCCACTTGTGCAGGTGGCTGCCCAGCGGGGCGGTTTCGTCCAGGATCACACCTTCGCCGTCGGGATGTCCGTAGGCGCTGATCGAGCTGATGTGCAGGAACCGGTCGCAGCTGGCCGCCGACGCGGCCTCGGCCAGATTCCGTGTCCCGTCGATGGTGATTCTGACGAAATCTTCCCACGGGCCCCAGTCCCCGACGCGGGCGGCCGCGTGGTACACGACTTTCACGCCCTGGCAGGCCTTCTGAAGGGCGGCTTTGTCTGACAGGTCGCCTTCCGCGAACTCGACCCCCTGCGTCTTGAGCCACCCCACGTCGCTGCCGCGGCGGACCAGCACCCGCACCGGCCGGTTGCGCAGCCGAAGCTGCTCGACAATGTGGCTCCCCAGCAATCCCGTGGCACCAGTAACCAGATTCATGTGTGTCCCCGCATAGCGGTGTCTCGTGGCCAATCAAGAGCGGGCAAGATAGGCCCCTGGGGCGAGAGCGTCAAGGCAGGTGGAATGCGGAAAGGATTCCTCGCAGAGCGGGGCCCGGAAAGGATTCCGGTACGTGTTTGGCGTGCTGGGGTCTGGCTCTTTTTGCCCAAATGCCGTTCGCGGTGCGATTAGGAGAGGTTGGCTCAGTCCGGCGGGACTCGTCGGCGACAAGAAGACGGCAAAAAGTGCCTGACCCGCTGTCTTGCACGCTAAACACGTACGGATTCCGGGCCCAGCAAGACCCCAGATTCCAATTCTCGCTGGCCCCAGATTCCTATCTGGAGCCCGTGCATTTGACGATTCCGATCGCTGGCCCCAGATTCCCATCTGGGGCCCGTGCATCTGACGATTCCCATCGTCATTCAGGCTGAAATGCGACGAGGATTCCGCGAGAAGAGGCTGCTCTGGTTCGCGACCAGTGCTTCACAGGACAGGCCCGGAAAGGATTCCGGGCCGAGCGGAGCCGTAATGCGGAGAAGACTCCGCAGAGAGTGGGGCTCGGAACGAGTCCCGGGTCGAGCGATTCCAGCCCAAGCGATCCCGGCCGAGCAGCGTGGCTCGGAAGCTACATAGCTGCGTCATTGTCTTTCCCTGCAGAAGCACGGTAGAGCTTGCAGATCATCTCATCGGGCGGCGTACCCGACTCCTCCATGAGCTGGTAGAGCAGTTCGGCGCGTTGTGATCGATCCATTGTCGCCAGTTGAACGTCGAACGCCCTCATTTCCGCAAGCAGGAGCATTTCTCGCCGCTCGGGTGTGATCGGGCCGTCCATCCCTCCAGGATCTTGACGAGCGAACTGCAGGAGCAGCGGCAACTGGGGATCCCGCATCAGGTTCTTTGTGATGGTGTCGCGAAGGAGCTGTTCGTACTCGCTGACGCGGCCCGACGAGATGCCAAAAAGCCGTGAGATTTCCCGGATCGGCATCTTGTGTCCGCGGTCCGCCGAGAGTATTCGCTCGGTGGCGATGCGCGCCATGACTGCGGGCACATCCTGTCGTCGCCACTTGCGGGACTGCAGGTCGTTCAGAGCGGCCTGCACCGCTCGCTCGAATCGGTTGCGAGCCAAGCCGCCAATCGCCGGTCCGCTCGCGTCCTGCGGCTCGGCAGGCGTTTTTGGGGCAGCCGCGATGTTCGCCTCGCCGCGCCACTGATGGACGATCGGCGGTTGCGGTATCGACGTCCGGCCGTTGAGTGCAAGTTCCTTCCGCCGACGGGCGATGACGTCGCAGGGTACGCGGATGGTCGCAAAGTGTTCGTGAACGGCCGTGAAGATCGCTCCACGAATGCGCGGTAGGGCATACCCGGCGAAGGGGCCGTCCGAGGCCGGGTTATACCTCCCCGCGGCGCGGACCAACGCCACGCAGCCGACCTGGAAGAGATCCGCGCGTTCCCGTTGCCGCATCGGCCGACGGGGTGTGGGGACGCGATTCCGCAGGTGCAGACCCACCAGCCCGATGTTGCGAATCACCAGATCCTGTTGCGCGCTGGTCAGCGGGCCAACAACGACCCGCCGTCCAGCCGTTCGGTGAGCGGGCTGCGGCAAGTGCGAGGCTCGGCCGCAGGACGACGTTCGAGCATGCGCGCTCGCATTGGCGGCCACGACTCGTCCACTGACCTCGCTGCCAGCAGCCCTGTTCTGCCTGTTGCCTGCCTGTTCCCTACCTGTTACGCCACACCCGCGGCACGGCGCCGGCCCAGCCTCCAAGCCCACTCCAGACCCCATGATGCCCCCCCCCGATCGCCAATGAGCCCGGCCGAATATACCTAACATACACCAAACTCCGGCCGGAGTCAAATGCAAGTTCCGGGTCAGCCTGCCTGGACTCCGGCTGCCACGGCAGGCTAAGCAAGGGTAAGTGGGCTCAATGTGACGTGCCCGGCAAATGTCATCGCCACATCGGTACCCGGCGAGGCTTGGCGTTCGTGGTAGCGGCCGACATAGGTCAGGAGAGCGGCTTCGTCACCTTGGGGGGCGTGCGTGAAGTCAAAGGCCGGCGGGTCGGAACTGATGGGAACGACACAAGCCCCGAGCGGCGGGTGGTTGTCGGGCGGTCTGGGCAGATTCACGTTCCAGCAGGGTACGGCCGGACGACGCTCGTGCGAGGACCCGGTCAGAGGGCGAACCGGTGCTACGGGCTGGGCGGCGGACAGGGGTATCGTTGACAAAGCAGCGTTGAGCAGAGCCTTGCGGACCATCTGGAAGCTGCCCTGGTCCGCGCACGCAGGCAGAGGTGCCTCGGGAAGGGCGATGGCGGCGATGATCGCACCCGCAAGACGCGTCGATCGAGACCAGTCGTCAGGAATCGGCGGTTTCACCAGTTGCGAGACGGCGATGGCCGGCACTCCGAGAATGGCGGCCTCGCGAGCAGCGGCGACCGTGCCGGAGTAAAAGACATCGACTCCCAGATTGCTTCCGCGGTTGATCCCGGCGATGACCCAGTCGGGTCGCGGGTGGCCCGGCAGGTGCAGCGAAGCGCGGACGCAGTCGGCGGGCGTGCCCTCAACGACAACGATTGGCCCCATTCCTTCGAGAGCAAGCCGGCGGCACACAAAGGACTCGCTCGTTGAATGTCCCTTGCCGCTCTGAGCGACGGCCGGCGCAAAAACGCTGATTCCGACGCCCGGCAGCCCGCGGACCGCCTCGTAGAGAGCTCGCAAGCCCGGAGCATCGTAGCCGTCGTCGTTGGTCAGCAGGAAATGCACGATCTGATTGCCTCAGCTTGTCGATTCGGCTTGCCGGGTCATCTCGTCATAGGCTTTCAGCAACTGCGAGGTGATCGGTCCCGGTTTCTCGTTGCCCAGAGCCTTCTTCTCGATGCGGGTCACCGGCATGATCTCCATGATGGCATTAGTGAGAAAGACCTCATCGGCGTCGAGCAGGTCGTTGACGGTGAGTGCGGTCTGCTCCACCTGGAGGCCGGCACGAGCTGCGAGCTCGATGACTAACTCGCGGTTGATCCCGGGCAGCACTGGTGTATCCAACGTCGGCGTGCGAAGCCTGCCTCCCTTGACGATAAAGACGTTGCTCATGCACGCCTCGGCCAGATGGTTGTCGGGTGTGAACCACAACGACTCGCCGCAGCCGGCAGCCTGTGCGTCTCGAAGAGCCAGCAGCCGCGGAAAATAGCTCGTGGTCTTGTGTCCGGCCAGCGGATCGAGACCGGATTGCCTCCACCGGGTGTTGAGGTGGACGGTCATCCCGCGTTCGTACAATGCCCGCGGGTAGCCGGCGGTTTCTTGAGCGGCGACCAGGAGTGTGGGGCCCTCGTTTTCGCCCTGGGCTCCGGGTGGCATCGCAGTGAACCGAATGCGGGCGTTCTTGAGCTTGTTCGCCGTGAGCACAGCGGCGACGGCGTCAGGAATCCGTTCCATCAGTTCCAGTACGGGCATGTCGAAATGCTTGGCCGAATTGATCATCCGCTCGATGTGCCTCTGGAGCAGGAAGGCACGCTCGTCATAGGACCGGAGGGTCTCAAAGAGGCCGACACCGTGCAGGAGCGAAGGATTGGAGACCGTCACCGCAGCCTTGGCCATCTCGACAATATCACCGTTGAGGTAAACCTTCTCGGTCATGCGTTTCGTTGTCCCGGTTGCGGGTCTGGCGGTTGAGCTGGTGAGTATCGCCCACGGCAGCTCGTCCGGCCGCGTCAGGCAGAGTATACAGGGTTCGCACACCCCGTTCACCCGTGCTTGCGGCCAGGCCGAGATGGTTCGGCGTGACAGGGTGCAGCCAAGAAGGCCTTTACGCCGATGATTCTGAGGTTCAGACGTTTGACCGCCTCGGGCGGAGCGGTTTGGGTCTGTCCAGCGGGCGGCTTTGTCGCTCCGGCCTTGGCCCTGCAGGTGGATTCTGTGCGGCAAGCTGCGGAAGGCAAAGCTATCCATCGAAGCGGTGACTGCACGCAAGTAGCGGCCTGAGGGGTGTTTGTGCCGCTTCTGGATCGGCTGACCGGGCTGGTTTTGGTTGACATCCGATAACCACAGATGTACTTTGCAGGGCAGTGGCGTGACGGCGGGCGCGTGGCCGTGCTCGCCGAGCCGCATCGAGAACAAACCGTGTGTCCGGGCCGTTGGAGGTCGGGACGGCGCGGATATGGAATGGGTAGTCAAAACAAAGGATTGAGGAGCGGTGCAATGAACCTGCACACACGACGAGCGGCATGGATGTCCTGGGTCATCGCGGCGAGTCTGGTGGCCTCGGCGCTGGGTCAAACGACGCAGCCGTCGGGGGCGGGTCGCGTGGTCCAAGGCAAGATCAAGGGAACCAACGTGAATGTCCGAAGCGGACAGGACACGAACTACTACGTTGTCACCAAGTTGAACCGCGGGGATACCGTCACCATCGTTCAGGAAGTGTTCAACTGGGTGGAGATCCTGCCGCCGCAGGGCTGTTTCAGCGTGGTCGACAAGAACTATGTCGAAAAAGCCGAGGACGGCGGCGGCACGCTGAACGGCGATGCCTGGGTCTATGCGGGCAGCGACGTCGACGAACGCCGCTACGCCAAGCAGGTGCAGTTGAAGAAAGGCGAGAAGGTCCAGATTCTCGGCGAGACGGCGGACGCCAAGTTCTACAAGATAAAACCTCCTCTGGGGGC
>CAZTQK010000284.1:0-8481 GCA_964615635.1 uncultured Planctomycetales bacterium
AAGAAGGAGACCCTGTCGTGTTATCACTGAACCGTCGTCAATTCATCGCCGGGGCCGCTGGGCTGGCCGGCGCGCTGTATGTACAACGATCACCGGGGGCAGAACCGATGAAATCCGTGAAGATCGACCGAATCGAGACCTTTCCGTTGACCTATCCGACGGCCGGGCGGTTCAAGTTCTTCGAAGGCCCCAAGGGCGAGCCGCTCGGGCGACAGACGGTGGTGGTCAAGATCACCGCCGACGACGGCACCGTCGGATGGGGCCAGAGCGTGCCGACCAACAAGTGGAGTTATGAAACGCTCGAAACCGTCCATACCACCATCGAGCGGTACCTGGCCCACGTGCTGATCGGGCTGGACCCGTTCGACCTGCCGGCCGTCCGGAAGGCTATGGACACGATCATCGCTCCGTCGTTTTCCACCGGCCAGCCGATCTGCAAGGCGGGAATCGACCTGGCGCTCTTCGACCTGACCGGCAAGCTGCTCAAACAGACGGCGCAGGAGCGATGGAAGCACAAGGGCCGCGACAAGGTGCTGCTCAGTTGGACGCTCAACCCCAAGACGCTCGATGATATCCCCCGGTTGATCGACGAGGGCAAGCAGCACGGCTACCACAATTTCAACGTGAAGGTCGCCCCCGACCCGAAGTTCGACGTCGAGATGTGCAAAATGGTCAAGAAACTTGTGCCCGACGGCTTTCTGTGGGCTGATGCCAACGGCGGGTACGACGAGGCCACGGCCGTCGAGGTGTTGCCCAAACTGGCCAAGGCCGGCGTGGCGGTCCTGGAGCAGCCGCTCAAACCCAACCGGATATCGGGCTACCAGCGGCTCAAGAAGATCGGCGGGCTGCCCATCCTCATGGATGAGGGGATTATCAACACCGGCGAGCTGGAGGAGTTCATCAAGCTGGGCATGCTCGATGGTGTGGCGATGAAGCCGGCCCGCTGCGGCGGCATCACCGAGGCCCAGGCCCAGATTGAGCTTTGCCTCAAGAAAGGACTGATGTGGCTGGGCAGCGGCCTGACCGACCCGGACATCTCGCTAGCCGCCAGCTTGCTGCTCTACGGGGCCTACGATCTGCGTTTCCCGGCCGCCCTCAACGGCCCGCAGTTCTTGAGCAAGCTGAGCATCCTGAAGAAGCCCCTGGTCCCAACCGACGGCCACCTGCCCGTCCCCACCGGCCCGGGCCTGGGTGTGGAGGTCGATGAGCAGAAACTCGAAGAGCATCGGATCAAGAAGGTGTGATGGAAGATGCAGGCGATGCCAGGTTGATGGTAGGGCACGGTCGAGTGAAGCGAGACCTGCCTCTCGATGAAATGATGAATGCAGAATGATGAGTGACGAATCGAAGACGTGAAGATCCTGTGATTTGAGATTCAGGTTGGGGGGTCGGGTTCAGGGATCGGGATTCGGGGTCGGGGTTTGGGGGTCGGGCTTTAGGGGTCGGGGTTTGGGGGTCGGGCTTTGGGGGTCGGGGTTTAGGGGTCGGGTTCAGGATTTCAAATTTGAGATTTGAGATTTGAAATCTGGGATTTGAGATCTGAGATGTGGAATCGCCGAAGGCGCCGGGGGCCAATCTGCTTCGTGCAGGTGGGGGAGCGATGATTGTTGGCTTGCAGCGTCCAGCATCGCGGGCCATTCCCACTGTTGGCGGTTGTATCTGACCTGTCGGCGTTCTCGCGGTGGTAGCTGGGCTTGTCCAACACGGGGTGGTGGGTGGTTCGTCAAGGTGCCGTGAACGACGGGAAGACTGTTGGTTCGCGAGAGCGGACCCCCACTTTGGACTGGTGTCACCATGCGTGCCGTTTGTCCGGCGATTGCGTCAGAGCAGTTGGCCCGCGAGCGCGGACCCCATCTCGGCCGCCGACTGCGGCTCCGGCCGCCCCAACGGCCATCGCTCTGTGTAATCGCCCTGGCGATGGCAACGTTGACCGCGGGGTGCGCCCTTCCGGAGTCATTCAAGAAGGTTCAGCAGCCGCGGAACGGCACGGCTTTGAACGAGCATGTGTGCCTGGTCTACTCGCAACGCTATCAGATCAACCTGGGCGGAGCTGAGAGGCTGCACTCGTTTGACATCAACAAGTACGCCAAGATCTACCTGCAGCTCGTTACCGACGGGCTGATCCGACCCGAGGACGTTTATGTACCCGCGGAGATCGGTCGCGAGGATCTCTTGCGCGTCCACACGCCTGAGTATCTGGCCCGGCTGCGGCAACCCTCGGCCCTGGCCCGGTATCTGGAAAGCGGCTGGGCGGCACTGATGCTGCCGGGGCTGGCCGATGCTGCCATCCTGCGCCCCTTCCGGTATGCGACGGGCGGCACGGTGCTGGCCGCCAGGCTGGCCGTGCGGCACGGAGTCGCCGTCAACCTCGGCGGTGGCTATCACCACGCCGAGCCCGATCGCGGCGGCGGATTCTGCATCTACGCCGACATGCCGATCGCGATTCGCGTCCTGCAGTCTGAAGGGCGTATCCGACGGGCACTCGTGGTGGATCTGGACGTACACCAGGGCAACGGCACAGCCCGTTGCGTGGCCAGGGAGGATGACGTGTTCACCTTCGACATGCACGAAGAGGACATCTACCCGTTCCCGAAAGAGACCAACGATCTCGATATCCCACTGACGGCCGGGATGGAAGACGATGAGTACCTGAGAATGTTGTCCGACCATCTGCCCAAGGTGTTTGACCGCGCCAGGCCCGACATCGTGTTCCTGCAAGCCGGCGTCGACGTCCTGGCGGGTGATCGGCTGGCGCGGCTGCGGCTGACGCCCGAGGGAATCATCGAACGCGACCGGCTGGTGTTCGATGAGGCGGTGCGACGAAAGGTCCCGATCGTCATGCTGCTCGGCGGCGGCTACAACCCGCAGGCCTGGCAAATCCAGTACCGCAGCATTCGGCGTGTGATCACGCAGTACGGTTCCGCCGGCCTTCCCAGAGCGTCCTCGCGCCCGGCCACATTCGGCGAGAAGATCTACGCGAGATAATCGGCAGCCGTGCAGATGATCATCGACCCGGGCAGGCATTCCTCTGCGTCCGGGCGGCACACGTCGTTTTCAGTAATAGAGCCTCGCGACTGGATCGTCCAACCCCGCCGCACACACCACCTGATTCGAGACACCGCCAGAAAGGCACGATCTGGCCCAGGAACCGCCGATCATCAGGCTCCCAGGGCGGCTCGTTTAGCCTGAGGGTCGTGGCCGCGTCCGGCCGTCACTGAAACACGAGAAAACCGAAACACTCCGGACGGCCGTCGTGCGAGGTGCCTCGTTCGTTGCCCCAGACCGTCGGCAACGCTCCGCCGATCTGCCGCCAGCGCTGCACGCCCAGGCCCCAGACCTGGCCGGCGCCGGGCACCGGCCGCCGCAGGTCGCTGAAGGGGATGGCGATCTCGATCTGCCAGGCATCATCCTTGACCACGGCCTCGCGTTCGGCGTTCTTGGCGTTCAGGCCGCCGGCACTGGCGTGACCGCCACCCCCGGTGCCATCCCACTTGGTGCCCAGGACATTAAAGATGAGCTGATAGTAGCCCTTGTACTCCAGCTTGGCATCCAGATAGAGGATGACACAGTCGTCGGCCCAGACCGAGCTGTCGTCTTTGTCGAATCGCTTCGAGATCTGATTGGGCTGGGGCTCGATGCACCTCGCTGCGAAGTAGAGGGCCTGATCGTCGTATGCGACGGCGAACTCCGTCTCCTGAGGGTTCTTACTGCTGTCGAGGAAGACGGTGTTCTTGAACTTGACTCGATTCTGCCAGAAAGGCTCGGTCAGTTCGCCGTCAATCACCGGCTTGGTATCGATCCTGGTCGCTTGCGTCCAGGGCTTGTGTCCTTCTCTTGCAGAAGCCGGGTTCACGAGCGCTTCAGCATTCGCTCGCCAGAGCGAGTCCGGTCGGTGTTGAATCAGCCTGGCCATCCAAACGGCGGCTTCCTGATCGCGCTTCTCCTCGTGCAGAGCGCTGACGATCTTGTAGACCCACTTGGGCCAGCTCTCTGCCTCAGGATGCTCGTCAGCCAACCGCCCATAGTCGGCAAGTATCTCATCGGCTGAGGCTTTCTGACCCAGGATATCCATCAGACTGGAAAGGTCATCCACCGAAACACGCTTGCCGTATTTCGACCACATCGCGTCGACGGTCTTCCTGGCGTCCTCCAGTTTGCCTTGCTCGCGGAGTGCCTTGGCCTGTTCGGCCGTGCGTCTGATCACTGACTCGTTGACCATGGCCAGTTGCGTGCCGTCGCCCACAGGCTCATGAAGCGGCCCGATCTTGCCGACCGGCTTCATGCGAAAGACCCGCACGCCGTAAGGTGTGAACGTCAGCTCAATCGGTCGGGCCGCCCGCACCGGTTCGCGATCCACCGGCGGCGGCCAGGTGTCCATGGTGTGGAAGTCTTGACGATTCATGCTCCAGGCTTGTGGATGCTCGGCCATCACTTCCTTGATCGTGATCTCGTCGCCCCAGCCGAACGAGAACGTCGCCGTCGCCTGCCGCGGTTCGCAGTTGGCCGCCAGCAACCACACCTCTCCGGCAACTTCCTTGATCATCACGTCAATTCTGGCGCTGGGGTTGTCGATTCTTGAGTGGGTCAGCAATGGCGAGTCTGGTTTCGGATCTGGCGCGAACCATACCGGCTCAAGCCGGCGGATTTCCCTGGTGCATCGCAGAATGCTCGCGTAGTGGTCATCATCTTCATGCCGCACACCAATCGCGTACCAGGAGATGCCCTTGGCTCCGTGAATCAGCCCCAGGTAGACGCCCAGCCGGTTTTCCACCGGAGACAGAATCGGGCCCCATGATGCATTGACCACGAACACCGGCTTCTTGTGCTGGACGCACTGATACGCTGTGTCAACTGCGTGACCCTGGTATGAGAACGGCTGTCCGACGATGTGCGGGTAGGGGTCGATCGAAAAGACATCCACAAATGCCGAGGAGCGCGGATAGTGAGTCGGATACAGATCATTGAGCATGGTGAAATGATGGGGATCGTGCTCATGGATGAAATCCGACCGCCGCTGGTCCATGGCCATGATCTCGGCACTGTGGCCGGCCTCGTCGGACATCAGGTAGCCTAGAAGGGCCGGATGGTGCTTCAAGGCCAGGAGTTGGTTGCGGGCTCTCTTGCGCTCGAATTCGTAATCCACGTTCGGCACATGTCCGATCACCATGAAACCCGTATCCTCGGCGCGGTCGAGAATCGCCAGACGGGTGCTATCGGGGGCAACGTCGTATGTCTCGAGGGTGGTATTGAAGCCGTAGCCGGCCAGGGACGTCTGGGACCTCGCATAATAGAGGTAGACGGGGAAAAACGGCTTGCCGTCCACGAGGATGTTGTTGTTCTCGTCGGTTGAGACCCGATGCACGGGCCGACGGGCACTGAGACCGGCGCCGTAAGCCTCGACCTCGTTGAATGCGACGCTGTCTGCCGCAGGGGCCGCCGTCTCCAGTACTTCGATCCTGATGTAGCGAAGATATGTCGGCTCCTTCAAAGGCACGTCGTGCCAAGGGGAACCGCTGTTGAGGTCCAACCTGGCGACAGTGAGTTCCTTCAACGAGTCAACCTGCATGCCGCCAAGAATGCGCAGCTTGGTCGGACGTGCCGCGGGCCCTTTCGTGCCGTCAAAAACAACGACGGGGTTCTTGCGCTCGTCATTTTTGTGTTCGCCGGCCGGACCGGAGTGAATACGGAGACGATGGATCCGACTCAGGCCGGGAACGTATTTCGCCCGGCCGTTGAGCGCCAGGAGGATCCACTGCCGGTCGACAGCCATTCCCTCTTTCGATATCCAACTCGTATCGTCGAGCCCGTCCACCAAATTCTGACCTTCGGACACCCAGTAGTCCTCATCGCCGGCCCCATAGAGACTTGACGTCTTCAGGCAGTTCAGCATCTCCGGTGCGCCCGTCTCTTTGGGTTCCCCTTCGGTGGTGGGTTCGACATAGATGTCACCGTCTTTGACCGAGAATCGCCATCGTGCCCCGGGTACATCGTTTGTCGGCAACGGGCCGTCATAGGGGCGGGACGGTTCCCAAAAACCCTGGCGAGGGTTGTACGCCATGCGCATATCCCATTGTCGATTCGTCGCAGAGTGGCCTTTGCCGACGCGCCTGTAGAGAACCGTCAAGCCGTCTTGACCGATCACGGCGTTGTGGACCACAGGCTGCTCGTCGATCGTGAGGTACTGCGCCTGACCCCACGACCCGTCCGGCTGGCGCTGGCATATCCATACGCCACGGTAGAATCGCCCGCGATGCGACACGAACAACAGTCGCCGGCCGTCGTCGGAGACGCTGGGTTGGCTATCATCGAACTCCGAGTTGACATGGCTGCCAAGCGCTTCGGGCTGAGACCACTCCCGGCCATTCCACTGGGACTGGTAGATGTCAAAGTCACCGCCCACACGGTTTGATGCGAAGAACAAGGTGTAGCCGTCAGGAGAGAGCCATGGATCCTGTTCCGTCGCCGGGGAGTTGACCGCGGCCAATGGAGTTGGCTCAGCCGCGGCCGGCAGAACCAACATCAAGAGAGAACCCACAACAAATGTCAACTGCGTCTTCATCATGCGTCTCCGTCAATCGAGATAACCTGAAGAGACTGTGTATCCTGTGCCTCTGCATCATTCGGTTCGCATTCAGGCGGGATCCTTGCGTTGAAGCTGCCACCCCGGCGAGGTGACGGATTCCTGCGGCTCGACGAGTCTGGCGTACAGTTCGGGCCGGCGGGCCCGGATGTACCGGCGACCGGACGCCCCCTCAATCTTGTCGTCCGTGAGCAGGCCGACCGTCACACCGTCGCCGAGCGCGCGACACTCGGCGATGATCTCACCGTGCGGATCGAGAATCATCGCCAGGCCCGGCTTGACGCTGTCGTAATCCCAGCCGATGTTGTTGGCGAAGACGTAGTAGACGCCGTTCTCAAACGCCCGGGCGGGCAGCCAGCGCATCAGCCAGCCCCGCCCCTTGGGTCCGTCGAACTCCTGTCTCAGCCGAACGGGGTCTCGCAGCCGATTGTCCCACAGGGCACGATCGACCGTCCCTCGTCCCGGCATGTTCGATGGCAGGCAACCGGTCACGTGCGGGGCGATGATAATCTCGGCCCCGAGCAGCGTGGTCATTCGCGGGTTTTCCACCAGATTGTTATCGTAGCAGATCAGGAACCCCACTTTGCAGCCCAGCAAATCGATCACGTTGTAGCCCTCGCCGGGTGACAGATGCGGATTGATGAACGGATGGAGCTTGCGGAATTTGGTGATGTAACCGTCGGGCCCCACGGTCACGTAGCAGTTGTAGAACCGCTCGCCCTCCGCCTCAAGCAGCCCCGCCATGACGATGGTCGAGTGGTCTCGGGCGATTCGGATCAACTCCCGGACGCTTGGCCCATCCGGCACGGGCTCGGCGATCGCGGCCAGTTCACCCGGGCTCATCGCCTGAATCCAAGTGTAGGCCGGAACACAGAGTTCGTGAAAACAGACGATCTCGGCGCCATTGTTGGCCGCCTCGCGGGTCAGGTCACGGACTCGACTCAGATTGTACGCCTTGTCACCATCGTGGTGCTCGAACTGAGCTGCGGCTACGCGAATATCTCGCATCTTGCGACTCCAAAAGCCAAATGGGACCGCACAAACGGGAAAGCGGGTGCTCCGGGCGGCTTGCCTGCCCGTGCTCGGTTCCGGCTGTAAGAGCACTGGCGGGCGAGCCGCCAGTGGCACCCTGCTCAACACCCTCTCAATGCCGGCTCACGGCTTGGGCGCCGGCCCGTTCAAATGGCCAAACTGGCCGTAGACAACGTCTTCGAACATCCGCTTCTTCACGTCCACGTATGCTCGGTGCCAGTAGTCGAGCATTTCCTGCGAATAGGCCTCGCCCTCGGGATGCTTGGGGGTGTGGTGCTTGAGCGTCCGGTCGTAGTACTCGAGACCACCGTGCGTGTCCCTATCGGTGCCGAATATCCACCAGGCCAGGGCCACCCATGGGCCGGTCTTCAGTTCGTCGTAGTAGGCCTGCATGGTCTCGACGGGCGTCGTATAGGTCGCCGCGCCGCCGGAGTTGTCAATCTGGCCGGACACGCCAATGTACCACATCATGGCGTTTCCCGCCCCAGCCAATTCGATGCCGCTCATCAAGGCATGCGTGTCGTTCCAGCACTCGGGAATCCAGGTGTCGGGGTCCTTGGCATTCTCGCACACGCGGACCTCAAGGCCCTCGGGGTAGGACCTGGTGCGGATCCGCTGCCACTCGTCGCTGTGGGCGCGGACCTTCTCGCGCGGGATCGACAGGTCGGCCGGGTCGAACGGGCTGTACTTGTGGAACCAGTAGTGATAGACGTCCACGCCGATGGCCTGGGTGTTCGGCGGGAGCTTGACCCGCCTGTGCTTGTCGACATCCTCCTGGCTGGCGGCATAACAGCCGTCATAGCCCAGGGCCGCGTAGCCAAGCATGTTGTACCAGCCCTTGATGTGGCGAAACGGTTGCTGTCCATCCA
>CAZTQK010000285.1:0-8462 GCA_964615635.1 uncultured Planctomycetales bacterium
TGCTGCCGGTTTCCGTGAGCGATCTCAAACGCTACCACTTCTGCAGCGGCAACTACCTGTTCACCCCCTATGCCGTTTTCCGTAGCGGCTACACCGGCGAGGATGGGGCGGAGATCATTCTCCCGGCAAATGTCGCCCAGCTTGTCGGCGGCCACCTTGTCGGAGATGAGGTCGAGAATCACTCGCTCAAGCCCGCCGGGTTGGGCGCCAGGGATACACTCCGGCTGGAGGCCGGCATGCCGCTGTACGGACACGAACTGCACGAGAACACTGACTCGCTCAGTGCCGGTCTGGCCTGGTGCGTTGATCTCAACAAGGATTTCATCGGCGTCGAGGCCCTCAGGCGAATCTCCCAGGCCGGCCCCTCGCGCAAGCTGGTCGGCCTTGAACTGGCCGGCCGCCGCATCGCCCGACCGCACTCCACGGTGCTGAGCGAGAACCTGCCGGTTGGCGAGGTGACCAGCGGAACGTTCTCGCCCACCCTCGAACGCAGCATTGCCATGGCTTACGTTGATGCCGCTCAAGCTCAAGAGGGTCGACCTCTCACAGTGGACATGGGCGGCAAGCAGGCCGACGCCAGGATCGCAAGACTGCCGTTCTACAAGCGAAAGGCCGGCTCCTGAGCAGCACGCCGGCGGGGCCAACGGTTAGAAGGAGGCCAAGGTGAGTTCCACTCCAAGCGATCGCAAGTACACGAAGACGCACGAATGGTGCCTTGCCAAAGGTGACGTCGTTACCATCGGTATCACGCAGTTCGCCACGGATCAGTTGGCCGACATCACCTTTGTCGATCTGCCCGCGATCGGCTCCCAGGTCATCGGTGGGCAGACCTGCGGCGAAATAGAGTCTGTCAAAGCGACCAGCGAGCTGTATTCGGCAGTCAGCGGCGAGGTCATCGAAGTCAACAAGACGCTCGGCGATTCGCCCGAACTGGTGAACAACGATCCCTACGGCGAGGGTTGGATGGTCAAGATCCGCGCAACGAATCTGTCCGAGCTCGACGCACTGATGGATGGGTCGACATATGACCAGATGCTTGCAGCGGCCTCATGAGGCCGGCCGGACACCATGAGGTTCACGCAGCTTACAGATCGCGACGTGCAACACATGCTGGCGACCATCGGTGCCGGCCGGGTGGACGACCTTTTTCGAGATATCCCCGATCGCTTCCGGCTCGATCGCCCGCTGGATCTGCCCGGTCCGCTGACCGAGCTCGAACTGCTCGCGGATCTGGAGCGACTGGCCAAGCACAATCAGGCCTGCAACCGTCGAGTCTGCTTCCTCGGCGCGGGGATCTACGATCACTTCGTGCCGACCGTGGTTGATGCGCTGGCGTCACAGAGCGAGTTCGTCACCGCCTACACCCCCTACCAGGCCGAAGCCTCCCAAGGCGCCCTGCAGGCACTGTACGAGTATCAGACGCTCATCTGTCAACTCACGGGCATGGATGTGTCCAACTCGTCTCTCTACGAAGGGGCCAGTGCCGTGAGCGAAGCGGTCCTGATGGCCCGGTCAATCAACGGCCGGCGCCGCGTGGTCCTGCCGATGACCGTCCATCCGCACATTCGCGAGACACTGCAAACCTACCTTCGCGAGTTGCCGATGGAAATCGTCATCTGCGGCATGCAGGATGGCCGTACCAGCGAGAACGAGTTCCGCAGCCAGGTTGATGCTGATACGGCAGCGGTCGTTGTTCAAACGCCTAACTTCTTTGGGTGCATCGAACAACTCGACCGCCTGGCGGAGATCGCCCACAAAGCCGGAGCGCTCGTGATTGCCTCCGTGGATCCGATGAGCTGCGGCCTGCTCAAACGGCCGGGAGATCTTGGGGCGGATATCGTCGTCGGCGACGGGCAGCCGCTGGGCGTGCCCATGTCCTTGGGCGGACCCACCCTCGGATTCATGGCCTGCCGGGACGAATACATGCGCAAGCTGCCCGGTCGTCTGGTCGGTGCAACCACTGATGGCAGCGGTCGACGCGCCTACTGCCTGACGCTCCAAACGCGCGAGCAGCATATTCGCCGCGAACGGGCAACCAGCAACATTTGCACGAACCAGGGCTTGCTGGCCATTCGAGCGGCCATCTACCTGAGCGCGGTGGGGCCGCGCGGACTCGCTCGGATTGCCCAGCTCTGTTTGGAGAAGGCGCATTACGCGGCGCAGGCCATTGCCGGCATAAACGGCTTGAAGATCCGCTTCGCATCGGCGTTCTTCAAGGAGTTCGTCGTGCAGACCGGCCGTCAGGTGCCCGAGTTGCTCGATCGATGCCTCAAGGCGGGCATTCTCGCCGGCATTCCGCTGGGACAATGGTACCCGGAGCTGGCAGACTGCTTCATGGTTGCCTGCACCGAGAAGCGCAGCAAAGAAGAAATCGATCGTCTTGTGAGCGTCTTGAGCGAGCCGTGAATTCGAGGATCACGCGCGATGGGTTACGACATCGAGTTTGTTCAGTTGACCGTGCCGCCAGGCACGAAATTTCCGGTCGAGCCCGAGTCCGCCGTCCGGCTGGCCAAGAAAGCCGTTCCATTCGCCGACCTGCAAGCAGTGAAAACCTCGCTGCTCAACCTGGAGGGGTGCCGGCCCGGTCCCAAGGACGCCGTGGATTACCTTGGCCGGGGATTGAGCTATGCCCGCATCTTCCCCAGGCAAGCAGCCATTCACATCGAGAACAACTGCAGCGCTGCCGACCTGCTCAAGGTTTTGGCGCACCTGCAGAAAGACTATCCCACGTTGTTGATTCTTGACCTGCAGAACAAGCAGCTTCACACCGCCGAGAGCTACAGGGCGTGGTGGGCCAGGCCATTGTAGCAGGATGGAGATCGGAAGACGCAGATCATGAGTGAAGGGTCGGTTAGGAACACGGAGAACGTGGATAACCTCAGAGAGGCAAGCCTGCTGCCGCCTGAGAAGCTTGTCTTCGAGTTGGCTACGCCGGGGACCTCGGCCGTCTCGCTGCCGGCCGGCGATACACCTGCCGTCGACGCCGCCTCGGTCATTCCGCGCGAACTGCTGGCGGGTGAGCCGCCCCCCCTGCCCGAGATCGGCGAGCTTGACCTCGTGCGTCACTACACACGCCTGGCCCACCGACAATTCAGCGTCGACGGCAACTTCTACCCGCTCGGCTCATGCACGATGAAGTACAACCCGAAGGTCAGCGAGCGCGTGTCGTCTCTTGCCGGCTTCACCGAACTACACCCGCTCCAACCTGCAGAGGACGTACAGGGCATACTGGACTTGCTCTATCATCTGCGTGTGTTCCTGGCGGAGATCGCCGGCCTTGCGGAGGTGACCTTGCAGCCTTGTGCCGGGGCGCACGGGGAAATGACCGGTCTGAAGATCATCACCGCCTGGCACCGCAGCCGCGGCGAATCGCGACCCAAGGTGCTCGCTCCGGACACCGCCCATGGCACCAACCCGGCATCCTGCGCGGTTTGCGGGCGGCACACGATGACGGTGAGCTCTCGCCCCGACGGCCGGGTGGATCTGGACGACCTTCGCCGCAAGGTGGACGACCAGACGGCCGCCCTCATGATCACCAACCCGAATACCGCAGGGCTTTTCGACCCCCAGATCGCCGACATCGCCGACATCCTGCACGCCAAGGGGGCCTTGCTGTACCTCGACGGTGCGAATATGAACGCCATCCTGGGCATTGCACGCCCGGGCGACTTCGGCGTTGACGTGATGCACCTCAACCTGCACAAGAGCTTTGCCACCCCGCACGGCTGTGGCGGCCCGGGCTCGGGGCCTGTCGCGGTCACCGAGCATCTGCGCGGCTTCCTGCCCGGACCGCAGGTCATCCGTCGACAAGACGGCCGCTACGATTGGGCGCCTCCGGGTCCCCAATCCATCGGCCGCGTCCGATCGTTCCACGGACAGGTCGGCATCCTCATTCGGGCATACGCATATATCCGCACGCTCGGACCCGAGGGACTGCGCGAGGTCAGTGAGAAAGCCGTCCTCTCGGCGAATTACCTCGCCGCCAGGCTCCGCGACCACTACCGATTCCCCTTTGAGCCGCCCTACGCCCACGAGTTTATTATGGTCCCGGAGTTCACCGAACAGGGCGTCACCGAGCTCGACGTCGCCAAGCGGCTTATCGATCACTCGTTCCATCCGCCGACAATGAGTTGGCCGGTCCATCACTGCCTCATGATCGAGCCGACCGAGTGCGAGTCGCTCGCAACCCTCGACCACTTTGCGGATGTTCTGATTCGTATTGCCCGCGAAGCCCACGAACGCCCCGAACTCCTCCGCCACGCACCGCTGACCATGCCCGTGCATCGGCTCGACGAAGTCACCGCCGCCCGCAAACCCGATCTCCGCTGGCGAGCAAAGCCTCAAACAAAGTAGCGAAAGCTGCACTCGCACAGGTGCCGATCTGCCTTGGCAGACGAATCAAGAGGCGCAGCGAAACGCCTCGGCTCTTGGCATCATGCCGGCCGAGGCGTTGTACTACAGGGAAACAAAGGGACTGAAGAAAGTCGATTCTGTGTATCGTTATCGGATCGGGGCGTTGCCCCGGATCCGGCCGTTCGCATTAGCGTTTCACCCACACCGTCACGGTCTGCCGACCCCACTTGAGAGCCTCTGCGTGCGTCGGGAACAGCAGATCGATCCGGTCGTGCTCCAGTTTCACGTCAGCAACCTTCTCGTCGCCGATCTTGACGTTGCGAACCCATTCACCCGCCGACTTGATCGCCCCGCCTCGGTCGAGCACCTTGGCCGTCCCATAACCGGGGACCCGCATCTCCGTGCCAAAGGCATAGCTCGAAGGAGCTGCGATCAACTTGCCGGTCGCCGGCTTGCCGCTGGCGGTGATGCCGCTGGCATTCGCTCCGCAGCACAACGCACAGGGGCAGTACGCCGAAACATCCATCACCACGGGCTCCCACTCCCCAAGGCCTGGTGCCATTGCCAACACTGCGACAAACAACCCTGTCATTGCCTCAACCTCCGCCTCTCATCCCCGATCGTCCGGTCTCTTCTGCCGACGATCGCAACTTCCCGACGGGGATGTCTCCTCACCCGCACCGAAGTTGCTGATTATTCCCGGCGGTCAAACGCGAGTCCACCGAGGCCTCGCGATTTGTGCGTCCGATACGCGATACATCGGCTCTCAGTGCGCTGCCGGACGGTATTATCAGTCGTCCCGATGAAACAACGGCCGCAGCGCGTCCGCTAACGCGGTTTTGCGACGCAGAATCGGGAAGAAACCGGAATCGAGACTTGCCCCCATAACGGCGGCAGCGGGCGATCCTTGCCCCGAAATCAGTCTTGCCTAGAACGCTTCGCCTCGCTCAACGATCGCTGCGCCCCCGCCGCCAGACCTCGGCATCATCTCGCTGGATAGTACTGGCAGACCATTCAAACCCCACATATGGGACCCGGCAACCGGAATAGGCTTCAGTTTACATGCCGGTCTTCGCGATTTCCACCCTGCGCAGCGACAGAAACAAATCCGTCAACTGGCCACGTCCGGTTGCGACGAAATCACGCCCCGAATTCTCGTTTCAACCTGAAAAAGCCTTGTTTATCGGACGATATGCCGCTACAGTGACCGCCGGCCCGCACGCCGATACTGAAAACGGGCAGAACTATTAAACATTATATGTATTCTTATGGATCTATACCCTGATTTGCGATGGATCAGCGACCAGCCGGCCGACGGCCCTGTCAACATGGCCCGCGACGAGGCCATCCTCCTTTCAGTCTCGGAGGGACGCGCTCCGGCGACTCTCCGCTTCTATAGCTGGTCGCCACCCACGATTTCCCTGGGTTACTTTCAGTCATACTCGGACTACGTCGCGTTGCCGCAACCGGCGGGCAGTTTACCGGTCGTCCGACGCCTGACCGGCGGCGGCGCCATCCTCCACGACATTGAGCTGACTTACTCCCTCACGCTGCCGCTCAATCATCCGCTGCTTTCCCCTTGCGGCGCCAACGCCCTGTACGATGTCGTTCACGACGCCTTCGCCCGATATTTGACGAGACTGGGGCTCCGTTTGACAAAAGGTTCTCACCAGTCCAGCGGTGCCTCACACCGTGGGCCGTTCTTCTGCTTCGAGCGCCACAGCCGCTACGATCTGCTCGTCGATGGCCGCAAGCTCGTGGGAAGCGCGCAGCGACGACTGCGCACGGCCGTGCTTCAGCACGGGTCGCTCATTCTGAGCAGCCGCTTTGACCAACAGCGGTGCGCCACCGTGGCCGAGTATGCGCCCCTTGCGGTCAACGACTGGTTCCCGCAACTTGTCGAAGGCATCACCCGCACCCCGGCCGGCGAACCCACGCAACTCAGCGACGGCGAGTTGGAAATGGCCGAACGCCTGGAAGCCAAGTATCGAAATGTGGACTGGACGTGCAGGCGATGAATCGCGAGTCGCATTGACCGTCCGTTGCCCGACGGTTACAGTCACCTCGCGGTTGTTGAGACGACCCACCTCCAACGGCGCACAGCGCCCAGGCAAGAAAGTCGGCTCCAATGGTTGATGTGGAACACCCTGAGACTTCGTCGCCGCCGCCAAGCGATCCATGTCTCTCCAGACGGGGACGACGATGGACGATCGCGATCATTGGGGTGCTGATCGCAGCCTGGTGCGTGGCCATGTGGTACCGGGTTGAGATCCGTGCCTATTGGTGGGCCCGCCAACTTGCTCGATCATCAAGTCCGCAGGATACGCACTACTACCTGTTGTGTCTGGCGAGCGCCAAGGAAGACGCATTCGGACCGGCCAAGGGTCTCGTCCGGAACGGTGATCCTCGCGTCCGCAGACTGGGCATCGCGGCCCTCGACAATTGCCACGGGCCGAAGGTTGAAGAGGTGCTGCTCGATCTCCTCAACGATCCGGATGATGAGGTCGGCGATGCGGCCGCGATCTCGCTGACCGACCCTCGCCGCGGCACAGCGATTGCGCTCGTCCCCAACCTCCAGTCGATCATTGCTCGCGGCGGAAATGCGGCCCGCCGCGCCGTTGTGGCGCTGCAACGGATTCCCGGCGAACAGACAGAGACGATCCTGGTTGATGCGCTTTCAAAAACAAGCGACCCCGACCTGCTCGCGCAGATCGCGGATTCGTTGGGCATGATCGGTTCTCGGGCGGCCGTACCCGGCATGATCGCCCTGCTGGATGATGCGCGTCCGCTGGAGTCGATGCAGTATTCCGAGCGATCGGCCACGAGAGCCTTGGCCGGTGCTCGCGGGCAGTTCTCAGCCAAGGGAATCGATGCCGGATCCATTACCGTGTTGCGCGCGCGCACCGTCGCTGACGCGGCTTTGCGTTCGCTCACTCTGATCGCGGGGCCGTCCGCTCCCACGACCGCCACCCTGCCGACGGATACGCGGCCCGCCGGGACGCTTCGCGAGCAATGGGAAGAGTGGTGGAAGGCCGGTGGAAGTTTGTCGCCGGGTCGCTGACCGCGACCTGAGCCCCCGGACCTCAACCGAAGATCCGCTGGATATCGTTCAGCATCACGTATGCGAAGATGGTAATGATCAGCGCCAAACCGACCAATTGGGTGACCACCTGGACCTTGATCGGAATTGGGCTGCCTTTAATCTTCTCGATAATCAGAAAAACCATGACCCCGCCGTCAAAGATCGGCAACGGCAGGAAGTTGATCACCGCCAGGTTGGCCGAGATCAGCGCGAGGAAATAGAGCAGCCTGCCGAAGTCCTCCTGGGCGATGTCGCTCCCCGCCTTCACGATACCGATCGGCCCGGCCACCGTGTCAAACCCGACGGACCGGTCGACGACCATCCGCTGAATGATCAGGTAGACCATCTCGATGAAGTAATACGTCTGATGAACACCGATCATCATCGCCTTGAACGGGTTGGGTTCGCGGAAGTGCTCCCTTGTAGCGAAGGTTTCCACGCTCATGCGGTCGTATGCGATTCTCATCGGCCAGGTATCGAGCATTTCGCTGGTTACCTCGACCACTTCGGTGTGGCTGGTGCGATCCTGGATACCGCGGTGCTCGATTTCCACCTTCTGGCCGATGCATGATTCGAGAGCATGGCTCGCCGCCAGCCAAGTGCCGACCGGGACAGGCATATGCTGATCGCGGACCTTGGCCTCGGCCGTGCGGCGGCCGTTGATTCGGACTATCACGTGGTCTCCGGGCAGCGGAAAGACCGTCCCAATGGTCGCTGGTATGCGAAAAACGCCGCTTTGCTCCAGTCCTTCGGGTGTCCGCCAGACCACCTGAACGTCGCTCCCCGCGAATTTGAAACACCGATCGATCACATCACCCCAGGAAGCGACCGACTCGCCGTTCATGCTGACGAGCACCGAACCACGCGGCAGTTTCCCCTTCAACGCCGCCGCCGCCGAAGGAACGCCCTCGCGAACCTCGGTCGCGATATCGGCAACGGCAGGCAAGCCGTCGGTGTCAGCCTCCATGGTCATGCCCACGCGCGGCTTGCCGCGGCCGAAGGCACCAGCCTCGGGGCGGACCACGAG
>CAZTQK010000286.1:0-8429 GCA_964615635.1 uncultured Planctomycetales bacterium
TTTCGGCATCTGCCTGGGGCACCAGTTGCTCGGGCTGGCCCTGGGGGCCAAGACGTACAAGCTCAAGTTCGGGCATCGCGGCGGCAACCAGCCGGTGATGAATCTGGCCACGCGCCGGGTCGAGATCACCAGCCAGAATCACGGCTTCGCCGTCGAGACGCCCTCGCTGGTCAAAGTCGGCGGCGTACCCACCCACGAGAACCTCAACGACAAGACGCTTGAAGGATTCTCGCACAGCGACCTGCCGATCTTCTCGGTGCAGTACCACCCCGAGGCCAGCCCTGGCCCGCACGACGCCACCTACCTGTTCGATTGCTTCATCGACATGATCCGCAGCGGCAAGGCCCCCACGGCCGAGGAAATGGCCGCCGCTCAGGCGCGGCTGGAAGGCAAGGCGGGGTGAGCGGGAGAAGCAGTCAGCTATCAGTCGGCAGGGCACGGTCGAGGTCGCCGCGGCGACCGAGACCGGCCGCAAACCTACTCACCTAAACCTGGCTGCTTCTTCCGGTCTTCTTGCGTCTCTTGAGCCTTCTCGCGGCCGATTCTAGCACGTCTCCGGCCGTAATTGGTTTGTGAAACAATGGTATTGACATAAAAGTCAATACCGCACATACTGACCATTCGATAACCAGCATACTTGAGGCAGAATCATGGGCCGGACCAGGACAAGGCGACTGCAATACGCAACCATGGAACTGGAAGGGATTCGCTACGCCGTTATCCGTGAGAGTCTGCTGCTTCGGCTCTGTCGCCGGTGCGGCGTTGAGGCCTCAGAACAAGGGGGCGAGGCGCCCGGCCCGGTTGATGAATGGTCGGATGTCGGCCAACTCGATCGGGAACAGCTTGCCCGGCACCTCGTCGCCCGGCGGAAGAATGCCGGGCTGAGCCAGGCCGAGTTGGCCCGCCGTGCGGGGGTCCGGATCGAAACGCTCAATCGCATCGAACGCGGCAAGACGACGCCTGACTTTTCGACTATCCGCAAACTCGCGGTGGCGATCAAAGAAACACTGGCCCAGTAGGGGCCAGAGGCTGCCCCTGCAACGAACGAACTGGAAGGAGACAACCGATGACCACAACCCTGACTCGCGAACAGATCATCGAACGGCTTTGCCGGCTTGCCGCCGCGGAGGCGGGCGTCAACGCAGCCGAGATCTCGGCGGACACGGACTTCTTCGCCGACCTCAATTTCGACAGCCTGGACATCATCGAGTACGTCATGATGCTCGAAGACGAATTCCAAGTGAATATCCCCGATGAGAAGGCCCAGACCGTCAAGACCGTCGCCCAGGCGGCGGACGTGCTGATCGGGATGATGGCTGGTTGAGTCTCGGCTCACCATCGCAGGCACACGATCAGACCGTCTCGTCGGAAGGAGGGATAGACCGGGTCTTGGCGAGGTCTTGGCGGACTGTCGTACTCCATCTCGATTGAGATCGGTCTCGCTGCTATCATGTTCCGCAGAGAACCTGTGCCCAAGCCTTCGATCGAGCGGTCGACTGGAGACGCGACCGTTCCACATGCTTAAGGAGCGGACACATTGAAGACCCTCTATCTCGATGTCTCGTGCCTGAATCGCCCCTTCGATGATCAGCGCCAAACTCGCATTCGGTTGGAGGCTGAGGCGGTCACACTGATTCTTGAACGCATCGAGGCAGGCCGCTATCGCCACATGTCTTCACAGATCGCCGAAATCGAAATCGCCGCCATGCGAGATGCGGATCGACGCCGCAGAGTGACCTCGCTTTTGCCTGCTCGCGCGGATAGAATGAAGTTGACAGCCGCCATGTTCGTGCGGGCAGCGGAACTGGAGGCTTTCGGCTTCAAGCCGGCGGATGCGCTGCACATCGCGGCTGCAGAGTACTTGAAGGTGGATGTGCTGCTCTCCTGCGACGATCGGATGTGCCGCAGGGCAGGGGCGAAGCGCACCCGGCTTCACGTCCGGGTTTCCAACCCGCTGGAATGGTTGAAGGAGAACGCTGATGCACCAGACGCTTGACCAGATTCGCCGTGAAGGACTGCACGCCCTGCGTCAACGCCTCGGGCGTGCCGGCATGATCCGTTTCCTCCAGCAGTTCGAGACAGGAACAGGCGACTACGCCTCCGAGAGACACGAATGGGTCGATCGTACCACCCTTTCGGATCTGAAGAAGCTGGCTACGCGGTCCCGCAAACGCGGCAGAAGATAGCCGCACTATCTGGGCCGATTCGTGAATTGTCGCGCGGATAGTGTATCCTGCAAGAAGGCATGACCGAGATCCCTGACAACCGGCAGCCCCTGCAACCGGAACAGAAGATTCCGGCCTCACCGCGACCGATCCGCCGCGGACTGCTCATCGCCATTAGCGTGATTGCCGCGGCGCCAGTTGTGGGTTTCCTGTCGAAGGACTGGTGCTGCACGACAGTCGGATGCACCGTACTGTGTGCAATTGTCGTTGCGATTGGGGACAGGTTCTTTCTCGCTCCCCTCATTCTCAAGGGCCGCTGCACGCTCAAGATGCAGTTCCTGCCGATGCTTGTGGTCCTGATCGTCCTAGTCGCGTTCTTCGCACGCACTCCGACACGGCTCTTCCAACGGGTTTTCGGTATGCCGCCACCGACGGGAGTCAGCGATCTCGCGGTCGATTCGGCACTCTGGGGCCCCGGCGGAGGAGAGGAAAACATCCTGATGCGATTCAAAGCTGATCAGGCAACAATCGAGCGGCTCGTGCAGCACAGGGGCTTCGTCGTTGACAAGGAGACGATGACAATCTGGTCGGAGCAGATGGGAAAACAGTGGCCCTGGCTCTGGGAGCGGGCGTTCTCAAACTTCACCATTTTCGGCGGCCGAGCGTGGAAGGACGTCGAGCCGATGTCAGACCCCATCTTCTACATCTGGGGGAGCTCCATCAGTCACGAATCCGTCAGGGTCCTGTGGGACCGCGGATCGGGAAGAGCCGACGTCATAGCCTTTCGATGCTCCTGCAACACCATTCTCGCCTCAATGGGGTCCGTGACATTCTGAGCGACCCTTTCAGAACCCCGAGCGTCGTGATGGCTTCGGGCATCAAGTGTCTCTCCTGGCTGGCTGAAGCTGGCCAGGAGAAGAAGATGAGAGAGAGAACGAAAAGCCGCCCGAAACCAGTCCTACAAGGACTGGCCTAGAGCCCGCCTTCGGCGGGTAAGCCCCGTCAAACGGGGCTCAACGTGAGCGGCGCCACTCGCGTCTTCGTCCTCTTAATGCAGAGAGTTGGTGAGCGAAGGGCCCTTGACCGATTTCCACAAGCGGGTCAAGGGTAGCCCAGACCACGAAGCTGCCACACCACAAGGGGACCGCTTCCTTCCGGCCTCGCTAGTAGGCTACGCCGGGCAGGTACTCTCGGGGTTCTGAAAGGGTCGCCTGGACTGTCACAGACCCATGGCCGATCTGTATCGACTCTTGCTCTTCCACAATAACGTCATGAGCGGGTAGCATACTCTCCGGGGTATGGAGTCAACACGTATGAATACGCGTCGTGTGAAACGCAACTGGATCCGCGTCAACTGTGCCGTCGGCAACGTCCGCCTGCTTGCCGTGATGAATTGGCCGGCGATTCTGCTGTCCGTTCTGACGCCTTGTCTAGCGGCGACGGACAGCAAGCCGGCGGACTCGCAGCGTGACCTTGCCGCTCGTGTCGTTCCAATCCGGTGGGAGCGATTCACACCGCCGAACCTGCGGAATGAAGACCTGCGGACCGCCTCGCGGCTGCTGCTGAACAGCGTCCGCTACAACCTGGCCTGGGCCGGTGCGACGCTGAAGGAGGCCTCGGAGGGCGACCGCTACCTGATCACCGATATGAACGAACCCGGTGTTCGTCCGCCGGCCAGCGCCGCATGCGGGATCGCCACGGCCATCGCGACCGGCATTTACGACGAGAAGATCTGCGGCATGCCGAAAGACCAAGCCCTGTTGCGGACGCTCAGAATCATCAGGGATGTCGCCGCCGTTCACAAAGTCAACGGTGACTTGGCCGAAGGCTGGGGCGACCATTGGCAATCGGCGCTCTGGGCCATGCTGGCCGGCCGTGCCGGCTGGATGCTCTGGGAGCACCTCGATCCGCCAACGCGGCACATGACGGCGGCGATGATCGAATACGAGGCCGACCGGTTCATTCGTCCGGGCTACACTGTGCCCTACTGGAACGGCAAAGGCGGCGACAGCAAGGCCGAAGAGAACGCCTGGAACGCCACGGTGCTGCAGTTGGCGGTGGCGATGATGCCGCGACACCCGCGTGTGCCGCAGTGGAAAAGGATCGCCAGCGAACTGATGGTCTCGGCGTTCGCTCGCGAAGAAGACATGAAATCGAACCCCAGGATGATCGACGGCCGGCCGGTCAAGGAATGGCTCAAGGGCTACAACATCCGCGACGACGGCGCCCTGGTCAATCACAATATCGTTCACTGCGACTACATGACCACGTTCACACTGAACCTGGAGGCGTTGCTCGTTCTCTCGCTGGCCGACCAACCGGTGCCGCAAAGCGCTGATTTCAACGCAGCGGTCGTCTACCGGTCGCTGGTCGAGCAGAAGTGGCCTTCACCGCCGTACAAGGCGCCCGGAGGCACCATGTACGTCCCAGGGAAGGTGGAGGTCTACTATCCCGAGGGCACTGATTGGAGCAACTACCGCTTCGACATCTTCTACTCGATCGACTGCTATGCGCACCTGTTCGGCTGGGACAAGACTCTGAATCATCGGGCGGGCGACTGGATGCGCCTGCGGGCCGACCGCATCCTGGAGATGCAGGGGCGGCACCCCGACGGCCGCATGTTCGCCAAGGGTGAGTTCGACACCTATGGCGGGGCCGAACAGATGACCTGTTGGGTGCTGGCCGACGCGTTCCTGCTTCACTGGCTGCACGACATACAGGCGCTGAGTCGCCGGGCCAATTGGAACCGGCCTTGAGAGCGGCGCAAGCCACACGGTGCGCGCATCCCATCGCACACCTCGTCGGTCACGCACGGGAGCATCTCTTGTTCAGGGGCGGGCCTCATCCGTGTGCCTCTGCTCTGTGAGCAGTGCTGGGGGGCACTGCTGGCACAGCAGTGGCACACGACGACGCTTGCCCGCTCCGCCATCCGCCACAGTATGGCGGATGCACTCGTCGCACCCACGGCTTGCGGGATTACCCTGGTATGAGCTACCATTGCGGCACGATGGTGGGCGGTTCTTGGCCCCAGTGTGACGCCGGCGCGGGTATGTGGCTTTCCGATCGAGCACCAGCACAGGGCAGCATTTCATGTAGCCACGCACGGCCGCGGTTCGGGAGTCGGTGATGGAGTTCTTGTGCATCCTGCTCTCGGTGTTGTTGTTCGTCACCCTGATCGGACACGGCCTGTGGGTCGCCGTTGCGTGGCTTCTGCGAGGCGGCCGTCCCAAGAGCGACCGGCGCAGCTTCGAGCCGACGCTGGATGATGACCGGGCGGCGACGGCACGCTACCTTGGCCACCTATGGGCTCTCGGACGGATCGACACCGAGACTCACGCGCACTTGACAAAGCTCATGGCGGAAGACGTGCATTCCGTCCGCGCGTATCTGGATAAGAGGCACACACCCGTCGATACAGTACCCCCCGGGGCAAAGCCATGGCAAGCGCCGGCAAGCGTACAACGGCAGGTTGCCCCTCCTGCCGCTTCATTGCCCGCTGAGAGCTTGCCGCGGGCGGCTGCGACGGCGAGCACGCCTGCCCCTGCACTGGCAGGCAAGCCCCTCGACACAAGCTCCGGACATAAGCCGCCGGCGGCGCCCGGCGGGACGATTGGTGCCGCGGCACCGCCGGTGACCTCACTGCCGACCGAGCCGGAGCCGCCGCCGGCCGAACCTCGCCGGCCATTCGGCGAAGTTGTCTCCGCATTCATGGCCGAGAAGAATATTCGCTGGGGCGAACTGGTCGGCGGGCTTCTCATTCTCTGTTGCTCGACTGCGTTGGTGATCAGTCTGTGGGCTCAGATCGAGGCCATCCCCATCCTCAAGTTCGTGATCTTCACGGCCGTAACCGCGGTTCTGTTCGGCGTGGGGTTGTTCGTGCAGCATCGGTGGAAGCTCCCGACAACCGGCCACGCCGTGCTGATCATCTCATCGCTGTTGGTGCCGCTGAATCTCCTCGCGTTTGCCGCTTTCTCACCGCGCGGACCCACGATCAACAGTTGGGCGCTCGTCGTGGAACTGCCGGCGGTGGCTCTGTTTGCCTGGCTGACATTGCTGGCCGGTCGAGTCGTCATGTCGACCGCGCCAAGGCTGTTCGCATCCGGCATTGTGGCGCTGTCGGCATGTTCGCTGGTCATCCGCTTCCTGTCGCCGTTGTCAGCGAGCGGACTTGTGGCTGTGGGACTGCTGCCGATCGGATGCTACGTCATTGTGATGGGCATTTCTCTGCGACGGCAATCGCGAGTCGCTTGCATCGAGGATCCAGATGCCAAGAAGCTGATCCTGCAGTTGGGGGTTCAGACGTTTGCCTGCCTGGTGCCCTTGGGGCTGCTGCTCGGTGAATCGGGGCATCCGGCCGGGGCACTGCATCTGCTCTCGCCCTTGATCTGTGCGTTGGCCGCGCCCGCACTGCTGGCCGGTCTTCTGCTGGTCAGTCGGCTGGCGCCCGCGGTGCCTGCTCAGACGCGTCTGACCGCCACCAGCATCGCTCTGGTCGCAGCCGCGGTCATGCTGATCGGCGTCGGGCTGGCATGGCCGACACCGTCACGGCTGCTGCCCGCGATGCTGCTGAATGCTTTGGCCGCGGCGGCCGTCTGTTGGTCGATCCGCCACCCCGCCATGCACGCAGCCGTAGCAGCCTGGCTGACGCTCGCATGGACTCTGGGAATCCACCTGATTTGCGGCGAGGTCTCCTGGTCAGAGGTCGTGCCCAGAGCGATGCTGGCCGCCTTGTCCTCCGCCCGGACGGGCCAGGCGTTGGTCGGACCTGTCGCGGCATGTGCCGCGGCGGCGGCCTTGCTGCACCGTCGCCAACGTCGGCAATTGGCGATCGGATACGACCTGAGTGCCCTGGTTTTCTCCTTTCTGAGCATCGGTGTGGTGACGTGGTTCGGCTTCGGCGTGCCGGGGGATGCTCAGCACGTCATCTGGGTGTACCTGGTCTACGGCGCGGCCGCGATGGTGGGTGCCGGTCGACTCAAGAGCACGCGCGTGGCCTGGGTCGGCTGCATCCTGATTCAGATGGCGATCATCCAGGCGACGGTCTACGCCTGGCCGCTGCAACAGTTGCCCTGGCCGACCGCATTGCTGATCGGAGCCGGCGCTTGCACGGTGGCAGCCGTTGTTCTGAGGTGCGCTCGGCTGACAAGTGCCACTGCGAACACGTATGTCGACTCCCTGGCCGCGTTCGCGCTTGTCGGATCGTGGTTGGCCGTCGTGTGGATGCTGAACACGCTGCCGTCACACTCGCTCGCTGCGTTCTCGGCAAGGATGGCGTGGACCTCAGTCATATGGGCTGTTCTGGCAATCGTGAAACTATGGCCGATTCTGCTCACGGGCGCCGAGATTGCCGCAATTGTGTCGGTGTGCACCGCGCTGCAGTGTCACCTTCGCAGTCTGGAATGGTACCGACTGCTCTCATCACCACTTCACGAGCCATGGGTCTGGCAGGCGCACCTGTTGGTAATCGGCGGATCCTGCCTGGTCCTGATCGTGGCTCGGCTGGCGATCACGCAATGGTTTGCCCCGCTGACAAGCGGCGACACGGAGGAAGCGCCGGCGCCAGGCGACGCAGGCTGGCGTGGTGCCGCAAGACAGTTGTTGGAGCCGTGGTTCCCAGCAACAGACCGCTGGCTGGTCGCCCTTCCATTCCTCGCACTTGTGTTTCTGGCCGGTTGGAGCGTCGCCCCCGGAGTGGTCGTCGAGCATGGAGCCGCAGCATCGACGGTCGCCTTGGATCTGCACACTCACGCGGCCGGGGCAGGGTCCTGGATTCTGCTGGCGCTCGTCGCAACGACGCTCCTGCTTCACATTTGGGAGGGATTGCGCGGATGGGCCTTGCTTGCGATCATTGCCGCGGCGGCATGTGGCCTCCTGCTGGTCGTCGCGCGGTTCGAGTCGCGGCACCAGGTCGTCGATGCGTGGCGCTGGCTGTCGGCATGTATGTTCCTGGCCATGTCTGCTGCATTCTGGATGCGCGGCCACTGGGCTGCCAGGCTGTTGCGACTGGCTCGTTGTCGACCCGCGCGGCAATCAGGGAACACCGACATCATTCGCGTTTGCCTGTTCTGTCTCTTCGCGCTGCCGGTCGTTCTACTGACCGCATCACACATGGCGGCCGCGGGCTCCGCGAAGCTTCCGATCTCGCCTGACTTGTCGGAGCTTCGACTGCACGTTGCCTTGCTCGGCCCGGTGGTGCTTGTGGGCGTTTCGTGGGTGGGCTACGGCCTCCGGGGGCGGCAGGTCGGCTATGCCGTCGGGGCCGGG
>CAZTQK010000287.1:0-8326 GCA_964615635.1 uncultured Planctomycetales bacterium
GCTGCAAGGCATGATCATGTTCCTCAACTCACTGCCGGGCAGCACGGTGCCGCTGACCTTCCTGCCCGATCCGCCGGAGCAGGTCCAGGCGGTGCACGATGGGATCGGGAACATTGTCGTGTCTTGGAGCGCAACCCCGTCCGGAGGCGCAAGCGGCGGGGCTGCGACCGGGTATCGGGTATACCGCTCGACCGACGGCTACGGGTTCGGGCAGGGCCTTGACGTCGGGAACGTTCTCAGCACGACGTTGACCGACGTCGCTCCGGATACCACCACCTACTTGCGTGTGGCGGCGTACAACGCGGGCGGCGAGTCGCTGCCCTCACGCACGATGGCGGTACGGCACAAGACCGGCATCGCCACGCCGCTTTTGATTGTGGACGGATACAACCGCGTGAGCCGGCACCAGAACGTTGTCCAGGTGATACCTGCCGGGCCGATGCAGCGTCCGATCGCCAGGAAGGTGAACTCCTTTGACTACGTGGTTCAACACGCGACGGCCATGGCAACCAATGATACGGCATTCGACTACGCGGAGAACAGTGCGGTCATCAGCGGGGCCGTTTCGCTGGGGAACTACCGGGCGGTGGTATGGATTCTCGGTCAGGAGTCGACCGCGAACAAGACCTTTGACGCCACCGAGCAAGCCTTGGTGACAGCGTATCTGAACGCGGGCGGCAACCTGTTCGTGACCGGATCGGACATCGGGTACGAACTGGACGGCCAGGCCGCCGGCCGCGTCTTCTATGAGAACATGCTCAGAGCCAACTATGAAGCCGACAACGCCGGGACCTACAGCGTGACCGGATCGGGCGGCATCCTGGCGGATGTCGGCCTGTTCGATTTCAATCCGACCAACGGAGCGGCTTATGTGGTGAACTCGCCCGACCGAATTGCCCCTCAGGCCGGAGCGACGGCCATTGTTTCTTATGGCGGCGGCAACGGGACGGCAGCCATTGAATATGACTCCGGCACGTACAGAGTCGTGATGTTCGCATTCCCGTTCGAGGCAATCAGTGCATCTTCGGCCCGGGCGGCCGTCATGCAGCGCGTGCTGGGCTACATCCTCCCGCCTCCGGGCTGCCCGTATAGCCCGGATGTGATCACGGGTTTCGAAGGCTACGCGGATGGGACGCATGTCATGTTCCAGGATCCTCGATACTCAGGGTCCACGCTGGCGCACCTCGCCATGACGCCGAACTCGGCCGTCGTGAGCAGTGAGGTTCCGGCATATGCAGGTGGCAAGACGTCCAGAGTCGACTGGGCCTGGCTCGATGCGAGCCCGACACGATGGCTCCGCCTCACGACACATAGCGTCGCCAATGTGCCCAGCCCGACGATCGATTTGCGCCGCCCGGTGAGAGTACGACTGAGACTCGACAGCGGGTCGTTCCGGCTCAGCTTGGGCGTTCGCGAAACAGGCGTCGACGTGCCGATCGGCGAGAACGGCGGCGCGAGCGGAACGATCGAGTGGGTGGGGGCCACGTCGGTTGTCCCGGGCGGCGGTCCCGTGGGGATACTGGTATCGGCCGCACCGGGTGTCTGGCAGACGATCACCTTCAGCCCATCGCTGGCCCCGATCCAGCCGATGACGGGCGATGGCTATCTCAGTGCCGCTTATGACAAGGGCGTGCTCGAACACCTGGCGTTCACGATCACCGATACCATCGGGCCGATCACCGTGTACCTTGACGGCATCGAGCAGCCATGCCCTCCGAAGGCGGACTTCGACGCCGATGGCGACGTCGACCAGATCGACTTCGGCTTCCTGCAGGGGTGCTTGAGCGGTACCAGCGTGCCGCAGAATGCCCCGGAGTGTCAGGCGGCGAAACTCGACACCGATGGTGACGTCGATCGGGACGACTGCAATCTGTTCCTGATGTGTCTGAGTGGTCCGGGTATGCCCGCCGATCCGGACTGCCTGAACTGAGCCGGCGTTACAGTGGCCCAACCATGCAGCCGCTCAGGGCCTGGCGGAGGGTATTGCATCCGTGCGCAGGTTGGGGGCATGAGCCCGCCTGATGAACTGGTACGTTGTTGGAACAACTGAAGTCCACGTGGTGCTTGCGCGACGTGCGACAGGTGTGTGTTAGACGCCCAGGCGAAAACCGCGCTCACTTGGCGTCGACCGGGCGGGAGGTGATTTCCAGCAGCGTCTCTCGCGAGATGACGCCGGGCACCGCGAAGATGAGGTTCCCGTCCTCATCCAGGACGGTGTCTCTGATCTGACGGCCGTCGACATAGATCCAGACATCGCGGTTGGCCACATCCACCAGCTTGAAAAGCGGCGAAAACCGCAACTTGCGGTGGCCGTCGATGCGGATCTTCGCGATAGCGCCATCGAGCTGCAGGACGTAGTAGCCGCCTCCTTCGCTGAATCCGTCATTGTCGAAATCACCCGGGTCGGTCCGCACGAGTTGCCCGGCATCGATTTGAAGCGGAAGCGGATGGCGGTAGTCGGCCACCATCGGTGCGGCCAGTTCGGGCGAATCGATGTCCGGAGGCCAGATCCGGATCATGGCTGCGAATGCAAACCGCTGCTCCTCGGTGCTCACGACCCAGGTTCCGCACGTTCGCGAATCGGGCGTGCTGTCGCTGGCCGACGATAGAGGAGTCTTGAAGGGTGCAACAAGCAGATCGGCTTGGCCTTTAGCCGGTCTGCTGAAGAGCAGGAAGTCGTCGCCTGTCGCAGCCCGTGTCGTGTCGGGCTGGGCGGGGGAGACCATCTGCGTCTGAAAGCCTGTGCTCGCGTCACAGCAGAAGCTGATTGCGATCCGGCCCGTGGATGTCTGTCCAAGTGCGGTTCCGGAGCATTCGACATAGACGCGACCGTCGCGGTGGATGGAGTAGGACCAGCGGTGATAAGGATCGCCTTCGGAGGGAACCTGATTGGGGGGTGTGAATCGCCATTCGCTCTGTATGACGACTCGCAGAGGGTTGGCGCTGGTCAGGGTCTGGTAGGTCTGCAGCATGGTGCCGGCGCCAAGCCATTCGGCGGCCGCCTCTGCGGCCGTCAGGGGGGGACCTCCCTCAGAGGCCGGTGTGGGAAGGGGGCCCAGCGCGCCAGGGCCGATCAGGTTGTGGATTCGCGTCTTGTCGGTCCCCAGGTCGAACCATTGCCGAATACGACCGTGCGAGAACGTCAACTCGAAACGATCCTGTGCCCCGACGGACAGCCGCCGGCCGATCGACCGAACGTCAAGATCACCAGGTTCTCTTTCCGCTGTGGCAAACAACTCACGCATGTTGTCAGCCACGATCAGGTCGTCCAGATGAAGATCCACGGGTGAATCGAGTGGATCGCATCCAAACTCGAGCGATCGAACGTCGCTCAGATCGATGTGGTCGGCCATATCACCCAGATCGAGGCGGAGAAGGTTCCAACCTGAGTTCAGGAGGAGCGGGGGGCTCTGATACCGCATCGCAAGGTTGTCGCCGCTGCGAGCGAGGACCATGAAGCCGCCCAACTGACGGGGACTGTAGGCACTGATCAGAAGCAGGTTGTACTTCGACCAATCGCGAGGGAAGCCCCATTGGCTGTCCGCGTGGCTCGCACAGACGAGTCGCTGGTCAGTTCGACTCAGCTTGACCCTGAGCGAGCCCACACCGGTGCGGAGCTGTGCGTTATCGGTCGAGATGCCGACGGCATCCGGCGCCCCGGCAGGTTGCAGGCGAAAGAGAGTGGCCTGAACCGGATCCTCGAAATCGGCGATGACCTGGAACCGCTTGTTGGCCAGGTCGTCGTAGGCCGCGACAAGCCGGTCCATGGTCGGGGCAAGGCCGCCCCGCGACAGGGATCCAGTCCCGCCTTGTGGGCAGCCGGAGGCCAGCAATGCGATGGGCAGCAGAGCGAGCACGGCCCGGGCGCCTGGCCGGCAGGTTGCGGTCGATCTGAACGCTTCCGTCCGCATACGGCCAAGTTAAGGAACTCGCACCACGCGGTCAACGGGGCAGACGGCGCAAAAAAGCAGCGGAGGCCTCAGCAGGCCTCCGCTGTCTTCATGCCTCAAAGGCGGACTCGATTTGTCGCCTGAACGCCCGGACCGAACCGGGATCTCACCGGGGCGAGTCCACGGTCGTAAGGTGCGTTCTCAGCATCCAGGCGACGCCGCCTGGCGCTCAGTCGCAGTCCGGGTTCGCTGGGATGCCCGGGCCGCTCGCGCAGGCCTCGAAGGCGGTTGCGTCACTCTGGGTGACCAGACCGTCACCAGTGCGGTCAGCGCACTCGCAGCCGGCCGGCAGGGGGCCAGTGCCACCCGTGTAACAAACCTGGAAGGCCGCGAAGTCCGTCTGATCCACATCACCGTCACCATCGAAGTCGAAGACGGGGTTGTTGCAGGTGGATTCAAACTTCAAGCCGTCCGCACTGCCGCCGACTGCCGGCTCAGTGCCGGTCAACTGCATCTCCCACACCGCCGTCATGATGCCGCTGGTGGGGGCATTGGCATTGACCGACCCTTCGGTCCACGTGTTGACCTCGACTGGTACCGAGCTTTCGGCCAACTGAGTGCCGCTCTCGTCGCCGTCCAGCAAACGCAGGGTGACGGTCACCCCCGCGGGCACGTTGAACAGACCACTGAACTCATAGTTGCCGCCGGATACCTGGACCGTCTGCCATGCTCGGACCGTCCCCCCCGAGCCCTCACTCATCGACCCGTAGTGGCCACCATCGGGGCTTGGGCACGGGTTGGGAGGTGGAGCCTGTCCGTCTCGGTTCAGGCCGCTGGGGGCATCGGTGTTCCAGCCGGTCGGCAGCCCGACAATCGTGCCAGTACACGGGGTTTGCGCGTTCTCAGGAAGCTCGAAGCTGCCGTTGATGAATGATTGAGCGATCACCTGGAGGGCGTTCAGGTACTCGGCTACGCAGGCATTCTGGAGCATGAACAGCTTATACTTCCCTGAACTGGCCGCTGACAGATCGAAGTCGCAGGTGATCTCGCCGGCACTGACCACATTGACGTTGGTGGCTGTAACGATCGAGCCCGGCTTGACGAGCTGGATCACTGGTGAGCCAGCAAACCCGCTCCCGCTGATCGTGGCGTTGATCGTGCCGCCATTGACGGCTTGAAGCGGCGTCATGCCCGTGATCGAAATTGGCGAGGCGCAGACCCCGATTGCCAGATTGTCGAAGTGCGCGGCGTGCGGAGCGTCGCCATTCAGCTTGACATGGACGGCCGCCGTCATGTAGTTGCCCGTCGGCGAAGCGGTGGCGGCGGCGGGGCTCCAGTCGTAGGCAGGCTCGGTCGGATTGTGAACAGTCGAACTGCCAATGACCGGGGCGCTCAAGTCGCCGTCATACAGCTCGATCGTAACCGTATTGCGCCCGGCGCCGGCGAATTGACCATAGAAGGTGTACGTTGTCCCGGGGGTTGCGCTCAAGAACTGGTACACCCACGCCTCGGCGCCTGCTCCGCCGTCGTTGTTCGAGATCGAGCTGCCGTAGTGATCACCGTCCGGCGGCGGGCAGGTGGGCGGAGAACGGTCGGAGTCACGGAACAGGGCCCACTCATAACCATAGGAGGCGATCTCACGGAATAGCCAGTCGGTGGGCACTCCGGCGATTGGGACAGCAGGGCATGCGCCCGGGGCACTCGGTAACTCGAAACTGCCGTTGCTGACTGAAGGCAGCACGACCAGGAAGGCATCGTTGACGGTCACCGGTGTGCAGTTCTCGCCAGTGACGTTGACGATGACATTCCATCGCCCGTTGTGCGCCCCTGTCAGGTCCACGCTACAGGTGAGGCTGGTGCCTCCCGCGCCAACCGACACGCCGGATGCAACGATGTCCGAAGAACCGGTCCTGGTCAGTGTGACCGAGGTGCTTCCAGAGACGAAATTGCTTCCTGTGATGGTCATATTCACGGTGGCGTCGCGAACACCGAAAGCGGGATCGATCGTATCGACTGTCGGTGGATTAAGACACGTCGCCTGCGCGAGATCGAGGGCATCGACATGGAGGGCATAACCGGTTCCGCCGCTGTTCGAGGTGCGCAACACGACCGTGATGGCGGTACCGGTGGGCGTTCCGTTGACTGAAAAGGCCGTCCAGGGCGAGCTGCCCGAGCCCTGTTTCAGTTGCGCCTGGGCCAGCAGAGGGCTGCTCGGGGCGTCACCGTCGCGCAGTTCAGCCGTGCATGTGTTGTACCCGTAGGAGTCCATGTGGCCGGCAGACCAGACGCCGCTTAGGGTGTACACAGTACCGGGCGTGATGCTGGTCGTAACAGCTTGCGAGAAGCTCTGCTCACTGGTTCCCCAGCCGGTCATGCTGGCAAACATGAGCTCATGATAGCAGCCCGGCCCATAGAAGCTGTTGTTGCGGTTGGTCAGACCTGTCCAGTTGTCTACCGCTCCGCCATAGCCACTTGGGTGGTTACACTCAGGGTTCTCGACGGCTGGATCCTCGAAACTGGGGTTAAGCAAGAGGTTCTGTCCGTAACCGGTCGTACACACGACCAGTACAATGCCGATCCAACTTAGCTTTCGCATCTGTTTCCTCCTTCTGTGCTGTATGTTCGCGGCCCGACGTTGCGTCAAGCCATCTTCACATTGCCGTGTGTTCCCATGATCCGAAGTCAATCGTTCTCTCATACGCAACGGGACGAATGGCCGTAAGCATCCGAATTGCTGCAAGAACGACTCGCAACCGAGGTTTCTTGTTCACTCTGTCCTTCTTGTCCCAGAGAACCAAGAAGCATCATCCACAATTCTGCGGTCACGAAGTTGCAGGCTTGCTGCAACAACATCGCCCGCTGCAGCATTCGGACAATCGGCGATTCGTCCAGAGTGGCCCACTCCAGGACCCGCGTCCGGAGCGGCCGCTCCTGTTGGCAGGGACGTGTCACTCTCCGCCATGACACTTCTACGGACAGCGAACTGTCCTGTCGAGAGCTGCCCCTCCTGCCAATCTTGTCGCCGGATTGAGCAGCCACCGCCCCGTCATGATCATGGCCTCCGCATTGCGGCAACGCGAGCGCTAGCCGACAGGGCAAATCACGCTAGATCACAGACTATTCTACTGTCCAAGTCGATTGTTCGTCAATGAAAGATCTGAGATTGCGGTTTTTTTTCGACCCTCCGCACAGTTGGCGGTGAGAGCAAACATCAGAAGCACCTGACCCAGTTGCGTGATCGTCCTATAACTCGATCAGCATCGACCTCAGAAACCGGGTGGGTCTGGCCTCGTTCACAGGCTGAGGGTAATCGTATTGCGTGGCGGATAATCGTCCAGTGGCGAGACAATTTGGCAGGAGGGGACGGCTACTCTCAGTCGGCTTGAACACGACGGGAGGTCTCCCGCTGACCAGCGCGTCAGAGCTTGGGTATTGAGATCGCTTGACTTGCGTTTGAGGCCGATTGGCATAACCATTCGCGTCTGCGGGTGTTTGGGTTCCGGATCGCGCACTGAGGCGGTATCGGGCGCGTGCCGGCACGGACGTCGGCGAGTCCAGCTACTGAGGAGGCTTGAACGTGGGACAGGCATTGAACAGGCGGACGTTCCTGGGGTCTTCGTTGGCGTTTGCGGGGGGGTTGGCGACGGCCGGGGGTGTTGCCCGCGGCGATTCCGAGAAGGCTCCTGGGGGCCGGCGGGCCGGGCAGGCCGGCAAACGGATGAAGCTGGGGCTGGTCACGTACAACCTGGCCGCTGATTGGGACCTCGACACGCTGATCCGGCGATGCGGTGAGATCGGACTGTCGGCGGTGGAGTTTCGGACGACACACAAGCATGGGGTCGAGCCGTCGTTGTCCAAGGAGCAGCGGAAAGACGTTCGGAAGAAGCTGGAGGACAGCGGGCTGAATGCCTGGAGCCTCGGATCGGTATGCGAGTACCACTCGCCCGATCCTGCGGTTCTGACCAAGAACATGGAGGATAGCCGGCGATTCGTGGAGCTGGCCGCTGACCTGGGTGCCAAAGGGGTCAAGGTGCGGCCGAACGGCCTGCCGAAGGAGGTCAGCGAGGACAAGACTCTGGAGCAGATCGGCAAGTCGCTTCACGCCGTTGGCGAGATGGCCGCGGCCGCCGGCGTCGAGATCTGGTGCGAAATGCACGGTGGGGGCACGTCGGAGCCGTCGCGCATGCGCAAGATCATGGACATTGCCGGCCACCCGAAGGTGGGTGCGACCTGGAACTCTAACGGCGTCGACGTCAAGAACGGCTCGGTGAAAGAATCGTTCGAGCTGATGAAGAGCAAGATCTACTGCGTGCACATCAACGAGTTGGTGGGGGGGTATCCGTACCGCGAACTCTTTTCACTGCTGAACGCGTCCGGCTACGACCGCCACGCCCTGATCGAGGGCCAGGCCCTCAAGTCCGGCAACCAGGACGATA
>CAZTQK010000288.1:0-8315 GCA_964615635.1 uncultured Planctomycetales bacterium
TTCAGCTCGGGCCGGCAGGTCTCCGCCGCCTCCGGCGGCTCCGACCGTGCCCTACCCTTTTCACAAGTGTTCTCAAGGGTCAGATCGCGAGATGTGATCGAGGGCGGTGCTTGCGGCCGGATCGTTCTTCAGTTGAAGTAGACGGTAGCGATGGCAGCTCGACAGTCCTTACGTGATCTACGGGAACCCGCGGGGCGCTGGGGAATCATGTTTCTATACAGCGCCGTGGTCGGGGTGCTGGCGGGCCTGGCTGCCGCGGGACTGGCCTACGGCCTGCGAGAAGGCACGCGGTTGCTCATCGGCCAGTTTGTTCGAGCTGAAGGTGCCGAGGTCTTCAGTTTCCGGTGGGGCGTCCTGCTGCTGCCGGCGGCGGGTGCCTTGGTCAGCAGCTTGCTTGTGCTCGTCCTCTGCCGAAAAAACACGGGCTACGAGGGCACTGACCACGTCATCTCTGCCTTTCACCAACACGGGGGGCACTTGGCGCTTCGAGGACCGCTGGTCAAGGCCTTGGCGGCCATCGGCGTGATCTCCTGCGGAGGCTCGGCCGGACCGGAAGGACCGATCGCCGTTCTGGGGGCGGCCATCGGGTCGAAGTTCGCGAGACTCCTGTCGCTGTCGCCTCGCTCCAGGCGAATCCTGTTGATCGCCGGCTGTGGCGGTGGCGTCGGCGCCGTCTTTCAGTGCCCCTTGGGCGGGGCGTTGTTCGCGGCAAGCGTTCTCTATCGCGAACCTGAGTTCGAGGCCGAATGCATCGTGCCGGCCTTTGTGTCGTCGGTACTGAGCTACTCGACGTTCATGTACGTCCTGGGCCCTGGCCAACATATGCTGATGGGCGTCGATTCGCTGGGCTTCGCGTCGCCGGCCGAGCTGCTGGTCTACGCGGTTCTGGGACCGATCTGCGGGCTGCTGGCCGGCCTGTTCTACTTCTGTTTGCGCATGGTCGAGTTGCGACGGTCGTCATCAGGCAGCGCGCCCACATGGTTGCTGCCGACGATTGGCGGGTTGCTGGTGGGGCTGATCGGCTGTGCCCTGCCTCAGATCATGGACAGCCGTTATCAGTTTCTCCAGAACACGCTTGACGGCAGTGTCTTTCTGCCGGTTTCCGTGGCCGGCCGCTCGGCCTGGAGCTGGGTCGCGCTCTTTGGCCTGGTGGCGACGGTCAAGTGCCTGGCGACGGCTTTGACCGTGGGTTCGGGCAGTTCCGGAGGCGTTCTTGGACCGAGCGTGTTCATCGGCGGCGCGGCCGGAGCTTTTCTGGGCGCTCTCTTGGAGGCATGCTGGCCCGGTCACTTTCCGCCTGATTCGCCTCTCAGGCAGGCACTCGTACCCGTGGGCATGGCGGGCGTATTGTCGGCTTCGATGCGAATCCCGCTGGCCGCTACGGTGATGGTTACTGAGATGACCGGCAGCTACGGCCTGATTGTCCCGTTGATGCTGACCTGCGTGACGTCTTATGTGGTCGGCCGTCGCTGGGGCCTCAATCCCTCACAAGTTCGCTGGTCGGCCGACTCGCCCGCCCATGCCGGAGATCTGCTCGGGCACATGCTTGAGTCTCTGCAGGTGCAGGACCTGATGGACAGCCACTGGCGATATACAGTGACGCCTTCGACGACCCTCGGCGAGATGATCCAGCAGATCGGATCGAGTTCGCGGCCGGTGTTCGCGGTGAGAGAAAACAGCCGATTTGTCGGGGTGATCTCCGTTCAGGACATCAGCAGGGCCATCTCCGAGCCCGGGATCTCCGAGATCGTCATCGCCGCCGACATCATGAGTGGACAGGAGACCACGGTCACGCCCGAACAGAACATCGCTGAAGTGCTTGAAATGTTTCAGGAGGCCGACTGCGACGTGCTTCCCGTTGTCTCGGAGGGAGACGACCGGTGGCACCTGGGGATGCTCCGCCGACGGGCGATTCACGAGGCGGTCCGCACCCGTCTGGAGCGAATTCGCGAGCACGCCCGCCGCGAGCACGCCGGCATCGCCGCGATCGAGCAGGATGAGCAGTTGTTCCAACTCATGCTTGGGGTTTCCGGCTCCCGCCCGGATGTGTTCAGCCGCATGCCGGTGCCGAGCGACGTCGTCGGTGTGTCGATCCGCCAAGCAGCATTTCAGCGTCGGTACGGCGCGCAAGTGATCGCGATTCAGAATGACGATGGCTCATTGCAGTGCCCGCCGGATATCGATGCGCCCCTGCGAGACGGACAGATTCTGGTGGTGATCATCTCGGGTAGCCAACCTGCCGACCGAAGCGTCGCTTCGGGAGCGGAAGCATCGGGTCGCCCGTGAGTGCCCGTCCGAGCCCCAGGCGACTGAGCATCAAGCTTCCCAATATGGTTGGCGCGAAAACCAGCCTGTGAGATTCGGCGGATCTGCCTGGCCCAGAGCATTCACAAACCTTTTATTAACAATAGTTTATACGATCTCAAGATCCTTGTCGAGCGAGGTCTGAAAGAAATCAATCACAACAGGGGAAGAATCTGCTTGATTTCTGTCAGAAACCGTCGAGAATAGGCTTTGGTTTGGCGTAATCCGGAGGTCACATGACCGGAGACGAGCGACGACAGCAGTTATCGGATGTCCTGGCTCAGCATGGCTACGCAGATCTGTCCCAGTTGGTCAGCGAGCTGGGTGTCTCTGAATCGACGGTACGGCGTGACCTGTCGCTGCTTGAGGACGAAGGCCTTGTTCGCAGGACACACGGCGGTGCCTTCTTTGTCAGCGATCGGTTCGCGGCGCTGAACTACGCAGCCCGAGAAGTGACAGCGGTGTCTGAGAAAGAGGCGATCGGTCGTGCAACAGCGGCCTTGCTGCAGGATGGTCAGACGATTCTACTGGACGGAGGGACGACGACCTTCCAGGTGGCCCGGAACCTCTTGTCGCGATCGATGCAGGTGGTGACCAACTCGTTGCCGATCGCGAACTTGCTGCACAGTGCCGCACACATTGAATTGATCGTGATTGGCGGGTACATCTATCCGCGCACGGGCGTCGCGCTGGGCCCGTACGCACAACAGATGCTGTCCTCCCTGCACGTGGACGCGGCCATCATGGGCGTGGCGGGCATCACGGAGGATGCGTTGTACAACGCCAACGTTCTGATGGTCGAGGCCGAGCTGCAGATGATGCGTTCGGCCGGTGAGGTGATGCTCGTCGCCGACAGCAGCAAGTTCGGCAGGCGGGCCTTGGCAAGACTGGGTGGTTGGGAAATGGTCGACCGGGTGGTTAGCGATGGTGCGCTTGAAGCCCGGTGGCAGGATGTGGTGCGCAACGCGGGGGCCGAATGATCCTGGCCGGCGTCGATGAGCCGACAGGTGTCGGGGCACGGTCCCCCGGTGCGGGAGGTCAGGCATGAGCACGGCGATTGCAGGCGGTAGGCTTGATCGCTCGGTTGTCGAGAGCGTGGTCCGGGACATCGTCCGTCAGCGGCTCGGCTTGCCGGGCGGCAGGGTGGGCGTTGCCAAGCCCAAGCTGGTGGTGAATATCTCCGCGCGTCACATGCACGTGACACAGAAGACGCTGGAGGTTCTCTTTGGTCCGGGCGCGCAGCTCGCGGTGATGCGGCCGCTCTACCAGGACGGCTATTTCGCGAGCGAACAAACGGTGACCATCATCGGCCCGCGGCACCGCACGATCACGAATCTGCGGATCCTCGGACCAGTAAGGCCGGAGGATCAGATTGAGTTGGCCTTCACCGACGGCATCGCGATGGGGCTGGATCTGCCGGTCCGGATGAGCGGCGATGTCAAGGGTACACCCGGATGTATCGTGCTGGGACCCAAAGGACACATCGAGCTGAAGGAGGGTGTGATTCGCGCCCAGCGGCACGCCCACATGCACCCGACGGATGCTGAGTATTACGGCGTCAAGAGCGGTGACTACATGCGGCTGAGGGTCCATGGAAGCTGCCCGACGACATTCGAAGGAATCATCTGCCGTGTGAGCAAGGACGTGAAGCTCGAAGTTCACCTGGACACCGACGAGGGCAACGCCAGCGACCTGGCGAACGCCGCAAGAGTCGAATTGGAGAAGATGTAGTTTCACAGGGATGAGAAATGGCCGGCTCGGAGTCCGGCCGCTGCAGAAAAGGCATGTTCGGAAGATTCGTGGCTAACGGCGAATGGCTAAAAGCTAAGAGCTAATAGCTGAGAGCTTTTATTAGGAGTCCACTTATGGCACTGGAAGCATTGGGAATGATCGAGACGAAGGGTCTCGTGCCCCTGATCGAGGCGTCGGACGCGATGATGAAGGCGGCCAACGTCCGGCTGGTCGGGTACGAGAAGGTCGGCCGCGGGCTGGTGACGGCGTTCATCCGCGGCGATGTCGCGGCGGTCAAGTCGGCCACGGATGCCGGCTCGGCGGCAGCCAGCAAGGTCGGCGAGGTGGTCAGCGTTCATGTGATCCCGCGTCCGCATGACGAACTGACGGGGATGCTCCCGGCCGAGAAGAAGGCAAAGTAGGTACACCGGTTTAAGCGAGAATGCCATGCGACCCCTCGCGATTTGCGGCGGGCGCATGAGTGGATGGAGTATTGAATCGATGAGCGATGCAATCGGAATGGTAGAGACGATGGGCTACACCGGACTGGTGGAAGCCTCGGATGCGATGTGCAAGGCCGCAAACGTCGAACTGGTCAAGAGCGTCCAGATCGGCGGAGGGATGGTGACGACGATTGTGCGCGGCGACGTCGGCAGCGTGAAGGCGGCCGTCGATGCCGGCGCGGAGGCAGCCAACCGGGTCGGTGAGCTGATGAGCGCTCACGTGATCGCCCGGCCGCACGAGGCCCTCGGAGACGTGTTCTTCAAGTGATCATCGCGAGATTGTCGCGGTGATTGCGAGGCTGACGGTTTGACGGACCGGAGCGTGTCGTGATCGTATTGGTGTCCAATATCGGCAGTACGTCGTTCAAGTTTTGCCTGTACGACATGAACGGCGAGCGGGAGCTGGCCCGCGGCGGCGCCGAGCGTATCGGTACGGATAACGCTGCTGTGAAGGTCGGCGACAAGACGTGGACAGGCGGGCTCGCCGATCATGGCGAGGCGATCGACCACTGCCTGCGATTGCTCCCGGACCCGAACGTCAAGATTGACGCGATCGGCTTCAAGGCGGTGCACGGCGGGCCGATCTCGGGCGCCGCCCGTGTGACCGACGAAGTGGTTCGGACAATGACCGAGTTCTTCGACATCGCGCCGGCCCACAACCCCCCGTACGTCGCCGCGATGAAGGCCTTCGCCGCAAGGCTGCCGAAGGTTCCGCAGGTTGCCGCGTTTGAGACGGCTTTTCACCAGACGATCCCGGCGTCGCGCACCACTTACGGCGTGCCGTGGGACTGGACCCAGACCGGTGTGCGGCGATATGGGTTCCACGGGGCGAGCCATCGGTACATCGCGGTGCGGTCGGCGGAACTGCTCGGCCGCAAGGACCTGCGGGTGATTTCGTGCCATGTGGGCGGCAGCAGCTCGATTTGTGCCATCGATGGCGGCAGGAGCGTGGCCAACAGTTTCGCCACGACGCCTCAGTCGGGGCTGATCCACAACAACCGCGTGGGCGACTTCGACCCCTACGCGCTGCTGAAGGCCCTGCCGGCGTTCAAGCTGACATTCGAGCAGGCCCTGCAAGAGATGGCCAGGAAAGGCGGTCTGTTGGGGATCAGCGGCGTAAGCAACGACCACCGCGACGTCGAGCAGGCGGCGGGCCAGGGCAACGAGCGGGCAAAGCTTGCCCTCGATGTTCTGGTAGAGGGCGTGCGGCACTATGTGGGAGCGTATCTGGCGGTGCTCAACGGGGCCGACCTGATCGTCTTCACGGGCGGCATCGGCGAAAACAACGCCGCTTTTCGCGAGGCTGTGTGCGCGAGAATGGACTACGCGGGGATCAAGCTTGATCTGCTGAAGAACAAGACCCGCGGCAAGGAAGAAACGATTTCGGCGGATGATTCACGGGTGCGGATCATGGTGATCCCCACGAACGAGGAGTTGATTGTCGCCCGGCAGACGCGGGACGTGCTGGCGGGCGGCAACTGAGGATGGCTGAGACGGCCGGGCCATGTGGCTCGTGCCGAGTTGATTGAGGAGTAATCGGAAATGGCCCAACAGGCATTGGGATTGATCGAGACTCGCGGGATGGTGGCGCTGGTTGAGGCGACGGATGCGGCCCTGAAAGCGGCGAACGTTTCGTACCGCGGCTGGAAGCAGGTCGGGTCCGGCCTCGTCACGGTGGTTCTCGAAGGCGACGTGGCCGCGGTCAAGGCGGCGGTCGATGCAGGCGCGGCCTCGGCGGCGAAAGTCGGCGAGGTGGTCAGCGTCGATGTGATCGCCCGTCCACACGGCGACATCACCAGAATTCTGCCGAACAAGTAACGCCAACCGGTCGGGCCACCCGTCGTGCCTGTCGCCGGGATACCCCCATGCCGCATGGGCTACCCGGTGATCGACGGACGGCTGTTCCGCCCGCGTTCGGCGCGGAATCGTGGCCGGCCGGCCCTGATACGGGGAGACAACATGTTCATCGGCAAAGTGACTGGATCCGTCGTGGCGTCGCAGAAGGTCAAGAGCGTGACCGGCAGGAAGCTCCTGCTCGTCCAGGCGATGAATGTCAAGGGTGATGCGCCCGGGGCACTGGAGACGACCGGCCGGACGGCCGTGGCCATCGACACGGTCGGGGCCGGCGAGGGTGAGTTGGTGCTCGTGACGCAGGGCAGTTCGGCCCGGCTTACCGAGTCCACCGGCAACGTGCCTACAGACGCGGTGATCATCGGCATCATCGACGCGATCCAGATGAAGGACCAGGAGATCTACAAGAAGCAAGGTTGAGCGGAAATCATCGCCCGGGTGCCACTGGCGGCTTGCCGGCCAGTGCCGGGACAGACGAGCTGCCTGCGGCAGCCACCTGGGACTAGCCTCTGAGCAGGCAGAATCTTGCGGCTGGAGCTATAGAAATGAGTACGACAGTCAGTGAAACATTGATTCGTGACGTGGTTAGTGAGGTCCTGAGCCGACTCCAGGGCAACGGCAGGGCGGCTGCCCCGATCGCGGCCCCTGCCGGCGGCAGAGACGGCATCTTCCAGACCGTCGATGAGGCAGTGGCCGCGGCCAAGACCGCCCAGAAGCGTTTGGTCGCCGAGACGCTCGAAACCAGAGCGAAGGCTATCAAGTGCATCCGTCAGATCTGTCTGGAGCAGAAAGAGGAACTCGCTCGCATCGAATATGACGAAACGAAAATCGGCCGCATGGATCACAAGATCGAGAAGCTGATCCTTGTGGGCGAGAAGGTCCCAGGCATGGAGATGATCACCAGCGAGGCGGTCAGCGGCGACCACGGACTCACCGTGACCGAACACGCGCCGTGGGGGGTTCTCGGCATCATTACACCGGTGACGCACTCGATCCCGACGCTGGGCTGCAATGCCATCATGATGATTGCCGCCGGGAACACCGTGGTCTGCAACCCGCATCCCTCTGGAGCCCAATGTGCCGTCATCGCCGCCCAGCGATGGAACCGGGCGATCCGCGAGGCCACCGGCCTGGAGAATCTCATCTGCCTGATCGAGAAACCGACGCTGGAGACGGCGGACCGCATTTTCAAACATCCCGATATTGCGATGCTGGTTGTAACGGGCGGACCGGGTGTGGTCGCGGCCGCGATGGCCAGCAAGAAGAAGGCCGTCGTTGCCGGTCCGGGGAACCCGCCGGTTGTTGTCGATTGCTCGGCCGATATTGAAAAAGCCGCGGCCGGGATCATCTTCGGCCATGCCTACGACAACAACCTGCTGTGCATCGGCGAGAAGGAGGTTTTCGTCGTCGAATCGGTGGTCGACAAGCTGCTGGACGCGTTCTCGCGACACGGCGGCTACCGCCTGAGCGCCGAGCAGATCAAAGCGTTCACGGCCCTGGCGTTGCACAAGGACGAGAAGAGCGGTCACTGGCTGCCGGACAAAAAGTTCGTGGGCAAGGATCCGCAGGTTCTGGCGGATGCAATCGGCGTCAGACTCCCGGCAGGAACGCAGTGCTTGTACGGAGAGGTGGACGAAAACAGCCCGTGGCTGCCGTGCGAACAGATGATGCCGTTCCTGCCGGTGACACGCTGTCGAGACGTCGACCAGGCGATCGCTCTGGCCGTCAAGAACGAGCACGGTTTCGGCCACACGGCGATTATCTGGTCGCGCAACGTCGAGAACATGACCAAGATGGGCAAGGCGATGGACACGACGCTGTTCGTGAAAAACGGCGCCTCCACCGCCGGCTTGGGCGGCGGCGGCGAAGGGTTCGGAAGCTTCAGCATCGCCACCCCGACCGGTGAGGGTGTGACCAGCCCGATGA
>CAZTQK010000289.1:0-8275 GCA_964615635.1 uncultured Planctomycetales bacterium
GTAGAAATGGTCCTCGAAGATGAACAGGCCTTCCTGGTACGGCGTTTCGGAAGCCACGCCCGGACCGATGATCTCCGACAGGCCGTAGATGTCCATCGCCTTGATGCCCGACTCTCTCTCAATGTGCTGGCGCATGGCCTCGCTCCAGGGCTCCGCTCCGAAGATGCCGGCCCTGAGCGGCAACTGCCGCATATCCACGCCGAGTTCCCTGGCCCGCTCGATGAGGTGGATGAAGTACGTGGGCGTGCAACATATCGCCGTCACGCCGAAATCCTTCATCACCATGATCTGCCGGTCCGTGTTGCCGCCGGAAATGGGAATCACCGTGGCACCCAGCGCCTCGCCGCCGTAGTGAGCCCCGAGCCCGCCGGTGAACAACCCGTAACCGTAGGCGTTCTGAATGATGTCGCCGCGATGCAGGCCGCAGGCCGCGAACGTCCGAACCATGACGCTCGCCCAGACCTCAAGATCCTCCTGCGTGTAGGCCACGACGATCGGCTTGCCGGTCGTCCCGCTGGAAGCGTGGAGGCGGACGATCTCCTGCATGGGGCTCGCGAAAAGCCCGAACGGGTACGTGTCCCGCAGGTCCGTCTTGACCGTGAACGGCAGCTTGCTGATGTCATCCAGCGATCGGACGTCATCGGGCGTCAGCCCCTTCTCCTGCATACGCTGGTGAAAAAGCTCCACGTGATCGAAAGCCCGCCGGACGACCGCCGTGAGCCGACGGAACTGCAGGTCTCGCAACTGCGGAACCGGCAGGAAATCCGGCGCACTGGCCGGGTGAAAACCGCCAGGCAAATCGTTCCACATTTCCTTGTACATTTGTCTTCTCCCGAGGGATACCACTCGTCTCAACGGGCCGACGAACCCTGTTTCTCCCGTCCAACCGAACGACCGAGCGAGAAAGCCTTGACGTTTGCTTCGTGCAGTTTCTCGGCAAGGCTCGCCTTCACCGCCGTCAGCCAGGTTGAGTCGGGCAACGGCAGATACGCGCTGAGCACTCCAAGCAAGGCCACGTTCAAGCTTCGGGGGCTGTCCAGCGAGGTGACGGGCACATCATCCGGGATGATCATCACGCCCCCCGCCTTGAGATACCGCTTGCTGCCCTCGACTTCTTCCGGCGCCATCACCACGACGAAATCGGCCTCGCCGGCCGGCACCATCGGACTGAACACCTCGGACCCGAAACGAACGTCGCTGGTCACCGAGCCGCCTCGCTGGGCCATGCCGTGAACCTCGCTCTTCTTGACGTCGAGGCCCTCGTCAAAGGCCACCTGAGCCAGTATGTCGGAGGCCTTGAGCACGCCCTGGCCGCCGAGGCCCGCGATCACCACATTGGTCACACCACTGGCCACGTTTTCCTCCATCATCTACTTCTTGCCCCCTGCCGAGGCTGCCTGTTCATAGGCCTTGATCCGGGCCGTTGCCAGCAGACAGGGGCGCCGTGCAATAATCAGCGTCAACTCGTCAGCCGCGAGACTATCGGTCAGCAGCTTCTCGAACGCGGGCTCGTCCTTCGTGGGGTCAACGACGTGCACGTTCCGAACGCCCAACGACCGGGCCAGGTCCTCGAAAGAGACTTTCCCCGTCGCCTCGTGTTTCAGTGTACGGCCGGTCCCTGGATGCTCCTGCAGCCCGGTCATTGCCGTCGTACCGTTGTCCAGAATCAGCAGCACGTGACCCGTCGCGGGCGGATTGTACACCATCTCGACCAAGCCGGTGATTCCACTGTGGACGAAAGTACTGTCACCGATGACGCTGACCACGCGTCGTGCCTCGTCGGGCGGCAACACCTGTCGCAACCCCAAACCGACCCCGATGCTCGCTCCCATGCACACGCAACTGTCCATCGCCTCAAACGGGGGCAGCACACCGAGGGTATAGCAGCCGATGTCGCCCGCCACGATGCACTTCAGCTTGCTGAGCATGCCGAAGATCGTCCGGTGCGGGCAGCCCAGGCAGAGCGCCGGCGGCTTGCCTCGCGGTGGAGCGGCTTCCGGCGTGCTATCGCCGGCCAGAATCCGCCGAATCCTGGCAACGCTCAATTCCCCGAACCGATACATGTCCGGCTTGCCCGTCACCTCGATGCCGGCTGCTCGGAACGACTCAACAAGGTATGGATCGCCCTCCTCGATGACCATGCAGCGATCCACGCCGGCGGCGAATCCCCGAATCGCCTCGATCGGAAGCGGGTAGGTCATCCCCAGCTTGAGCACCGTCGCTTGCGGAACTGCCTCGCGGACGTGAACGTAAGAGATCCCCGAGGTAATGATGCCGAGGCCGCGATCGCCACTGACGACTCGATGGAGCCCCGACGTTTCGTTCCACGCCGCAATCTGGGCGAGTTTCTCGCGCAGCCGCCGGTGTGCGGGACGGGCATAGGCGGGAATCATGACCCGACCGGGGATGTCGCGCTCAAACTTGGGCGCCGGCGCGGGCATCTCGCCGGCCGGCCGCACGACCGTCTTGGAATGACACACACGGGTAGTCATCCTGAGGATGACCGGCGTTTTCCACTTCTCAGAGATCTCCACCGCCCGCAGGGTGAAGTCGAAGGCCTCTTGTGAATCCGAGGGCTCGATCATCGGTATGCCCGCCGCCGCCGCATATCTGCGGTTGTCCTGCTCGTTCTGACTGGACGCCATGCCCGGGTCGTCGGCGGAGATGATGATGAGCGCCCCGCTGACACCCGTATACGCCGCGGTGAACAGAACATCGGCGGCCACGTTTAGACCAACGTGTTTCATGGTGACCAACGCCCTGGCTCCGCCGAAGGCCGCCCCAAGGGCCACCTCCATGGCCACCTTCTCGTTCGGTGACCACTGGGCCTTCCCACCCATCTGCCCGAGATTCTCCAGAATCTCGGTCGATGGCGTGCCGGGATAACCACTGCCGAGAGCCACGCCCACCCGGCGGGCTGCCAAGGCAACCGCTTCGTTCCCGCTCAGCAGCACACGATCAGTCTGTTGCATCTATCACTCCGAACTGCCCGAGAAGACCGGAACCAGCCACGTGGGAGGCCGGACTGGTTTTCCGTCGACGCTGGTGACGGCGTGAACAGTATACCCTTCCGCCACGCCCTGCCCACTGCGAGCCTGACTGATGCGCACATCGAATCGAACGCTTGCCTTCCCTGACATGCCGGCCAATACGTGCATCTCCAACTCGTCATCATAACGAGCCCGGCCAAGGTAGCGAATATGGGCTTCGATCACCGGCAAACACACGCCCCGAGCTTCCATCTCAGAATACGGCACGCCGACCTTTCGAAGCCACTCCGTCCTGCCGCATTCGAACCATTCCAGAACGCGAGAGTTGTAGAAGGTGCCCATCTGGTCGGTCTCACTGTAACGTACACGAAACCGCACCCGATGCCTATCACCAACCACGCCAGCACTCCTCGCCTACGCCCAGCGTCTTACGGCGGTACCGGTTGACTCCCTCCCGCCCGCCGGAATGGCGTTTTTTTAGCAAATTGTGCTTTTCTTAGCAACCGCCCCGAAATGCGACCAAGTAGCCCGGCTTTGTGATAATCTGGTCGGCTCTTTCACAAGCCCGAGCCTAAGCGAGGGGCCCTCAACCCATTTTCATACGCCGGCTCAAGGCAGGCCAGCCTACAGGGCTGCTGCGACACAAGGAGGCCGCAGCCATTCGCCTCAGAATCCATCACGGACACAGCATTCCCCTAGAGGCTCAATCACAAACCCGGCGGCGGCCCACTCAAAGTGAACAGCCATTTGGGAAAACGAAACGGCAGAGACGACCCGTCAGCCGCCTCTGCCGCTCGCATTTCAAAACCACCGGGACCGCAGCGGCCCGGAGCTAGAGCTTGGTCCGCCCGCTCACCACGTGAGGTTGAACTCAAGACGCAGGAAAGTCAGCGGGTCATTGCGGGCATCCGTGTAATAGTTGCCTGGGAAAACAAACTCCGGCATAACCCTGAGGAACGCATACCTGTTGAAGGTGTACTTGAAGTACGGCACCAGCATCTGCCCGCGGAAACAGCCGCTGTTGCTGAACCCGGGCCTTCCGGCATAGGTGTTCTCATCGGCGAAGAGGAACTGGTAGTAGAGACCCACGTCCAGATCCTTCATCGGTTTGCAGCGCCAGCCTGGGCCAACGCGATGGGTGTTGCCCAGATCCCAGATGCGATTCTCGATTCCATAGGAGAATCCATAACCTTCGGTCCATCGCGGGTACCGACCCCAGAGGATATCGAAATGCTCATCCGTTCCGGGGGTACTGGGGTCATCGCCTGAGGTGTACTCGTACTCCATGTACACTTGGTTCTTGTATTTGTCATTGAAGTCATATGTAAGCTTGTTGACCGTGCCCATCGCGCAGATATCGCGGCCATCACGTTGGCCGAACTGGCCGGCCAACTGGACATCGTATTTCCAGTTGTCGGTGATATCGCCGGCAACGCGGCCGCCGAAAGTGTAGATATCGGCATTGTCGCCGGATCGCCGCGGCTCATCGGTAGTCGGGTTATCCCTCACCGGGAAAAGCTCGGCTTCGTTGTGCTTGTAGAAGAAATACCCGTCGATCTGAGTCTTGGCCAGGGATTTGTTGGTCACATAGACCATGACGCCCTGCTCATCCTGATCCGTGGCCAGGCCCGGCACGCGCTTGTTGGCAATTCGCGGGAACCAGTTGTCCCACTGGGCGTCCACTTCGAACCATGCGACGTCGAACTTCGTCTTGATGTCTTCCGCATCGTATTCGAAGCGGACCCCGTCCACGAAAAACGTCCTCGATCCGTCCAGCGGCGTCCCGTCACCAGTAAGCCACGCAAACGGCAAATCCTGCCGGCCCGCGGTGATGGTCAGCGGCAGCCCGAACGCCTTCTTGTACTTCAGGTACATGTTGTCGAAGACCACCTGGTCTCGGGCCTGCTCCCAGTCGCTGATCGTCGGATGCTCGCACCAACTGCGACCCTCCCAGTTCAGCTTGATGTGAAACTCGAGGTCCTCGAAGTCGAGCGGCTTCAGGGGCTGGAGGGTAGCCCACCATCTGGCACGAAATCGCAAGTAGGAGGTCTCGTGACCAGGAGCATGTTTATCAAAGCCCGTGTTGTTGAGGTACTCCCAGCGATTGCGAAGGTCCATGCCCCAGTTGAATCCAGGGAAAGGATTCTTCGTCTGATCGACGAACTCGTCGAAGGCGCTGCCTCCACTCGGCTGCGTGGCTGCTTGAGCCATCGCCGTCCTGGCGGAGCAGGCAACGAGCAGCGCCGCCAGCAACACACATGTAGCAACTATCCACTTGCTTTTCATAACTCTCTACGCTCCTATGCTAGAAGGTCTCCAAGCACACCATTTGGATCATGATGGGGCCGCCCTCAGTGGGGGACGGCATTTCTCATCTATTTGTTCTGTCGCGGGAGCCCTGCATTCTTGTCTGACCGACTGACCGCCGTAGCCGGCCACACACAGGGCTGGAACCGCTACATCTCGAGACGAACCTGAATACTATCCAGGTACATCGGCAATTGAATGGTGCCTATCCTTAAGGGATTTCATGGTTTCCGTCAAGTCGTCAGCGCATCAGGACAAAATTATTCGGCCTGGACGAAATCCCGACGTCTCCGAGGAGACGCCGATCCGTCATCAGCAATAGCAGATGGCACAAAAACGCCAGGCGCTGCCCGAACCGTTCCCCTTCCGTCTGCAGACAGAATCGACTGCCACCTGCGCACATCGATCATTTTTCCGTATGATGACGGCGCAGCCTGTGTTTACTATGGATCTGAAATCATCCAGAACCATCCGTATCGCTTGTGCCCCCGGACTTGCGGCGTTGCTTGAGGCCGAAGTGCGGGGATTGGGCTACCCCATCACGGCCATCGACGACACCGGTCTCAACACCACCGGCACGATGATCGACGCCATGCGTCTGAACCTTCATCTCCGGACCGCATTCTACGTACTGTATCTGATCGACGAGTTCGCCTGCCAGACGCCCGAAGACCTTTATCGCCATGTGTCGTTCATCGAGTGGGAAGACTGGTTGCCCGCCGACGGCTATTTGAGCATCATCTCGCGAACAGACACACCGGCGATCAATAACTGGACGTACGCCACCATGAAGGCCAAAGACGCCATCGTGGATCGACTGGCCGAGAAATCGGGTCGCCGTCCGGATTCCGGGCCGGAGCGAGACCGGTTTGTCATCAGTCTATACTGGCGAAAGGACCGCTGTTGGATCTACCTTAACACCTCGGGACAGAAGCTCTCAGATCGCAGCTACCGGCGCATCCCGCACAAGGCCCCGATGCAGGAGACGCTAGCTGCGGGCGTCATTCTGTCGACGGGATATGATGGCAGCGTTCCACTGGTCAATCCCATGTGCGGCAGCGGCACGCTGGCTATTGAGGCGGCGCTGATTGCCGCGAACCGCGCGCCAGGGCTGCTGAGAAGCAACTTCGGTTTCATGCACACCCTTGGTTTTGACGCCGACATCTGGGAACAACTTCGTGCCAAGGCCCGCAAGCAGCGGTCCAAGTCGCCGCCGGCCCCGATCATTGCCACGGACATTGACGAAGCTGCCCTCCAGGCCGCCCGCAAAAATGCCATGACCGCCGGTGTCGAGCATCTGATCCAGTTCGAGAAGTGCGACTTCGCCGACACCCCCCTGCCGCCGAGCCCCGGAATGGTCATCCTCAATCCCGAGTACGGCGAACGGATGGGCCAGATCGACGAGCTTCAAGGCACTTACAAGCGAATCGGCGATTTCTTCAAGCAGCGCTGCCCCGGATGGACCGGATACGTGTTCACCGGCAATCTGGATCTGGCCAAAAAGATCGGCCTGAAGGCCAGCCGCCGGACCCCGTTCTTCAACGCCAAGATCGAATGCCGGCTGCTCAAGTACGAGTTGTATGAAGGAAGCCGAAGAAAGGATGAAGGCGGAAGGATGAAGGATGAATGAAAGGCGATCGGTCCCGAGGACAAGGATCGGCTGGCTGGCCCATTCATCCGCGCCAGCGGATGGGTGGGGTCGCGATGATGAGTCGCAGTGCATGCTCGCCGCGAGCAGGCAAACCATCTGAGTGCCACCGGAGTCTCCCCTTCCGCCGGCTGGTCATCGCCAACCGGTTCTTGTTGCGACGAGGATGACCCACCCGGCCGAATTGTCCCCAAGGATTGGTCGTGAACTTCGCAAACCGTACGTCTGTTTGAGGTCACCTCGCTTCACCGCCACAATGCCGCGACGGCCACGACCAGCCAGATCAACACCCCGGCCGCCAGCTTGACCACCGTACCGAAGAAACGACCGACACCGGCACCCACGCCCGCCGCGAGGGCTGCCACCTGTCGGCGTCCGCCCGACAGCTCCAGACCCCAGGCCCCAAGTCCAGCTCCCACACAGGCCCCGATGAGCGAGCCCAGCAGCGGAATCGGGATCAGGACTGTCCCGACCAGCGCCCCGATCAGCCCGCCGGCCAATGCCCCGATCGAGCCTCGCCGACCGCCTCCCGTGGCTTTCGTCCCGACGACTCCCGCAAGCAGTTCCAGAACCTCCGCCAGAGCCGCCACGGCCACGATCGCGCCCAGCACACCGATGCCGATCATCGGCGCCTCAACCGTCGAGTCGGCCGGCCACTGCCACCATGCCACCAGCGCGGTCGTGATCACCATCAACCACGTGCCCGGCAACCCCAGCGCCACCAAGGCCAGCCAAGCCGCATTCAGCAGCAACAAAATCACGACCAGGAGCCAAAACATGTTTACGAATCCTCTACCGACATCCTGCGAAATGCCCGAGGCAGTGACGATGACGGTTGCGTGGCCCATCCTCGCCGCGGTGAGGGGCCGGGTGGCCCATCCTCGCCGCGGCGAGGGTGGGGACACGATGATCGATCGCGGCAGGCACGTGCCAACAGCGGGTCCGCCAATCTGCTGCCCCAATGCCCATGTCCGCACTCAATCATCGCAAACCCGCTCACCCAGAAGCCTCATTTGCCGGAACGACTCACAAGTTCGTCACCAAGCGGCGTATGAACATGGCAACAAACACCGCGACAACAACGACTGCAATACGAATCATGGGAAGCGGAATCGTGAACACCGCGATAACGCAGGCAAGCGCGGTGATCACGCCCCACAGGGTGCCGGACCCCGTGTCCATCTCGGCAATCCGGTACATGAGGACAACCGCAGCGACGGCCATCGCCAGCTCGAGCATCTCGCTTGTCCCCCTTTCAAAAAGAATTAGTCGCTCACAGCAGATCCAGGGATTTACCGACCCCGTTCGGCGGAACGCTCGTAGGGCGGCT
>CAZTQK010000290.1:0-8264 GCA_964615635.1 uncultured Planctomycetales bacterium
TTCAACGACACTCCGGAATTGTGCCCATCGCCATGGGGGCCGCAGGCGAGTGGAACGACTGCCCTGCGATCGCATGCGATCGACTGCGTGGCTCCCGGCATGGTCATTCACAAAGGCGTCCACGGGATGGATGCCCAGCCCAAGACGGTCAGCATCGCATCCACCAACTTCACGCTCGATGTCAGCTACAACACCAGCATGCGCTTCGGCGGCGACGGCTATGACTGGAAGACCCGCACGGCGCAGTGGAACTCGAATACGACGTCTACCCTGGAGTACTTGCGCTACGCCCGCGACCGCAATTCCTATTTGCAGATCCTCACCAACACGCGGGGCATTGGTACGGGCAACGGCAGCACCTGGGTCTACACCGACCAGACGCCCGAAACCTTGGCTGCCCTGACCGCCGACTGGGTGTACTACTGCAACGTGCTCGTCCAGACGAAGCGGCAAGGCGATTCGCTCACCCCGCGCGAGCAGGCTTTGCTCGACTCGCTCGACTGGGGCACCGATGACAGGCTTCTCGCTCCCGGCGAAGCGATGGTCCCCAAGGTCGTCTGGTGGGAGATCGGCAACGAGCCGGAGGGTCCCTACCCGCCGCCGGCACTGACACCGGAAGACTACGCCAATCGCTATCAGATCATCTCTACGGCGATGCTTGCAGAAGACCCGACGATCAAGATCGGCCCCGGCTGCATGACCGCCAACAACGGCAACGCCTGGCTGGACGCCGTATTCGCGAACCCGGCCAACCGCGTCGATCTGGTGGCCTACCATCCGTACGGGAACCTCTACGGCGTCACCCGCTACAACACCGGCGGCATCCTCGATCCTTACTACCTCATGAGAGGTCTCGATGTGCAGAAGACCGCTCAGCTTGCGTCGAAGCAGAAGATCGTCGAGCGTCTGGCGGCCTACAACCGCCCATCCGACACACCGCTCCTTCTGAGCGAGTGGAACACAAGCTCCTGGCAGGGAACCTACTACTACGAACTCGGCCAGACGGTCGCCCAGGGGCTTGGCACCGCCGAGGACATTTTTTCCTTCATCGAGATGGGCATCGTCGCCTCTCAGTACTGGGACCAACCCAACATCCCCAACAAGACCGGCCTTGAGGTCCCCTGCTTCAAGGTCTTCAAAGCTCTGCAGACCCACCTGCCGGACAGGCTGGTGGGTAGTCTGGCCGACGGCTATTTCCGTCTCTATACCACCAGAGACAGCAACTATGACAAGTTGGTTTTGTGGGCGATCAACATGTCTGAGACGGACGACAAGCCGATTCGCATTCAGTTGCAGCACCTTCCCGCCCCTTTGACAGTCGGGTCGATCATAAGGAGGACGCTGGTGGCCTACAGCGGCGACACCAGCCTGATCACTCGTAGCAAGACCACCGAGGTCGCCGGCTGGACAGAGACCGATCTCACCGGCCAGATCGATCCCGCCGATTTCACAATCACTTCTGACAACGCCACGTTGACGCTGCTGATTTTCGATCTGGACGGCAATGGTGCGCCGATTGTTCTGACACCCACGAGCTTCGATCGAACCGTTTTTGTCGGGACCAATCCATCAGACGACATCTTCACAATCGCCAGCGGCGGGCCGGACACGCTCGATTACTCGGTCGAAACGTCCGACCCATGGATCGGCGTCATGCCGACGACAGGCTCCGCGGGCGGCGAGCCCGTGCCGCTGGCGCTCCGCTACGACACCGCGGGCCTTGCCCCTGGCGAGCATCCCGCCACAATCACCGTTCTGTCAGAAGATTCCTACAACAGCCCTCAGACCGTCAGCGTGAGAATCACGGTCGAGACGATTGTCGTGGACTTTGACGGCGATGGCGATGTGGATCAGAGGGACTTCGGTCACTTCCAGACATGTCTCAGCGGCACGGCCGTCACACAGAACGACCCAGACTGCCAAGATGCGAAGTTGGACGGCGATACCGACGTTGACTCGAACGACCTCGCCATCTTCCTGGACTGTCTCAGCGGCCCCGGTATCCCGCCGATCCAAGACTGCCTGGACTGACGAGCGTCTTCCCGGGTGGGCGTTCGGCCCGGAAACACACCGTGACCAGCGATGTTCCTGCCGGTATGCCGCTAAGTGACTGAATCTCAAGCACTTCGAAGTGTTGTCGGCCAGGTTGACCGTGTTGGCTGATCTATGTAATCTGAATATCCGATGTTCAAATTACATAACTGAGGTGCGTCATGATCGCCCGCCACCTATCCACAACGCTCCGGGCAGCAGCCCGCAAGTACCCGGTCGTCACCCTGACCGGGCCTCGCCAGTCCGGCAAGACCACGCTGGCCCGGGCGGCCTTTCCTGGCCACGAATACGTGTCTCTAGAAGACCCGGGACATCGCAGTTTTGCCCTGGAAGACCCTCGGGGCTTCCTGGCCAGGTTCAAGAGCAAGGTCATTCTCGATGAAGTGCAGCGTGTTCCGGACCTGTTTTCATACATCCAGGGCGTGGTGGACGAGCGTGATCGGGCGGGTCAGTTCATCCTGACCGGATCACAAAACTTCCTGCTGCTCCAGAAGGTTACTCAGAGCCTCGCGGGCCGGTGTTCGGTGCTTCACCTGCTGCCCTTCAGCCGGTCTGAACTGACCGGATCGCCACGGAGCGACCCAACGCGGCTGGGCCGGGTGCCTCGCGGCGGCAGGAGAATCGCAAGACGCACGCGGGTCGCAGCGGGTCTTTTCGAAATGATGCTCACCGGTTTCTACCCGCGCATTCACGACAAGCGGCTTGATCCGCAGGAGTGGCTGGCCAACTACTACCAAACTTACCTCGAGCGGGATGCACGCGATCTGCTCAATGTCGGCGACATCGACACGTTCGGTCGATTTGTACGGCTGTGTGCGGGCCGTTCAGGACAGATCCTGGGACTATCCGGTTTGGCCTCTGATGCCGGGGTTTCACACACAACCGCCCGACGATGGTTATCGATTCTCGAAGCGAGCTTCGTGGTCTTTCTTCTGAGGCCGTATCACCGCAATTTCAGCAAGCGGATCATCAAGTCACCCAAACTCTACTTCGTCGACACGGGGCTGCTCTGCTACCTGCTGCGAATCCGGAATCCCGAGGAACTCAGCTTCCATGCCAGCCGCGGCCCGGTGTTCGAAACCTGGGTGGTTTCGGAAATCCTCAAGTTGTTCCACAACCGTGGCCAGGTTCCCGACGCTTACTTCTGGCGAGACTCGAACGGGCGTGAGGTTGATCTGCTCATCGACTTACCCGGAAACCTCGTGGTGGTTGAGGTCAAGTCCGGCCAGACGGTTGCAGCGGATTTCTTGAAGGATCTGAAGCAATGGAAGGCCCTCACCGGATGCCTGGACGCGCGGGCTGTTCTCGTCTACGGCGGCGACGAGTCATACACACGCCAGGATGTTTCGGTGGTCTCCTGGAAAGACTGGGCATGATCGCAGGCGTGCAAACGGTCTTCCGTGCCGTCCGGGCTGCATTTGTGGCTTTCGTGTGCCCGGCTTATGATGCTCACTCTGCCTGGGCGCGTGGTGCCGGGTGCGTCGGTACCAGGGCCCTGTGCCAACCCGGAGTCCTCGCATGGCGATTCGTTTTGCTTGTCCATCCTGTCGACAGCCGATCGAGATCGACGATGAATGGGCGGGCCAGTCCGTCGGTTGTCCCTATTGCCGAAAAGTCATCACCGCCCCGGCCGCCAGTTCATGGCCTTCCGAACAGGTCCCCGTGGCCACCCCCCTTCGCCAACCGACCGAACCGATCATGCCTCCGCCCGGATATCCGGTCCACCCGCCGGCGCAAGGTGCCAGCGCCGCTCCGTGGGCGCTCACCATGGCGATCACCAGTGCCTTGCTCTCGATGTTCGCCTCGATGGTCTGGCTGGGCACTTGGGTGAATGTTGTGGCGGAGAAGGCCGGCCGCAACGCGACACAAGAAGAGATACAGAAGATTGCCTCCGAGCTGGCTGCCAACGGCCAGATACCCTATTCTCCTCTGGCCATGGCGGCGGCGGTTGTCGGCAGCCTGTGCGGCATCGGCGGATTGGTGTTGGCGATTCGGACCCTTCTCTGGCAACAGCCCCGGCGAGGAATGGCCATCGCCGCCTGCATCATCAGTGTCGCCTTCAGTTGCTGCGGCGGGCTCCTCGTGTTCATGAGTCTCGCCAGCCGGGCCGTACAGCCTTGACTCGTCCTTTGTCTGTCGGGGGGCATTCAGACTGACGGTTTGTCACCGTAGCCCCGGCCGTCTATCATAATCCCCATGTTTGAGGCTCTCACACAACGATTCGGCGAGGTTTTCCAGAACCTTCGCGGACGAGGCAAGATCACCGAGGACAACGTCGCCGAGGCCATGCGCATGGTCCGGACCGCGCTGCTGGAGGCCGACGTCCACGTCCAGGTGGTCCGCAAGTTCTGCGACGATGTGCAGGCCAAGGCGATCGGCGCCCAAGTGATCTCCTCGCTGAAACCCGATCAGGTGCTGGTCAAGATCGTCCACGACGAGCTGGTCGGCCTGATGGGGCCGGTGGATCCACGGATCCCGTTTGTGACCCCCGGCCCGACCGTCATTCTGATGGCCGGCCTTCAGGGTTCCGGCAAGACGACCACCTGTGGCAAGTTGGCCAAGTACATCATGGCTCGCGGCAAACGGCCCCTGCTGGTCGCGGCCGACCTGAAGCGCCCGGCGGCCATCGACCAGCTCGAAGTCATCGGCGGCCAGGTCGGCGCGCCGGTCTATACCGAGCGGGGCCACGCTAACCCGGTCAAGGTCTGCCGCAACAGCATCTTCGAGGCCCGCAAGACTGACCGCGACGTGGTCATCCTCGACACCGCCGGGCGTCTGGCGATCGACGAGGAGCTGATGACCGAGATCGCCCAGATCGAGCAGGCGACGACGCCGCACCAGGTCTACCTGGTCATTGACGCGATGACGGGTCAGGATGCGGTCAACACCGCGCGGCACTTCAACGAGCGGCTGGAACTCGACGGCCTGATCCTGACCAAGTTCGACTCCGATACCCGCGGCGGCGCCGCCCTGTCCGCCAAAACGATCACCGGCAAGCCCATCAAGTACATCGGCGTGGGCGAGAAGCTGGAGGCCTTGGAGGAGTTTCACGCCGAGCGGATCGCCGGGCGAATCCTCGGCATGGGTGACATCGTCAGCCTGGTCGAGAAGGCCCAGCAGCAATACGACGCCAAAGAGGCGGAGAAGCTCCAAAAGAAGATGGCCTCGGGCCTGAATCTCGAAGACTTCCTCGGCCAGCTCAAGAAGATGAAGTCCATGGGGTCCATGAAGGACCTCATGAAGATGATGCCGGGGCTGAGCACCCAGATGCCCGACATGGAAGTCGACGACTCGGAGATGGATCGCTACGAGGCCATCATCCACTCGATGACCCCCAGGGAGCGGCGCGATCCGAGCATCATCGAGGCCTCGCGACGCCGCCGCATCGCCGCAGGCAGCGGGACCGATCCCAAGGACGTCTCGTCGCTGATCAAGAGCTTCGCCCAAGTCCGCGACATGATGAAGGTCATGAGCGGCATGAGCATGCTCGACCGCATGCGCTCGGTCGGCCAGTTCGCCAAGATGGCCGCCGGCGGCATCATCCCGAGAATCAAGGCCGGCTCAACCTTCAAGAAGCGACGCGAAACCCAGAAGGACAAACGCAAACGCCGAAAGAAGCACCGACGATAGCTGCCTCCAGGTCAAGGACTGACCGGTTTGAACGTGAGGCGTAGGGTCCGCGCTCGCGGACCATCACCCTGAAGCTGCCGTTCAGAGAACGACCTTGAGCATCAAGGCGACCAAGCAGACTCCCATCTCCTCAAGTTCCGTATCCGCCTTCTTGAACGCAAAGTGACAGAGGGATCGAGCCGGTCGCCCGCGGTACAACACGGGCTCGGCGGTGGATTCGTTTTCGAAGAGCTGGCGGACAGCCCACCCAAGCGGATCGGCCGCCATGCCTGTGGATGAGGCCTGTGCCGGCTCCGGCAGCTCAGCCTCGCGAACCACGTGAGAATAGAGAACGTCCAGATCGATCCGGTTCTTGTCGCCTCGATAGCCAATCGGCAATACGGGAATCACGCTGATCATGGCGGCCTCAAACCATGGATGTGCTATCTGCCTGCCGAGGTTGATGTGGCCGAACCGGCCCTTCCTCATGACGGCCGCTTCTCCGATCTTGACACCGCACATGTCGCAGATGATCCCGCGAGCCTCAATTCCTCTGTACTTCCCGCAAGCGCAGCAATCGTCCGCCGCTGGCCCGAATATGCGCTGATCAAAGAGAGAACTCTTCTGTTCCTGCCAGGCTTCCGGGCAAGGAAAGACGGGGTTGTGGACCGACCCGAACGACATCGACCGCATCTCAAGATCCGTCATCACATCAAACTGCGGACGCACTTGGCTGCCTCCAGGTCAAGGACTGACCGGTTTGGCGGTGAGGTACAGGTTCACCCGATGGTTGAAGCAGATGCGGTCGTCTTTGCGGTCGGTGAGCACGCACGTCTCGAGAATCTGCTTGGTCCGGCACGGCTGGCCAAGGAGTTCGACACCGGCGGCCGGGGCGGTCGTGGCTGCAGTGCTGGCGGCCACCAGGAGGGCACAGCCGAGCATATCCGTGCCGCCGCCGCCAAAGGATTCCGCCCGGCGCATCGCGACCAGACGCTGCCTGACCGGCTCGCTGTGGCGGGCGAGAGCGGCCCAGCGCAACGCCTGGACTTTGTGCTGGTTGACTTTGCCCGTGCCACCGATCGTGCCGGCGATGGAACCGTCCGGCCGGGTCACCCTGGTCAGCAGCGTTTTCTCCAGCCCCTGGATATCCTGCTTGTTGAACACGATCCCGTGCTCATGGCAGACCACGAGGAAGTCGGCGTTGATCGAGCCGTGCGAGACGTCCTCGAAGGTCGTGCCGGCACCGTCTAGCGGCGGCTGATACTCCCAGGTCAGGGCCCCGTCAGGTTCGACGCGAATCCGGTTCCTGAAGAAACGGGCGAGCTGCTCGATGTGTTCGCGGTGGTCCGCTTTGCCGGTGGCATCGTCGATGTAGATCCACGCCCGGACCAATGCATTTTGCATGTTCAGCGGCAGATGTTTCTGGCGGACATGGCCGTAGAGGTGTGCCTCATCCTTGCCGGGACCGGGCCGGTAATCCGGTTCATGAACGGCTACCGCCTGCTGCGCGGCAGCGAGATACTCATCTGCCTTTGTCGCGTACCTCTCTTTGAGCTTGCGGTCTTTGCGTACAACGCCCGCGAATCGGGCCAGAGGCTCGCAGATCATGCCCGTATGGACAGCCCAGACGTATCGCTTGCCGTTGCTGTACTTGACGGAGCCCCAGGCGGGGTTGACCGTGCCGCGATACTCGTCACGGAGGTTGTGCAGGTTGTCGCGAGCCTTGAGAACGTGGTCAGTGATCCGGACGAACATGTCCGCGTATTTCAAGTCACCTGTGGCGGCGAGCATCTCGGCGAGGGCAGACAGAGTGTAGCTGTCGCCCCAGGCGATACGTCCGTAGTCGTTATCTGCCGGGCGGGTGGTGCTGGCAGGCACGACGTCGGCGGCCATCTGGTCGAAGGTCTTGATCAACCGCACACGGTCATCGCTGCGATTCTCGGCAAACGGAGTCGCAGACGCCATCACCAGCACGGACGCCGATACAGAACCCCAGCGGGGCTTCATTCTTCTGTCCATTCTGCCGGTCTCAGCGGCTTGAATCGTCTCACGTTGGCGGCAGAGCTTCATTGGGCGTTCGGACCGGGATGCGCACGTCCTGCGGCCCGGTGCCCGTGGCCTTGGGCAGTGTGACCGTGAGAACGCCGTCAGTCAGCACGGCCGTGATGTCGTTGACCCGCACCGGTCCGGGCAGATTCACCAGACGTTTGAACCCGCCGTATCGTCGTTCGCTGTAGACCACCTTCGCGGCCGGGGCGCTGTCTGAGGCGCCCGCCGAAAGCTTGTCGCCGATGATTTGCAGCGTTGTCCCGACGGCCGTCACGTCAATCGACGATCGTGGAACGCCGGGCAGCTCGAGCGACAGGCGATAGCCGTCGGCGTCTTCGGCCAGTTCCACCGGTGGAGCCCAATCCTGCCCGTCTAGAGGCCCGGTGTTCACGCCGCAGTGCCACCATCGCTCGACGAGGTTGCTCAACTCTGATTGCAACCCCTCGATGGAAACCTTGCCCGGTAGACGAAATGGGAATCTCGACATGACGAACCTCCTGCGGTTGCCAGGCCGCTCGCGACGACATCAGCGCGCCGGGGAGGCCGGACCCGGC
>CAZTQK010000291.1:0-8263 GCA_964615635.1 uncultured Planctomycetales bacterium
ACTGGAGCTCGTCGGGGTAGCCAATTGGGTTCGTTTGACGCGGGGGAGTTGTTAGCTTTCAGCTCTTGGCTCTTAGCCAGAGAAGCCGGGCAGGGTCTCGTGCGGGAGGATGGTTGCTGACGACCGATTGCCGGCTCGTTGGGTTCGTTTGGCGCGGGGGAGCTGTTAGCTTTTAGCTCTTGGCTCTTAGCCAGAGAAGCCGGGTAGGGTCTCCTGTGGGAGGATGGTTGCTGACGACCGATCGCTGACTCGTTGGGTTCGTTTCGCAAAAACACCTGGTGCCCCGTTTGGCCTTTGTTGCTGGTTGGCCGATGACCGTCTCGGCGCAGAGTACCTCCGCTGACCTATCTGCGGACATAACACGCGGGGGTGTTCCGGAGAAGGCGAGTTTGGCGGAACGCGAGTGGTGTCCTCGCCAGGGCGACCCGGGGGCTGGCCAAGCCAGGTACGTGTTTAGCGCGCAAGAGAGCGGATCAGGCACCTTTTCGCGGGCTCCTCTGCGTGACCACATGCCAGCTGGACTCGTTGATCTTCCCCGCATCATTCTGCGAACCGCGTCAGGCAAAAAGGAGCCAGACCCCGGCCCGCTAAACACGTACGGCAGACAAGCTGCCAGTGCCACCCGCCCGGACTCTCAGGGATCTGAACCGAGAGCCGGGAGCCGATGAGGTGGCGTCAGCGGGCCGGGCGGAATAGAGTGTGGTGGTTCTCGGGTTTCGTGGTTTCACGGAGAGTCGACCATGATTTCTGCGATGATGTCTGTGGCAGTTGTAACGTTAGGCGCGGTGCCGGCCACACGGCCGGAGAACGGTCGGCCGCACGTGCGATGGAATGCGGTCGCGATGGGTGTTGTTGCCGACGGTACGACGGACAACACATCGGGATTCCAGAAAGCCCTTGACTTGGCCGGTCAGGCGGGTGGCGGCATCGTCGAAGTGCCGGCCGGGCGATACCGGCTGAACGGCACGCTCTCCATCCCGGCCGGGGTGACGCTGCAGGGCACGTACCGGGTGCCGCCGACCGCCTGGGACCGGAACGCGAAACCGGATGGGACCATGCTTCTGGCCTATGCCGGCCGTGGTTCCGAGGAGGGCCCTCCTTTCATTCGCCTGGCAGGCCAGAACTCAGCCATTGCCGGGTTGGTGGTGGCGTACCCGGAGTGGAAGCAGTCGGACGTGCCTCCCGTGCCGTATCCGCCTTGCGTGGAATCCGTTGACACCCTGAACGTGGGGATCGAAGACTGCTGTTTCTTGAATCCCTACGAAGCCATCAAGTTGATTCGCGCCCATCGGCATCTGGTCCGCAATGTCACCGGTTATCCCAGCAAGCGCGGCATCCACGTGGACCAGTGCATGGACATCGGTCACATCGAGAACATCCACTTCTGGCCTTTTGGCATAAACTACAACCCAGAGGAACCCTACTGCAAGTGGGTCAACACGCAGGGAGTGGCATTCGAGCTTGGCCGGACGGACTGGCACTACATTCTCAACACTTTCTGTTTTGGGTACGGTGTCGGGTACAAGTTCTCCAAGACCAAGGCGGGCAGCACGAACGGCAACTTTCTGGGTTTGGGGGCCGACTCGTGTCGCCGGGCCGTTCTGGTCGAGCAAGCCCAGTCGCCCGGTCTGCTCATCACTAACGGAGAGTTCGTCGGCCGATGGAGCAGTACCGATTCGGTCTGCCTCGAGATCGGTCCGGAGGTGGAAGGGAAGGTGAGCCTGGTCAACTGCTCGTTCTGGGGGCCGATCGACCGCTGCGTCTGGATGCGAAGCCCCGTGGGCCAGTTCACCGCCAGCGCCTGCAACTTCGTCGACTGGGACAATCGGGGCCAGGGCTCTCCGGCCATCCAGATCGATTCGGGAAAGGCCATCGTTCAGGGATGCACGTTCGTGCGAGAAGGGTTGAACGTCCGGATCGGCCAGCGGGTCCGCTCTGCCATCCTGTCGGCCAACCAGGCCGCCGGCGGCTTTCGCGTCGAGAATCATGCGGGCAGTCGCGTGCAGACGTTGGCCAACGAGAAAGCACCGGAGATGACCGCGGAGGCGAAATCGCACTATCGCATCCAACTCGGAGAGATCGGCGACGGGAAGTTTCTGCGAGAATGGTACGAGCGGGAACGGATCGGCAAGGATCCGGGTCGGACGATGCGCTGGTCCAGGCCGGTTTCGCAACTGATTCTTCCGGTCATCGCGGGCAAGCCCTATGAGATCGGCATCGAATTGAGCATCCCAAGCCAGGCCGAGGCCCCCGACGCGGGTCTCTACCTTGAGGGCAAGCGTGTCGCAGAGCTGCCGAAGGGTTCGACGATGCTGAGGGCGAAGCTTGCCCCCTGCCCGGCGGAGACCATGATGCTCGAGCTGCGTTGTCGCGGCTGGGTGCCCGCGGATGTGAACCCTGAGTCCAAGGATGCTCGAACTCTCGGCGTTTGTGTCTATTCGATTGTGATGCGCGCCGACGGTGCCGGCGAGAAGGTCTCTGACGCCAACAAAGGCGAGTGACGCGAGCAAGGAACGATCACGGACGACGATCGGCAATGGGGACCGGCTCGGAACCGAATGAAGGAGTGTCAGCGCGATCAATCCGCTCCAACGATGGGCGACTGGAGCGGGGAGAATCGTATTCGTTCAGATCCCAAGTTCAGGTCAGAGCAAGAATCCGATGAGCAAGATCGAGGTTCCTGCAAAGAGTAACCCCACGAGGGCGGCAGCGAAGGCGGCAAGGGCTGCGTGGGGAAGATGCAGATATCGTCGGAGGCCGGCGAAGATGAAAAGTGCGGGACACGCCAACAGCAGCACCATGCCCGCAAACCCGATGCACGTGCCAACGGACGAAGATGTCAATTGCTCGATGGTGTTGGTCACCACGACCACCACGACAAAACACGCGCCGAGACAGATGAACGCGGGAGTGCTCGCATAGGCGACAACGCGAAGGAGCTGCACCGTGCGCAAGCGACATCGCCCGATCGTCTGCCGCAGTCCACAGAGCACCGCCAGCGCAGCCACCAGACCGGCCAGCAGAAAGCTCAGCGTCCAAAGGACCTCATCCACCAGGTTGTTGAGATCGTTGGCCAAGCCCGACACATGCTGCCGCGAGACATTGAGCAATTCCCATAGCGGCCTCATTGACTCATAGTCACCAGCGACCTGCAGCGCAGCCTCGGCTGCCAGCCAGCCCAGCCAGGCAAACACGTTCATCGTGACAGGAAACCACAAGACCGACGTCAGCAGCAGGAACCACAATGGGCCGGGGTGGATGCGGTCGTGGATGGATACGTTGCGCCAGAAGCGGAAGGGGCGCAGGCCGGCCCAGGTGGTCCTGAGCCACGATCCGAAGAAGCGATTTCGCCAGTGGTGCTCGAAGAGGAACTCGCTTCGCCACGCGGAGGCGTCGAGGACGTCGCGCCAGTCGAACTCGAGGCCGCACTCGGGGCATCGAGGCTGCGGCAGCATTCGAAGGTTGTAACCGCACCGCGAGCACCCGACTTCGAAGTTGATGGCGTTCCAATCAGGTTTGCCATCGCGCAGCAGGGACTCCACGGCTGTCTTGTCCGTTTGCTCAACGGCCGGCGATGATGGTGATGACGAGGCGCTCATCGGTGCGTAAGGACTCCCAAACGGCATTGCGGGGCGGCGTTTTTCGGCCGCATGCGATTATTGTACAGGGTTGTTCAGGGTCAATCGAGGCAACTCGGGTCGACGGAGTTGCCTTCGCCGCTCAGGCATCGCAGGAAGATGCTCACATCCTCGTGACCGACGTTCGCGTCACCGTCCAGCTTGGCCTCCTGGCATGCGGGATCATACTGAGCAACGAGAGGTCCCGTGAGGCAGGCTTGGAAGAGACCGAAATCGGCCTGATCCACGTCACCGTCATGGTCGAGGTCCGGACCGATGGCCAGGATGCTCAGCGCGGCCGGGGCGGACAGGATTTCACCCGCGACGTTGCCGACTTTACAGCGGTAGGACCCTTCGATCACGCCGCGAGCATCGGACACCAGAAGCTCAGCGGCGCCGGCACCCGCATAGCGATCGCCATCCTGGATGTCCAGTCCGTTGAACTGCCATTGATACGACAGCGGCGAATCTCCGGTGGCCTGAATGGTGAACGTGGCGGACTCGCCGACATGGACGGTTTGAGATTGCGGTGCTTGCGTGATCAGCGGCGTCCGTGGCGACGCGTCGGCGAAGGCCAGAGCCCAGCCTCTTGCGACGCCATCGCGCAGCCCGTTGCCGCAGAACATGGTCCCGTCGGCCGACATGCCCACCACGTCTTGCAGCGTCCAGCCGGTCAGGTCGAATCCTTGGGCGGTCAGCACGGAGGCGACGAAGCGCGTCCCGTTGACCGCGTCACAGATGAAGGCTTCGGTGGGACCGGTTGTCGTGCCCTTGTAGCAGCTGCTGCCCGCCGCGATCGACCCGTCGGCGTTCAGGGCCGAGATCTCACCGTGGTTGTCGTTGTCTCCGCCGGTGGGGAACGGAATGGTCACAAGGGTGACAGGGTCGATCCAGAGCACCGGCTTGGAGCGTGTGCCCCCGCCGGAATACTGGCTCCACCCGCCTTGAACGCTGCCGTCTCGCGAGATGGCCGTGCACGCCGACGCGTAAACGGCGCTCGGTGCGCCTGCCAGAGAGTTCATCGCAACGGCCGCTCCTCGCTTTGTGTAGATGAACGGGTTTCGCCCTCCCGTGTTAGGTGCGACGTAGCTCAACTGGTACTGCCCCGCCAGTATGCCGTTATCCGACACGGCCAGGAAGTCGGAGTGGTCGTGGCCGTTGGGAGGCAGGGTCGTGGAGACGGTTTGGTTCGTGCTCTGACGGTAAAAACCGGCCTCGCGTCCGTCCCCCTCGCCCCCATTGATCGAGCTGCCGACAATCCAGACATCGTTGCCGTCCGTGCCGAGGGCCTGCGCGGTCCAGTCTTGGGAGCCATCCATTCTGGGCAGGCTCGTGAACGCGGCGGAGCCGTCTATTGCCCCGTCCCAGCGCATGGCTTCGGTGCCGGCAGGGGTCGTGGCGTTGATCGCCGCGACAATGGTGTCGTTGGCCATGACACCCACACCTGCTGCTGCAGCAGCGGTTGCATCCGCCGGAAGGCCCAGATCCCGAGGGCCGTCATAGACGTTCCACACGAACGGCCGGTTGTCGCTCGTTCCGCAGACGACCGATCCGTCCGCGCTCATGCCGCCTATGGTGCTGGTCGAGCCGCCAGGCAGGATGACCTCGGAGAAGACGTACGTCCCGATCTGCAACCGGGCCGCCTCCGACAACGTCATGCCGGCCGCGTCGCTGACTCGACAGCGGTAGTCGCCCACCTCATCGATCGAGGCCGATGTGATCGTCAGCGTGGCGGTCTCGGTGCCGGAGTAGAGGCCGTCGTCGGTCAGGTCGTTTCCATCCTTCTGCCAATGGTAGCTCAGCGGATCGATGCCACTGGCGGTCACGGTGAACTGAGCGTTTCCGCCGGGTGGAGTTCTCTGCAAGCGAGGCTGCTGCGTGATAGTCGGCGGTTGGAGGGCTGTGACCGGTCCGTCGGCCCGGAAAGAGTAGATCGAGGCGTTCTGCAGGACAAACCGCAGGCGAATCGGAGCTGTCGTCACCGGAAGGGCGGTGATTGGCCCCCACGTGACCGCGGCGTCCGTGCTGTCACCCTGCAGCGGCGTGCACTCCGTCTGGGAGTAGCCTGGTACCGCATTGCCGTTTTCGTCCTGAACCTCGACCCACACGCCCCCGCCCTCCTCGGTCGAGTAGTTGATGCGGAGAGTGCCGGCGGCGTTGAGCAGCTTTCGGGTGACGAGGAATCCCCCGGTTGAGCCGGCATCCACTGATGCGAACCCATCCTTGCGCATCGTCGCCAGACCGATGCTGCCGACCCAGTTGCTACCGCAATGGGGGCCATTGATCCCGCCATAATACAGCTTCAGTTGGCCATTCTCGACGAGCGGCTGCTGCGTGGTAAAGACCATTCCGTCGTCCCAGGCCCGAACACCGGTGGGGAGAATGGGCGGGCGGTCGCCTTCCTGTCGCTCCCAGTGGATGCCATCGCGGCTGGTGACCAACTCGACGAAAATCGGCCCGTCCTGGCAGCCGCTCACGTAGCCGGTGACACGGAGTACCCACAGGAAGCCGATGTACATTGATTCATATGGAAACGCGCACAATCCGTAGAAGTCGGTCTTCTGGGTTCCGGTCGCCCAGCGGTCGTCGAATTCATCGGGCATGAGGATGATCTGGGCGGCGGGCCACGACGGCCAGTTGTCCGTGGTTGTCAAGGCCACGCAGCGGCGGCTCAGCCCGTCGACATACGCATTGAGCTTGACGTACCCGAGGTATTGTGATGTGTGGAAGTCCCAGACGAAGTTGCCGACGTCTCCGGTGCCGGTCACCAGAGGGTTGGTTGGTTCATCCGTGAAATGGAAGCCGTCGGCGGAAAACGCGCCGAGAAAACCGCCGAGCGGGCCGTTGTAGTTGATCAGCTTGTAGTGGCGCTGAGGGTCTGTCTCCCACGGAGTGTGGATGACGGACGGGATGTGCTCCCGGTTGTTGCGTTGGATGAAGATGTTGTTGTTTGTCGAGCCGTTGAACGAGGCGATGTTCAGGTTCGGCTTGGTCCAGGTGATGCCGTCGGAACTGGTCGCGTAGACAAGACGATAACCTCCGTCCGGGGGGAGGGCATGATACCAGATGCGATACCCCGTGTGGGTCTCGTTCGGCAGCACTGTTCCGTAGACGTAAATGATCGGACCTTCCCAGGGTTTGTCACCGACGATGACGGGATTGCCGGCGTATTTCTGGAAGGGGTGATACGTTCGGACAAGATTCGGTTTCTGCTCGATGGCGTAGTCGTCAACGAGCAACTGCCAGGGGCCGGTCAGGTCGCCGAGCGGCTCGACCGCCGTGGTTGAAGAAGCAGCCGACAGAACCACCGCCAGCAGCGAGCAGAGACAAAACCGCTTGCGCTCCGTAGCCATACCGAGCCTTGTTTTCCGGCTAACCCCGGCGAGCCCCTCCTGAGGACGAGCACCGAACGAGTTGCCTCTCTTCGGATTGTGACGCACACGCGCCCGGACACCCGCGTCCGGGCAGGTCACGCTATTGTACACGGTTTTGGCGACAGAGAGTAGCCTTACTTCAGCACCATCCACAGCGTCTCGACGCGCCAGCGGGCACTTGCTCCCTCCCTGGCAGGTTCGTCGCCGCGGGCACTTTGTATTTCAGTCCATGCAGCCTGAGGCGGATATGCTTCAACGGCGGAAGAACCATTGCTGTCTCGCAACTGGAATACCCCACTCCCCTCTCTTGGGGACGCACCGCGCAACTCGCTCCCGGAGGAACTCAGGGCAGCAGGTACTTCAACTGATCGTCCGGGTCATCGATCCGGAAGGATAAGCCCCACTGGCCGAAGTTCTGTATGAGTTTGACCAGAACCGTGTTGTGACCTTGCTTGAGACTGATGTCGACGCGGTCTTGGTCGGGCTTGAGAGCCCGGTCGGCTTTGTTGGTGTGTACCAGTGCGCCGTCGACCCAGACCTTGACCCCGTCATCGCTGCCGACGCAGGCCGTGGCCCGCCGATCGTCCGGCGAGATCACCTCCGCGTAGACGTAGAAAACGAACGATTCGCTGTCTTTGAAGTACTCGTCGTCGGAGACCATCAGCCCGCTCGGGACGCGGATCTTCCGCCAGTCGACGGGGCCGCCTTTGCCCGGGAAGCTCTGGCCTGCCTTGAACGGTTCTGTTTCCGGGGGGTAGGCGTGGTCGGCTCCCGTCTTGTTGGCGTTGTCGAACGGGCCTATGAGATACCAGTCTCGAACGAAGTTGCGGTAGGGCTCCATGACGAAGAAGTCCACGATCATCGAGCAGCGATCGCCTTCGACCGGCCTGCCGGTCAGGCGGACGGCAAGGGGGTTGGGCCCCTTGACCAAACGAACCCAGTCGCCGACAGGGTTGCCGTTCTGGAGTATCTCGAAGTCGGACGCCTTCACACCCTTGGCCAGCCGAGCCTCGATGTAGAACCGCCCGTCGTCGGGGCCGGGCACGGTGATCGGCACGGTTGTGCCGGGCGGGCCGCTGAGCTTCAGGCCTTTGCCGAAGCACATCTGCTCGGGCAGGTCGTCGTCGGTGACGATCTCCGCGCCGGCCGGCGGCTTGTCGGCCGCGACCATGGTTTCGGCATCGATGCCTGTGGGGTGCCGCGGCCCCTGCGGGATCCGCGTTTCGACGGGTGCCGGCGTGAAGGAATCGGTGCCTCCCGGGGCCTGGTACC
>CAZTQK010000292.1:0-8181 GCA_964615635.1 uncultured Planctomycetales bacterium
GGCCTTGCCGAGGCCCTCCGCCTGCTCTTGAGGCAGTTGACGCTCGAACCGTTGGGCCTGCAGGCCGTATTGACAATACTCTTCCTGGTGACCGGACTACGACGGCAATCCCTGCGCCGCGCGGACCGGGAGCCTGCGCCGCTGTTGTCGTTAAAAAGGTTTCATCCGAGGCGAGACTGGCTCCTGCTGGCCGTGGTACTTCTCGTCGGCCTGGGAGCTGGATGGAGTTGCGAAGGTTGGCGCAGCTTTGACGCGATCACCCAATTCCTCCGTTCTCTTGGGGTCAGGGGACGAATTTCGGGAGGTACTGTATCTTTCGTCCTCTCGAAGCTCCAGATCGCGATCGGCCTGGCCACCATGGCGACAGCTTTCGTCATCTTGCTTCGCCCTTCATGGCTTCGCATGGCGGTCCTGGTGGTGCTTGCGGTGTCGTTCGGCCTTCGGGCATTCGAGCTCGCCGTCCACTGGCGGGAGTTCTCGCCGACTTCGATCGAGATGATATGCGACGTCTTGGCTCGGGCCGCGACACTCATGCCGCACCTGGCGCTGGCCTTGTTTGCGTTCCTGGCAGTCGGCAAGGAGGATATCCAGAGGCTGGAGGCGCCAGGATGACAGAAGTGGTCAGTGATCAGTCATCAGTTGTCAGCGGCGGGACGGCAGATCCGCTCGCGGAGGCCATCTGTCCGCATTGCAGGTACTCGCTTCGCGGGCTGCCGGAGAACCGCTGTCCGGAGTGCGGCAACGCGTTCGATCCGGCGGAGGTTGCCGGGACGTTTCAGGCAAAGTGGCCGGCGCTGCTGAAGTGGTACGTCCTGGCCCTCGTGGTAGCGGGGATTGTCGCCTTTCCCCACTTGTTCATCTCAGCCAGACAGCGTTACTCGACGGCTGGCGGGTCAACGATTGCCATCTGCTACTTGTTCGCCGACGTTATCGAGGGCCTGGCCTTCGTGCTGGTCGGCTCTGTTGCACTGGTCGGTCTTCACCGACACCGGGACTGGGGCCGCAAGGTTGGCGTGGCGCTCTTCGGTACGACAGTTCTTTCGCGGCTCATGCCCATGTCGCTTTCCATCATCCTGGTCAATGCCAGCCGACTGCCCAGCCTCATGAGCTTCATTCCAAATGCGATTGAGGAAGGCTTGCGGGCCATCTCGCCTTTGCTGGTCATGATCTACCTGATGTCAGGCCTCCGTAGCCAATCATTGTCCGTCAACCCGCAAACGGGGCTCCGCCTGCTGAACCGGACCCGCTTCGAGCCGCGAAAAGACTGGCCGCTCCTGATGATGGCACTTCTGTTCGGGATCGCCGTGACCGTGACATGGTCCGCGATCAACGGCTGCCGCATGCTGTCCTACGTCTCGATAGGAAGGCGCGAGATGTATCACCTGGCCCTGGTCGCGGCGGCGCTCGGAACGGTTACGGCCTTGTGGTTGTGGGCAGCCGTCGCACTGCTCTGGCGAAGGCCCAAGAGTGTACGCTCGGCGCTTGCGGTCGCCCTGGTATTACTGATGATCTCCACAGGATGCCGGCAGTTCTTCTGGCACCGTTTTGCCTCAGGCCTGATGACATCGGTCCAGATGGCTATCTTAGCCGTGCGATTGGTCATCCGAATGCTGCCAATGCTGGCACTCGTACTATTCGCATTTCGCGATCTCACCGCCGCCGACCTGCAGCTTGTGAGCAGGCCGAGACAGCGGTGACAGCAATCCGGCAGACCTCGGTCGCCAGGGCGAGCCCGCCTGCGTTCGCCACGACGGACCAGGGTAAGCCAGGCGCGAGACTGCCCTACCGCTTGTTCCCGTCATCGAAACGGCATTCGGCGATGATCTGATCCGCACCGCCCTCGCGAAGTTCGGCCACGATTGCGGCGACAAGACTCTCGGCCTGGCTGACCGGTCGTTCGGTCCGTGCCTGTGCGTGGCGCGTACCCTTCGGATCGATGACCAGCGCTTCACACCGCAGCACATCACCGTCAACCGTCGCCAGAACTGCCACCGGCGCCCGGCAACCAGCATCGAGCATCGACAGCACAGTCCGTTCACAACGAACAGCAATCGCCGTCGCCTCGTCATGCACGGCGGCGAGCAGCGACACCACTCGCTCGTCGCCCTTGCGGCCTTCCAGGGCCAGGGCACCTTGCCCCGGTGCCGGCAGGCACACCTGCGGGTCGAAGGGATGCGTGACATGCCCTTCCAGGCCAGCCCGCTTCAAGCCGGCCATGGCCAACACCGCCCCGGCACAGTCGCCGCGATGGATCTTGCGGACGCGTGTGTCCACGTTGCCTCGCAGACCAACGAATCGAAGATCCGGCCGCAGATGCAGCAACTGCGCCTGGCGTCTCAGGCTGGTCGTCCCCACGACACTGTCGGCGGGCACCTTGTCGAAGGCAGTCCCGTCGGCAGAGACCCACGCGTCTCGCGGGTCCTCGCGAACCGGGTAGGCCAGGACATCAAGCCCGTCGGCCAGATCCGTGGGCAAGTCCTTGGCCGAGTGAACCGCCAAGTCAATTGAGCCCTCCAGCAAGGCACGTTCAAGCTCCTCGGTGAACAGGCCCTTGCCGCCAATCTCCGGAAGCGGCCGATCCTGAAGGCGGTCGCCCGTTGTGGTGATGATTTCATCGCGGACTTCGAGCCCGGTGTGGGCGACGCGAAGCCGCTCGATGACCCAGTGGGTCTGGGCGCGGGCCAGTTGCGACCCGCGGGTGCCGACGACAAGCTCGTTTTGCCGGCTCAGTTTGCTCACTTCAACGCTCGGATGACCGCGTCAGTCAGAGAGGTCGTGGAACCGGACCCGCCAAGGTCGGGCGTCAGCACCGATGCATCGCCCGCACCGAGAGCCAGTTCACACGCATTGCGAATGCGTAAAGACGCTGCATCTTCGGCCAAATGCTCGAGCATCATCGCTCCGCTGAGAATGCAAGCCAGCGGATTGGCGATTCCCTTTCGGGCGATGTCGGGCGCGGAGCCGTGAACCGGCTCAAAAAGCACGCACTGCTGGCCGAAACTTGCACCGGGGGCCATACCGGGCCCGCCGACAAGCCCGGCCGCAAGGCTGCTGACCATTCCCCCCGTCAGGCTGTCGAGCAGAATGACATCGAATTGCGAGGGGTTGCGAACCAGTTGCATGCAGCCGTTGTCGATGATCATTTCTTCGTACGTGATCTGATCGGCAAAGGAACGATGCACCTTCCGGGCACACCGCAGGAGAAGCCCGTCCGTCTTCTTCAGCAGGTCGGCGCGATGAAAAACGGTAACCTTCTTGCGATCGTGCGAGAGAGCATACTCAAAGGCGAACTTGGCAATTCGGGTTGACGCCTCCGTTGTGCACACCTTCAGAGCCTGCACAACGCCCGGGGCGACTTCGTTCTCGATCCCGCTGAACAACCCTTCCGTATTCTCACGGATGATCATGAGGTCTACATTGGCATGCAGAGCCTTCACGCCCGGCATCGATTTCACCGGCCTGACAGCCGCTGACAGCCCCAGTCGCTGCCGCAGTTTGACGCTGACATTGCCATGCCCACCGGCCACCGGTGTGGTGATCGGGCCTTTGAGGGCCGTGCCATGGCCGATGATGGCGGCGATCGTGCGCTCGGGCAAAGGGCTGCCGAAGAACTCGATGCCGGTTTCGCCGGCCGGCAGGTTGACCCACTCGATATCCACGCCCGCCGCCTCGATCACCCGCTTGGCTGCCGAGGTGACTTCCGGACCGATTCCATCCCCAGGCACCAGACAAACCGTGTGCGTCATGTCTCTTGGCCCTCGTGTCCCGGTGTCGCGATCAGACGCCGTGCCGCCATGCTACGGGTTGATTGACGGGCGTGATTATAGCCGACCACTACCACCGAGCAATCCGACCTGCTGATAAGTGCAGCGACTGGAGACGTGGGGGAACACCGACGGTAAGATGACAGGCATGGATGGGCAGTTAGACAACTCAGCCCAGATTGGCGACGATGCTCCCACGTCGTCGTCTGCCATATCGTCAACCGGCATGGCCGTGCTCGCCGCATCGATGGCTAGAGGCCCGTCTCGAATCATCCACGCCGCGTTCGACCCGGCCGTACGAACCCTGATCGACGGCTTACGCCAACTTGGCATTGCGATCCTCGTGGATGAGCCGGCCGGTCGCATCGATGTCACCGGCCAAGGCGGCCACTGGGGCCACGGGGACATCGAACTCGACTGCGGACACCAGTCGCTGACAACTCACCTTCTGCTGGCCGCCTGCGTACTAGGCCGAAGTCACTACCGCCTGATGAATCCGGCCACCGAAACGGCCTCCCTCACATCGCTCATCGACGCCCTGACCGATCTCGGGGCTCAGACTCACCTCGACCGTGCTGCACGCGAACCGGTCGTCCAAGTCGGGTCGGCGCCCTTTCGCGGCGGCCGAACAGCCGTTCGCGACACCCAGTCCTCCATTGCTACCGCCTCTTTGCTGCTAGTCGCCCCATGTGCCGCCGGCGATGTGTTCCTTGAAATCCCGCCGTGGCCTGCCAGGCCACCGGAAGTGAGCATTGTTCTGCAGATCCTGGAGGACTGCGATATCGCCGTGATCGACGACCGTGGAACTCGCATGATCGTCCCGGCCCCCCAGAGCTATGCCGCCTGCGAACACGACATCTCCATTCGGCAAGGCATCTGCTGACCATTCGCCCGTTTGTTCGCCCGCCGCCACCAAGTCACGCCCGTTCGATTCCCCGTCGCTCACCAGTTCGTCCGGTCCATCTGGATTCCCGCACGGCCACGGTTTATGATCTCCCGACATATTTGCATCGCCGTTGTGTCTGACGGGCTGAGAACTTTCAGTAGGAGACCCGATTCATGGCCGATTCGCCGACCCCAGCCGAGCCTTCTTTTGTCGGACCCAAACCTATCGAGGCACTGGTCATCAGGCCTTGGCCGAAGATCATCCTCATGCTGCCGACGCTGTTTGCGGCCCTGATCTGCGGGATCTTGATGCTCTGGTATCAACTGCCGACCCCCGAGGTCAACGCCACCTTCGGCGCCATACAGCACTACATCAGTCTCTTCTTCCTCGTGGTGCTCGCCATCAACTTGACAATGCTGCTGTACGACTTGAGCCTGAAGGGCTTCATTCTGGTGGCGCTCCTCATCGCTGTCATGGTACTCCTCCTGGCACTAATCAATCGCAGCGCCGGAACGTCGGTGTGGGCTATTGTCGGCCGGTTTCTCAGCGTCAAAGTGCTGGCCAACGACCGATTCTACTTCCTGTTCGCCATGGTGCTGCTCTTCAACCTCGCCATCGCCTGGATCATCACGCGCTTCAACTACTGGCGAGTCGAGCACAACGAGGTCATCATCAACCGGGGCTTCATGCACGAACAGGAGCGGCACCCCACCGCTCAGGCCCGATTCAAGCTGGTCATCGAGGACGTCGTTGAGTATGCGATTCTCGGGACCGGTAAGCTGGTCTTCTACTTCGGCGACAGCAACACCCAGCACGAGTTGGGCACCGTGCTTTTCGTCCATCGCAAGGCCAGAAGGCTGGATGAACTCCTCGGCCGCATGGCCGTCACCACGCACAGTGAACAGTAGGGCTTTCGCACAGTCGGGTCCCCGCACTGGCGGGTCGCAGACTGCTTGGCACACGGGCCGGAAACGGGTCTCTGACAGTTTGAGCGGCTCTTTCGGACCCCGAGCGTGAGCGAGGGGCCCTTAACGATTTCCGTAAGTGCTCAAGGGCAGGCCGGGCTGCAAAACGGCCAACACCACACGGCCGCTCCCTCACGGTCGCGGTTCTGAAAAGGCTATAGCGCCTCCCCGCCCAAAGTGTCACGGCCGCCCCCGCCGAGGAATGACCGTTGGAGCCACTGGCATTTGAGGCAGCGAGCCGCTATGATAGGCGACTCGGAAGACCAAATGCTGAGAGACAGAGGACGAACGGACCATGCATTATCCGCGTAAGATCAGCCGCAGAAAGAAGATACGTAAACAGGGATTTCGTGCCCGCATGCGGACTTCCAAAGGCCGCAAGCTCCTCAACCGCCAGCGCCGCCGCGGCCGTCATACCCTCTCCGTCATGCGCTGATACCCCGATAGGCCATCATTCTGCACCGAGCCCGTCCGTGTGCCACTGGCAGCTTGTCCATCAGTGCCGAGTTACAGCTGCCACTCGCGGCTTGCGGGTTGTGTGCCTGTCGAGGTGACCCCTTGCACACCATCAGGGAACCGTTTTGCGGGAGGCGCTCTTGGAGGGTCTCAGGCCTCGATATTCAGCTTCTGCAGGCGAGCTGAACTGTCGAAGGTTCGCTTTCTTGATCCGCTTCACAGACGGTGAGTCCGACGGGTGGTAGATGTCGCTCGTAACGCTGGCGATCACCGGCTGCGTGGCCGGCGGACCGACGGACTTGGCGAGGAAATCAATGATTATCTTTTCAATTCGCGGCACTTGGCCAAGCATGCGCGTACCATGAAGGGCCATTTCGTCGCCGGCCTGTCCTGGGAAGAGCTGCACAGCCGCTCCTGGCACCATCGCAGCCAGCGTCTCTGCGGCGCTGCGTTCGGGTTCGGAGGCGAGCATGAGAAGTGGCCGACGGCCGTACTTGCGGGCATCGCGCATCGAGTCGATGCCGAGGTACTTCGTCCCGGGCGTCAGCCACACAACGGCATCCACGGAGCGGTCGCGGCTTGCGTAGTTCATCGCCACACTGCCGCCGACGCTGGCCCCCACCAGAACGAACCGACCCATGTCGACTCCGGGCTGCTCGGCAAACCACAAATAGGCCGCCTGGACGTCGCGATACATCTCGCGAAACAGCTTCGGATCGCGGTCCGACACGCGTTTGGGAAGACTCATATCGGCGGGACCGACGCTCTGGCCGTGACCGCGCATGTCAATCGCCAGCGCCGCGAAACCGGCTTCGTGCAAAGCGGGCAGCAGCGGACCGAAATCGGCGCGGTCCTTGTTGTACATGTGGAGCAGGATAACGATGGGGGCTTTGGTGGATTCCTTCGTTTCAGGCGGTGCGTACGTGCCGTGGATCTCGATTTGATCATCGGTAGCGAACTTGACCGGACGGACCTGCGGCGGCGAGGCGGTCCCGGCAGGTTGTGTCGTCGTTTCCGCTCGAACGATGCCTCCCGTTGCGAGGACGGTCAGTGCCAGAGTCGCGGCTATCGCGAGTCGACGGAACACCTTCGACATGATCGTCGCACTCCAAGACAAGATAACGTCGGACGTCTTGACGAGCCGGCAGGTTCATCCTGCCGGTCTTGTCGCTACTGCCTCAATACCGAGGGGATGACTTCGACAGGCTCAGTCCAAGAAACCCGTCGGCTCGTCAAGACCGCGGTCAGAGACCGCTCCTAACGCTTGGCGGCAGGGGCGGGCCAGTCGGGCCGCAGGAATCGACCGTTCTTGCTGATGACCTTGCCGTCGGCCTCAACCACACCCCCCTCCCGCAGGTCGCAGATCATGTCCCAGTGCAGCGAACTCTTGTTGCGGCTGCCGGTCTCGGGGTAACCCGCACCGAGGGCCATGTGGAAGGTGCCGCCGATCTTCTCGTCGAACAGGATGTTTCGCGTGAACCCCTGGATCGAGTAGTTGGTGCCCAGGGCCAGTTCTCCGACGAAACGACCGCCCTTGTCTTGATCGATCATCTGAACCAGGAATGGCTCGCCCTTGCTTGCGGACGCCTCGACCACCTTGCCGGCCTTCAGCCTGAGCCGCACGTCAAGCACCTCCTGGCCGCGATACACGGCCGGGAAGCTGAACCGCACGTGCCCCTCGGCCGAGTCCTCGATCGGCCCGGTGAAGACCTCGCCGTCCGGGAAGTTCTCGTGGCCATCGCAGTTGATCCAGCGACGTCCCTTGACGCCAAATCGTATGTCAGTGCCCTGCGGCGTCTTGACACGCACCTCGCGGGCCTTGTTGAGCACATCGCACACTCTCTTCTGGCGGGCACTGACTTTGCGCCACTCGGCAGCCGGGTCCTTGAACGCCAGCAGACCCGCACCGTAAACGAAATCCTCGTATTGCGCGAGGGACATCTCCGCATCCTGGGCGGACGACTGGCAGGGAAACTGCGTCCCGGACCAACGGAGCTTGTTCTTGCCCTTCATGGCCGCCCGCGTCATGAAGATATCCATGAACTGCCGCCGGGCCTGGCTCACGATGGCCTGCTGTTTCGGGAGGACGCGGGTCAGCGCTCGGGGGGTG
>CAZTQK010000293.1:0-8101 GCA_964615635.1 uncultured Planctomycetales bacterium
ATGTTAGGGGCTTACGATCTGAAGACCGACCGGTTGTTCGGCATCTTCACCCGGCAGAAAAACTGGATGGAGTTCCTGAGCTTCCTGCGCTGGCTGCGTCGGCGATACCCCAACAGTCAGGTGCTGCATGTCGTGTTGGACAACGCCAGCTTCCATCTGAAGGCCGAGGTCCTGAGTTGGGCCGCCGCGCACAGCGTGCGATTCTATTTCACGCCGAGCAGCGCTTCGTGGTTGAACCGGATCGAATGCCATTTCACGGCCCTACGCAAGTTTGCTCTGGACAACTCGGACTTTCGAACACACGAGGAACAGCAGGAAGCGATGGAAAGCCACCTGGGTTGGAGAAACGGTGCTCGGCAAATCAGCCTCAAGAGCTGGGCAGCTCACCGGCGGCAACAGAATCAGATCCGTCGTCATGCAGCGTAATCACAAAACTGACCAACTGAAAACAGCACTAGGGCCTTCCTGATATTACACCCTCTCTGGCCCAGTTGATGATGATTCGTCAGCAAGAACTCTCGAATCCGCGTACCTGAGCTTGAGGGCCGGCTTCACGGGCGCCCGTGAGATCCCGGCCGCTCAGGTTGAAAGGGTCTGATCAGGGTGGTTCCTGAGCACCCTTTGAGTGAATGCCTGTTCCTTCTAAGAAAGGAGACCAAACATGAGAACGATTGCTTGCCTGATTGCCGTCCTTCTTTCTATTACGGTTGCCCAAACAGCCCAGGCCGTTGCCATCGGCAAGACCGGTTTCACCTGCCCGACGGTACTCACCTTCGACGACTACACCGGTTTCGTTGGCGGCCCGGCCTATTCCGATCCATGGCTGTCCAAGGGTATTCGCATCTGGGGATCCACCACATCCGGAAGTGATCTGCACGTGTACCCCTACACCAACAATGCGGTCGTGATGGAGTTTCTATCGCCCGTTCAGCGCGTGGGGGCCGACGTTCTTTACTCCACCACCACTACGACACGGCTCGAGATATTCGATGCTCAGGGCAGGCCCCTGGAGCACATAGACGGTATCGGTCCCCGTTTTCTCGGGCTCGACGCCGGCGCCCCTATCGTAAAGACAGCCAAATTCATAGATCTTCCTGATGTGTGGTCGACCTTCCCGAACATCGACAATTTGTGCTACGAGGTGCCCGAGCCGGCCGCGATCGCCTGCTTTGGTGCAGTCGGTGCCGTCATGATGAGACGTCGCAGGGTAAGTGCCTGAGCCGGGTAGGGGAACACGACCACCGTATGTGTGGCAAACGGGTAACAACAAGAGACCATCTTGAACAGAAGGAGCGTGCATAGATGATGCGATTGATGTTGATCACGGTTCTCTCCCTGTCGGCAACGGCGCAAGCGGCAATTGTCAAGGGGACCCGCGCTTTCGATGATTGCGCCTTCGCCGACTCGGCAACCATGCGAGTCGGCTCCATTGAGACCTTCTATGGCGGCTCGCGGACCGTCCAGGAGGCGCTCACAGGCCCGGACCTCGGAACCGGTTTCGAGATCGGCGTATTCGATCCCGGAGAGATCGTAGAGATCGGTTTTGCAGACAACCAGGCCATCAATCTCGCCGGTCCCGACCTGATCGTCTACGAGGCATGGGCTGCGGACGGCTTCGATGTGGCCATTGGCCTCCCACAAGGCTCGTTCTCCCCCTACATCCACTTCGAGCCGGCTGATGAGGGGATCATCGACGGTGCCGGTCAGAATGTGGCCCTCATCGACCTGGCGAGCTTTGGGTTGTCGTCCGGGGCAACTGTGAGCCGCTTTCTGATTCGCAAGGACGACTACGATACCGCCGAGCTGATGGGTGTGGCGGCGATCAACAGTGTGCCTGAACCGGCTATGGCGGCACTGTTGCTGACAGGCGGTCTCGGCCTTCTTCGAAGACGGATTCGCAGATACGGCTATCAGACAACCATATGAGGGATTCGGTACCGGGTTGGTCGCAGTAACTGCTGCGACCGACCCGAATCGCTGACATCTGGTTTGAGGAAGAATGCCCATGAGGATCTTCAAGACACGTTTCCGGCGTCGAATGGAGCGAGACTTGGCCGCTCGAAGTGCGATGGCGCACCTCCGCCATCAGATTGCCGCGCAGAGAAGACATGAGGGTGAATACCTCGCCAAGGCGGTCCGGGCCAAATCGCTCGGGGATGAACAGATGCTCGCATCGCTGAAAGCCCAGATTCGCCGGACGTACATGATGAGGCATCGCTTCGAGCGAGCCTTGTTGGTGCTGGACACGGCCGTTCAGACCAAGGATCAGGTCGAATCGTTCGAGGCTTTCGGCCAGGCCATTGCCGCGGTCGGCAAGTCGATCGAACAAGCTTACGGTCTCCGCAGCCTCTTGCGGACGCAGCAGCAGTATGAACTGGCCATGGCCAACGCCAGGACGATTGAGCAGCGGATCGACGTCTTCCTGGAAAGCACATTACAGTCAATGGATGTCTGGAATGACGAGGAACCCGCCTCACTGCCCATCGATACGGAACTCGATCGGCTCATCGAGGACTCGGTCCAGCACTCCGCGGCGGCGGTTCATGGGAGCCCCGGTGAACGGCGCGAACTGGAGCGGGACTGCGCAACGGGACGCTGACCACTTCCGCCGCCTTTCCGGCTGGCGAAGCGGCGTGCGACCAATTTGCGACCAGAACTCCGGCTGATCTGTCCCGATTTGTCCGCGGACGGCCTTGACGTACCGCGTTGTCCGGGCTAAGAACGCGGATACGTGGTTTTCAGAGCGCCCTGCGGGGTCCGGATCCCAACTGGGGGTCAAGAGGTCGCTGGTTCAAATCCAGTCGCCCCGAATCCGAAGGGCCTGCAACATAAGGAGTTGCAGGCTCTTCGTGTTTCTCACATCAATGAAGTTCAGGATCTCGCTGTAACCAGATTGCGACCACAATCGATTGACTAACCAGGCGTACTGACCGAGAAAGCCGCCGTATTCACACGAAAACGGGCTCTGGGCAGTGCCGGTTGATTAACAATCAGGAGGTCCTGCGGGCCATTTGCGACCGCTGAAGACCGCCTTTCGGACAACTGCCACGGGCGGTAGCACGGGTGGCTTCGCATGGGCACAACCGGGCGGGGATAGCTGGACGCCGCTGGTGATCAACAACTCGCGGGGGCCCTCCGGGTTGTCCTCGGCGGTCAGTCCTGCGGTCAGACTGAATGTGAACACCATGATCAGCCCGAAGCGCACTTCGTTCAGGCGGTCGGCCGGCTCGAGGTACCTGTGAACGAACGATTCCTCGGCAATCATAGCGCGTCCTTATCCCAGGAAAGCTGACAGGTCATCCTGTATCTCGAACAGACGGTCGAGTCGCGTGATCGTGATTGTCTGGCGGACGGGCGTCTGAAGGTTGGCCAGCACCAGGCGCTGCCCCCGACCCCTGAAGATCTGAACGAGCTGGACCAGACCGCCAAGCGAGAGACTCGGCAGAAAGGCGATGTTGCTCATGTCAATCACGACGGGCAGTTGTGGCGAATCCAGACCTGCGGCTGACACTTCTGATCGGACGGCTGCCAGATTCGTTTCGTCGAGACGATCGGCCCGAACGCGGGCCACGACCACGCTCGGGTGCTGTTCAATAATGGTAGCTGTCGGATCGGGCATAAGACGCTCCTGTGAGAGAGAAAAGCATCGGGCTATATACCCCTGAGGAACTTGATGCCGCGCATGGCGGTGGACAGGGCTTCAGGGTTAGTGGCCCAGCGAAGGGCCTCCGTACCGCTGATCTGCTCCTTCTGATACAGGGCAAGCAGGTGCTGGTCGAAGCTCTGCATGCCCGATTCGCCGGTCTGCACGTAGCTCGCCAACTCACTCAGCTTATTCTCGAGGATGAACTTGGCGGTCACGGGACCGCCCCGGAGAATCTCGATGGCGGGCAGCCGCTTGTCGTTGTGGCCGGCCACCAGCCGCTGGGAGATGATCGCCTCGATCGAGTTGGCCAGTTGCGACAGGAGCAGCGCATGCTCGTTGGCCGGGAACATCGCGATGATCCGCTCGATTGTCTGGGGGGCGTTGGCGCTGTGAACAGTGGAGAACACCTGATGGCCGGTGTCCGCTGCCCGCAGGGCGATCCGCAGGGTCTCGACGTCGCGCAATTCGCCGACCAATATCACGTCGGGGTCCTGTCGCAGGGCCTGCCGGAGGGCCTGATCGAACGAAGTCGTGTCCACGCCTACCTCGATCTGGGAGACAAGGGCCTTCTTGTTGGCGTGAACGTACTCGATGGGATCCTCGACCGTGATGATCTTGGTCCGGTAGTTCGTGTTGATCAGGTCGATCATGGACGCGAGGGTGGTGCTCTTTCCGCTGCCGGTCGTGCCCGTCACCAGGGTCAGTCCGCGCCGGGACAGGGCAATATCGTGGATGACCTTGGGGAGGTTGAGGGCCTCGATCGAGGGGATATCCGTGCGGATCGCACGCATGGTCATGCCGAAGCGGCCGAGCGTGCGGAAGGCGCTGCATCGGAACCTTTCGCCGGACGGAAGGGCGTAGGAGAAATCCAATCCGCGCACCGCGGCAGCGGCCACGTCCTCCGACAGATGGCGTGGAGTGATCCGCTGCAGGAAAGAGAGCATGTCTTCTTCAGTGACCGACTCACCCTCGACAGCGCGAATCTGCCCGGCCAGCCGCAACATCGGCTGCGCCGCGGTCTGCAGGTGAATGTCAGACGCCCTGTGCTCCAAGGCAAATCTCAGGATGCGTTCGAAGTCCATGAGTTGCTCCAGCCTCCGTCCCCACGGCTCGTGTGCAGTATACCCGCCTCCCCGCACGCCGGCCATGTCGGTGCGGCCCCGCCATTTCACAACAGGTTCCTGCCTTCCGCCGCGTTCTGGTGCATGCGACGCCCGATGCCGATCGAGGCTACTGCACGCTCTTGGTGATGCGGTCTATCTCGGCGATGACCTCGTCCACTTTCTTAACTGCGGTCTGCTTCTGATTGAGCGTCTTCTGAATCACCGGCTTGATCGCAATCGCCGCCTCGGCCGTCTGATCCTGCTTGAGGTAACGACGATCAATCAGGGCATCCTCCGCACCGCCACGACGGTGATGTCATCCGACTGTTTGGCACCCGCCGCATGAAGTCGGACGGCATCGAGAAGGCCCGCCGTTGTCTGGGCCCCTGTTCCCGCCCGCCCATCGGCAAAGTGCGCCAGAAGACGCTCTTCGCCAAACAGGTCGCGACCGGGGTTCATCGCCTCGGTGACGCCGTCGGTGTACATCACGAGAGTGTCGCCCGCTCGAAGGTCCATGGAGCAGCACTCGATTTGGTTGTCGGCGAACAGGCCGGCAGGGACCCCAGTCGCCCCCGCGGCAAACCGCGGCGGTTGACCGGGCGAAACGACCACCAGGGGCAGATGACCCGCGCTGGCGCAGGCCACGCGTCCTGATCGCAGGTCCACGACCGCACATTGAAGCGTGGCGAACATGCCGCTGGGATTCTGGGCGGCCAGTTCGTCGTTGACCCGGCGCAGGATTTCGTCAGGCTGCTCGAATTGCCGGGCCATGCTCCGCAGCAGAGTGATGGTCACGGCCATGAAAAGCGATGCCGGAATGCCTTTGCCGGACACGTCGCCCACGGCGATGACGACACGGTCATCGGCCGGGCGCAGAACCTCGTACAGGTCCCCCCCTACCTCCTGGGCCGGCTCCAGGACGGCGTGGATGTCGAGCCCCGTCCCAGCCGTCCATGACCGAAGATCGGCCGGAAGGATGCCCATCTGGATATCCCGGGCGATACGCAGGTCGCGGGCCATGGCCTCCTTGACGGCGTCGGCGTAGGCCTTGGCCTTGAGCAGCGACTGCACCCTCGCCTTGACCTCGAGGATCTCAAACGGCTTGGTGAGGTAGTCGTTGGCCCCCAGTTCGAAGCCCCGGGTCTTGTCCTTGATATCCTCGAGCGAGCTGAGAAACATGATCGGAAGCTCACGAGTGGCCTCCGACTGGCGCAGGCGGCGGCAAACCTCATAGCCGTCGATGCCCGGCATGACGATGTCCAGGAGCACGATGTCGGGCGGGTTCTTCTCGACGCTGCGGAGAGCGTTTTCGCCGTTGAGGGCGACGCTCAGCTTGTACTCGCCCTTCAGGGCTTCGACGAGAGCATCGACGTTTGCCTTGACGTCGTCGACGATGAGCACGCGGCATTCCGAAAGATCCTTCACGAGCGCGTCTCCCGTTTGAGGCGGTCCAGGAGGCTTCTGACCAAGGCCGCTGCTTCTTCGTACTCATAGCCCTCGGCCAGCTTGCGCACGCGGGCCAGGTCGGCCGCCATGTCGGCCGGCGCTCCCATCGCGGCAATGTCATTCAGGACCGCTTCGCACGAGGACATGTCAAAGTCTCCCAGCGAAGCGGCCAGCTTCTCAAGGGCCTGCCGCAGCTTGGCCGCATCAAATGGCCGGACAGCCGATGCTGTCTCGGCAGACTGGGCAGGCCGAAGCGAGGCGATCGAGCGGAGAACCACCGCGGCACGTTCCTCCACCGTCTGAAGCAAGGCCTGAAGATCCTTGCGGCCTTCGCGGCCAGCGTGTTCCAGCATCTTGGCGGCTTCTCGCAGGGTATCCGCACCCAGGTTGCCGGCAGCCCCCGCAATCGCGTGAGCGTGGCGGGCAACGGTGGCCGGATCGACCGCCGCGACCGCGGCGCGCAGGTCTCCAAGGAGTTTAGGCTGCCCCTCGCCAAACCGGATCAGCATTTTTCTCAGGCTGTCAAAACCGAGGCCCAGCCTGGCCAGTGTACCGCTCACGTTGATGCCTTCGAGTTCGGGCAGATTGCTCGTGTCCCCGACTGCACCGCGGGGCTCCGACGACGGCCGGCTGACCGGCGCCCGGTGCGCCGGGTGTTCACTGCGCGGCAGCCAGCGCCGCAGCGTCGCCAGCAAGGCGGTGCGATCGATCGGCTTGGTGATATGGTCGTTCATGCCCGCGGCGAGGCAGGCATCGAGATCATGTTTCATGGCGTTGGCGGTCATCGCGATGATGGGCAGGGCGGGAAACGTCGGATCGGCGCGCAGCACCCGGGTGGCCTCCAGACCGTCCATTTCAGGCATCTGCATGTCCATGAGAATCGCCGCATAACGATGGGGATGGGTGCGAGCCATTTCCACGGCCTTGCGACCGTCGGCAGCGACGTCGAGTTCGATACCCAGGCGAGAGAGAAGCTCGATCGCCACCATCTGGTTGGCTTCGTTGTCTTCCGCCAGCAGGGCTCGCACTCCAGCAAACTCCTGTTCAACGGGGGCCTGCAGACCCCGGCGTGCGGCGTGAACCCGGGCACCCTCAGACTCGATCACCGCGTCGAAGAGCGAGGAGGCGGTGATCGGTTTGGGAAGGAAGACGTTGACGCCGATCTCCTCGCAGCGGGCCTCCTCCTCCTTGCCAGCATAGGCACTAACAATGAGGATCGGAAGAGTACGGGTGTGCTCGTTCGCGCGGATGCGTTCGGCGGCGTCGAGACCGTTCATCCCGGGAAGCAACCAGTCAAGCACCGCAAGGCCGAAGGGATCGTGCCCCTGCGGCCCGTTTCTTTCGGCGAGCAGTGCCAGCCCCTCCTCCGCCGTGGCCACCGCCACGGCCGGTATTGACCAGCCGGAAAACAGGGTTTCCATCAGTTCCCGGCTGGTTGCGTTGTCCTCGACGATGAGGACTGGCCGTTGACGGACCTGCTCGGGTGCCGTCGGGGCGGCGGGCTGCTGCGATTCGTCATATCCGAGGCGGGCGGTGAAGAAGAATGTCGTGCCGACTCCAAGCTCGCTCTCGAATGTCAGATCGCCGGACATCATTCTGGCCAGGCGGCGGCTGATGGCCAACCCAAGACCGGTTCCACCATACTTGCGAGAGGTTGAGCTGTCGGCCTGGGTGAACGCCTGGAAGAGGCGGTCCTGCTGCTCCCTGGCAATGCCGATGCCGGTGTCGCGCACGGTGACCAGCAGGTCCAGCTTGCCCGGCGGCGTGGGCCCACCGTCGGCCGATCCGGTCGCTGTCGAGACCTGGACCGCGACCTCGCCCTGGTGGGTGAACTTGAACGCGTTGCCCACCAGGTTGGTGACGACCTGCCGCAACCGCAGGGCGTCGCCGATAAGCTGATCCGGCA
>CAZTQK010000294.1:0-8095 GCA_964615635.1 uncultured Planctomycetales bacterium
GTGTATTACTACTGGGTGAGTGTCGCGATCGACTCTTCCGGCACGCATGCCAGCGCGTTCGGTCGGAGCAACTCGGGTTGGCGGGCGAAAGACTGCAACAACAACGGCGTCCCGGACCAAAATGATCCCGACGCTGACGGCGACGGTGTCCCGGATGACTGCGACAACTGCCCGAACACGATCCCCGGCGCGACCGTCGACGCAAACGGGTGCCCGCCGCTGATTGCCTCGGACTATGATCGTGACGGCGACGTTGATCCGGATGACTTTACCGTCTTCGAACTCTGCGCGTCTGGCCCGGGCATCCCCTGCGGTAGCGGCTGCGGCAGCAGTGATTTCGACAACGACGGCGACGTTGATCAGGCTGACTTCGCCGTCTTCGAACGGTGCTTCAGCGGCGAGAACATGCCTGCCAGTGCCGCTTGCGCGGGCTGACATGGACTCTGGGCAGCCCAGCCATTGCACTGGCGGCTTGTCCGCTCGTGCGCGGCCGTGCTCTGTCAGGCTCTGAGTCCCTCGTCGCAGTTGCGGGCAGCCTGTTCACGATCGGGGCCATGCCGTACAATTCGCCCGTCAGTTCGAGAGGCGACACGGCATGTCTCACAAGATACCTATCGCGCCGCGGGGTTTGGCCGTCCTGGCCATGGTCGGCCCCGCGTTCATCTGGTGCGCTGAGTACATCGGCTCGGGCGAGGTGATTCTCGCCACGCGGACCGGCGCTCTCCTGGGCACGGCCGCGTTGTGGGCAATCGTTGGTGCAATCCTCTTGAAGTGCAGCATCGGGATGGCCGGTGCTCAGTGGACCGCAATCACCGGCGAGGGGATGATCGACCTTTTCCGGCGGATGCCGGGTCCTAGAGACTGGCTGATCTGGGTGGTGCTCGTCGTTCAATTCCCGGCCGCCATTGTGTCGATCGGTGCTCTGGCGAAAGTAGCCGGTGTTTTTCTGAACTCGCTGCTCCCTCTGCCTGGCGGAACGATCATCTGGGGGGCGACCGTGTCTCTGTTTGCGGTCTGCGTTTCCTGGACCGGTCGGTTCGACCTGCTCAAGACGGTCATGAGCGGCCTGGTGATGATCATCGTGGTCGGCGTGCTCTACGTTGCCATGACCGTGCTGCCGCCACTGACTGACATCGCACGCGGACTGGTGGGTCTTGAGCCGATGGTGATACCGTCCTGGGCACCTGATGCCGGCCGTAACAGCTCACCGTGGCGAGAGATTCTGCCGCTGATGGGCTGGGCGGCCGGCGGATTCGCCAGCCAGGTGTGGTACACCTACTGGGTTCTCGGTGCCGGGTACGGCATGGCCGCGGGACGCGGATACGGCAAAGGCGCGGATGAGCAGCGCCTGGCGAGCATGACCTCTGAAGAGGCCCGCTCGCTGCGCGGCTGGTGTCGCGTCGTCCGAACGGATGCGATCGTGGCCGCGTTCATCGGCATTGTGGTGACGATCTGTTTTTGCCTTGCCGGGGCAGGTGTCCTGCGTCCCGAGCACCTGATCCCCGACGGAGAAGAGGTGGCCTTCACTCTCTCTCGGCTTTTCTCGAATCGATGGGGCTGGCTGGGCGCCAAGTTGTTCCTGATTGCCGGATCGGCGGCCATGATCAGTACGCAGGTTGGTCAGCTTGCCGGCTGGCCTCGGCTGCTCGCTGACTGCACGCGAATTATCTGCCCCCCCTTCTCGCGCGTGCCGCATATCTGGCAGTTTCGGGCCTTCCTGCTCGTCTTTGTGATCACCAATTTGGTTGCGGTCTCTTTTTTCGATCCCGTCAAGCTGGTCAAGCTCGGTGGTCAGCTTGATGGCATCCTTCTGACACCGCTGCAGGCGTTGGCCATTCTGGGGGCGTTCTTCCTTGTGCTGCCGAGGCTGGTCCCGCGGCACGCGCTCGGCGAGCTCCGTCCCGGCCGACTGCTGGTCATGCTGCTTGTTGTTGCGGTGATCATCTTTGGGATCTTGTGCTTCACGGTGCTGCCAGACAATATCAGATCGCTGCTGGCATCGTAGCGATACCATTTGACGTTTGGCGCATGTCGGATTGCCCACTGCAATGCCTCGCCGTCAAGGTGCCCGGAGCAGAGCGGCGGGCGCGAGATTCTGACAGCCACGGAGCGAAAGGAACATGAGCGGATATCAGCCCCGCAAGAGCGATCGATTCGCATTCGGCTTATGGACGGTGATGAACACCGGCCGTGATCCGTTCGGCGGCGGACGCAGGAGCGCAAGATGACCCTGATGGACGTTGCATTCTGTCTGCTCTTGATAGGTCACCTCGCTCTGCTGTTCCTTGTTGTGAGATTCTGGCGCTGCGTACCCTACAAGCGGTTGCGGTACTGCCTCCTGCTCGCGTGGACGTTTATTCTCCTTGGCTTCTTCTGGCTAGGGATATCAGTCTGGGAGTCTGCTGCCGGGCAAGAGCACCCTCTGAGCCCGTTCTTTGCCGGATGCTACTTACTCTTGGGCGCCGGCGCTCGTGTCTTCTGCCTGCCCAGGCAGCGCTTCTTCTATTGGGCATTCCGGCAAGACCCAACTCATTGCGGGTGTTGCGGATACGATCTCACCGGCAACGTCAGCGGAGTCTGCCCCGAGTGCGGGTGGCGCCTCCCCCCACCTGCCGGTTTCCGGGGTGAGTGGGATTGATACCGGACATGCACAACGGGTGTCGCAACGGGGACGCAGGTAGGTTTCCGTTGCTGGCTAATAGTAGCATCTACGATCTAACACACTTCGTGCGGCAATTCTTCGGGGTCGGCTGTCCCGGCGTTTTCCTCCGCATCCTCGGCGTGCTCTGCGGTTGTTAGCAGCTCTCGGCTCGCCACGGCGAGTCTCCCTTTCGGTCGACTTTCAGCAATCAGCGATCAGGGAAGGGACTGTTCGGAGCAGCGTGATGGTTTGCGGGCCTGCCCGCCGTGGCGGGCGCGGACCCTACGGCCGGGGCCACCTGCCGGGAAGACCACGCGGATGGCTTCGACACGCTCAGCCCAAGAAACCGCGTGGCTCGTCAAGACATCATCGCTCCCCCACCCATCCGGCTTCGCCCCTCGACCCTGCTTGGGACAGTCACGATTCTGCTGGGCTTCGCCGGGATTGATGGGCCACCCGCCGTTAGACTTGTTTTTGCGTTGCATTTTTCTGTCATCAATCTTTCTGTCAGGACTGGAGCGGCGGATGCTCGTTCACGTTGACGCCGGTGCCCGCAGTCTGGATCAGCGTCGCGTTTACGATCATCGAGAAATGACAGGAAGATTGATGACAGAAAGATGAGTGTACTCGTGCTACAGACTCCCCAAATCCTATTGAGAGGCGACCCGGGGAAGGGGCGACTTCGGAGATGTCATGGGCTGTTTCGGGCAAGGAAGAAGCCGCCTGAACGATCATGGATCCCCTGTTCCTGACGTGAAAGACCCATTTGGCGCCCACCGCGCCCCTCTCTACAATGCTCGGCCGTAACGTGGCCGGCGGCAGGCTGTCCCGGCTCATTGCTTTGCCCGACGGAGACGGTTGAGATGAGTGACTACACACCTCGCAAGAGCGATCGATTCGCATTCGGCTTGTGGACCGTAATGAACACCGGCCGTGATCCGTTCGGCGAGCCGACCCGAGCGCCCCTGAGCGGCCTGGATGCCATCAACGAGCTGGGCAAGCGGAACGTCTACGCCTTCGAGATGCACTGGGAAGACATCATCCCTGATACGGCCGGCCCGGCCGAGCGGGATCGGATCGTCAAAGAAGCCAAGAAACGGATGGCCGACAGCGACATCGTCTGCGGGTGTGCCGGGGCGAACACCTTCACTCATCCGGTGTTCAAAGACGGGGCGCTGACCAGCCACGATCCGAAGATTCGCCAGATGGCCATCGGGAAGTACCTGACCGCTATCGACGTCGGTTACGAGCTCGGCTGCCGGCTGACCAACATCTGGTGGGGCCGCGACGGCATCGAGGTGGATGCGGCCAAGAGCCCGGTTGAGGCGATTAAGCGGCTCCGCGAGGCGTTCAACTACCTTCAGGCCTACATCGATGACAACAAGTACGCCGGCTATCGGTTGAGCATCGAGCCCAAGCCCAATGAACCTCGCGGCGACACCTACCTTCCGACGGTGGGCCACGCCATGGCCCTGATCGCCACGCTCAACAAGCCGGACAACTGCGGCCTAGTGCCGGAGGTGGCTCACGTGCGTATGGCGGGCCTCAATGCGTATCACGAGATTGCCCTGGCTTTGGAAAGCAATAAGCTGTTCGGCGTCCATCTGAACAGCCAGAAACCCCTGCGGTTTGACCAGGACATCCGGTTCGGTGCCGAGGACCTGAAGGAGTCGTTCTTCATCGTCAAGCTGCTCGAGGACCACAAGTGGCAGGGCAACCGTTGCTTCGATGCCCACGCATATCGCACGGCGGACCGTGAAGAGGTCTGGGACTTCGTCAACGGCTGCATGCGAACATACCTGATTCTTCGCGAAAAGGCGGAGGCGTTCAACCGGGACGCCGAGATTCAGGGCATCCTGCAGGAACTCCATACGGGCGGCGATGCCCCCCTGCCGGCGAGTGCCGAGCTGCGTTCAGCCGACATCGACCCCGCGCCGCTGACTGCTCGCAAGTATCATCACGAGAAGCTCGACCAGTTGGTCCAGGAGCTTCTGTTAGGCGTGAGGTGACCAAGATGAGACGGAGAGATGTGCTGGTTGTGGTGGTGACCGCAGGGTTCTTGTGCAGCGGCGGCTGCGATCAGGACCCGCCGCTGCCTCCGGTACCGGCCTCCCCTGCCAGCCTGCCCGCCCCACCGCTTTCGCGCGATGAAGCCGCTACGATGCCGGCGATCAAGCCGCCGCACGGTGGTCATCTGCTGACCATGCCGGAGAACCGAGGGTACGTTGAGTGGGTGGTTGACGCGGGGCAACTTTACTTTCTGGATGCCGCGGCCGGGCCGGCAAGAGGTGCCGAGAACGTGGTCCTGACAGTCCAGTCAGACAGCGGTCCGCGGCAGATTGACTTGACCGCCTGTCAGGATGAGGCCTTTGACGGTGCATGTTGGACGCACTCGGCGGAGGAGCTCCGGGATGAGCGTCTCTCGGCAGTTCTTCGATTCCAGTTGGAGGGCCGGCCCGTGCGTGTGGTGTTGGGTGTGAAGCCGCCGATGCTCCCGGTCGAGGATCCTCTGCCACGGCCCGCGGAAAGACGGCTGAATCAATGACGCTGCCCGTCGCTCAATCCGTCGTGACCGTGACGTTGAATCCAACGATCGATCGGATCATCGAGGTCCCCGATTTTCATGTTGGTGGGCATCTGAAAGGCCGCATGCGATCCCGCTTGCCGGCCGGGAAGGCCATCAACGTTTCGCGGGCGATGTCTGCCCTCGGTTCTCCGAACACGGCTGCCGGTTGGGTGGGTGACGAATCGCTCGGATTGTTTGAAGATGGCATGCGCCAGGCAGGTGTGGCCGTTCGCTTCACCTCGATCAGCGGCGGCACGCGCGAGAACATCACCATTATCGACCCGGTCGGGCACGGCGAGACGCACATCCGCGATGCCGGGCCGACGGTGACGCCGGATGACATCCGGCAACTTCTCGACACGCTGGCACAGCTTGCCAAGCCTGACGCCCTTCTGGTGTTCACCGGTTCATGCGCCCCTGGTCTGCACCCGGATGAATTCGGCCGCATGCTGCGAACGTGCGTCGATCGGGGCGCACGCGTTGTGGTTGACAGTTCCGGCGATCATCTTCGCGAGGCCGCGAAACTGCCTTTATGGCTGGTCAAGCCAAACCTGCTTGAACTCGGCGAACTGCTCGGATACCAGATCTCGCACGAAAGCGAGATCATCGAGGCCGGACGCCGCCTCAACGAGCACGTAGCGGTGGTGCTGGTCACCATGGGTGAACGAGGGGCGATGTGCTTTGCGGAAGGGCTTGTACTGAAGGGCCGAGCCCGGGTTCCGGCCGATCGCATCCGAAGCACGGTCGGTTGCGGCGACGCGATGCTGGCGGGTTTTCTCGCTGCGACCACGCACGCGGGCTGGCGGATCGAAGACGCTCTCCGCCAGGGGCTGGCCGTCTCGGCGGCGTCGGCGATGAGCGATCAGCCGGCGGTGTTCAGTGCCGAGGACGCCAGGAATCTGGCTTCGTCCACAAAGATCGCAACTCTTCCGTGAGAACCTGCCGGGTCACCTATTGGTAAAGCCCATTTGCCAGGATGTACTCCGCCACAGGGTCCGGCACGAGATAGCGAATCGGCCGCCCGTCTCGGATTCTATGGCGGATCTCCGTAGCGGAGATATCGATGCGGGGGGTGAAAAGAGTGCTCTCCTGGAGCCGGCGGATCTGGGCCAGGGTCAGCGCCCCAAAGAGCGCCGACAGGTCAGGCGTCTCGAATCCGGGGCGGGCGGCGGTGACGATGCTGCATAGCTCAGCCAACTCGCTTATGCGATACCAGGTGTGCAGTTCGGGGAGTGTGTCGCCGCCGATAAGCCAGTAGAGAGGGACGTCAGAGCCCAACTCGCGCCGATGCGCCTCGATGGTCAGGATCGTGTAGCTTGGGCCCTGGCGGTGCAGCTCGATGTCGCTGACTTCGAAGCCTGGTTCGCCGGCAATAGCCAGGCGGACCATCTCCAGGCGGTCTTCCGGCGATGCCAGATCGCTGCCGGTCTTGTGGGGTGGAGCGGCCGATGGGATCAGGATCGTCCGCTCGACGCCCAGTTGTTCGGCGGCGGCGCGCGCAATGATCAGGTGCCCGTTATGAATGGGATTGAAGCTTCCGCCATAGAGCAGCAGGCTGCCGCGCGCCATCGTTCGACCCTCGATCACGCGAGAGAATATAAGCCCTTGGTCTCCGCGGGGCCAGTCTTCATCGCTGCCGTGGTCCTTGCCAGGTCAGTGACACCTACTGGCAGACAAGCCGTCGGCGGGACCCGTTGCGAACGGCACTACTCTACTGCTTTGGGCACCTCGAAATCGATCACCATCCCGCCGATGCGGATGCCGGGGTAGTCGCCTTCCAGAAGCACCACACCGGTCTTCCACATCGGGGCGCGACAGCATTCCGAAAAGTTGGAGGCGGCCGTCGGGGTGTAGGAGACGAGCTGATACTCGTCGGCGCTGGCAAAGGGGAAGATCAGAAACCATCCGCTCAGACGCTGCACGCGCCGCACTTCGCCCACCTCGGGCGTGAGCCAGAGATATGTCGTCAGATCGACGATGGCGACCCACGGGAAGTGGACCTTGAGGTCCACCCGGATGCGCGCACATCTCTCAAACCGTCCGGCCGGACACTCGACGTCCTCGACCCCCTCGAATTCGCTGCATCGATTGAGCATGCCCTTGACCTGCGGTGCGCCGAGAAAATCGTAGTAGATGACCGATGTTTCGCTGGTAACCGTCCCGACCGACTCCAATTCCGACGGCATCGGATCGGCCGCCTCGGCCAAGCGAAAGAAGATGCTCGTACCGCCGGCAAGCGGGGCACGCGGTCGATCTTCAGTCAGGTCCTCACGGTGGGCGGGCTGCGTTGCCGCCGACTCATCCGCGGATCGCGTGGTGGCGGCGCGTTTCAGGTCAAGGTACTCATCGAGTCTGAGAAACGGTCTGTCCTCCAAAACGCCCTCGCTCAACCGGCTCAGATCGATCTGCCTGACATGCATGCGGACCGGACGGCGCTTGGGCTGGGGCAGTTCCCTTCGCTCGTAGACCCATCGCCCGAGACGATTGGCGTGCAGGCAAGCTTCCCATCTTGAAGGGCCTTGTGACTGTAGTGGTTGAGAAACGTACTCATTCGACGGGCGCCACTGCCCCACGCAACCCGTCAGACAGATCAACAGGAGCGATGCACAGACCAAGCCCACCCTCGTGCGACCAAGGGCCTGCCCTGCGGCCATACCCGCCGGATGGGCCATCCTGTGTGCTCCCCCATCAAACGCAGAGATCATCGGAACGCTACTTCTTGTCGTTTTGAGGCTGGAGTAACCGCTTCACCATGGGGCCGAAGCCCTTGCTCGGTGTGCCCACGTAGGCGATCTTACCGTCGCGATCGAGCAGGAAAGTGGCCGGTATGCCCGTCACGTCATACTTTCGAGCACTGGGGGTGTACCATGCTTTACCGTCGAAAATGG
>CAZTQK010000295.1:0-8037 GCA_964615635.1 uncultured Planctomycetales bacterium
GTCCAGTCGTTGATCCGACTTAGCACGGTTGTGAGAGTATTGACGGTCGGTCCAGCCCGGGTATGCTGTTGCCATGTTCCGTTTGCCGAAGTCAGTCCGAACGATCCGCCGCGTGCAAACGATCGCACGCGTGCTGACGCAGCACGGGTTCGGGCATCTGGTCGACAGTCTTCACCTCGAACGATACGTCCCCCTGCCCAAGCGGTGGCAGCAGGCGATCATGCCGTCATTGGAAGGCGAGCCTGAAGCCAGCATCGGGCGGAGGATTGCCCGTGTGTGCGAGGAACTCGGGCCGACTTTCGTGAAGCTCGGCCAGATCCTGTCGAGCCGGCCGGACCTGGTTTCTCCGGACATCATCGCTGAACTTGTGAAGCTTCAGGACAAGGTTCCCCCTTTCCCGACCGAACAGGCCCGGCAAATGATCGAGGCTGACCTGGGGACCCCTATCGAAGAGTGTTTCGCCAGCTTCAGTGAGACCCCCTTTGCCAGCGGTTCGATTGCCCAGGTGTACAGGGCGGCCACCCACGCCACCCCCGAACGGCCCGGCAGCCACGTGGTCGTCAAGGTCAAGCGGCCCGACATCGAGGAGACGATCCGGCTCGATATGACCATTCTGCGCTGGATCGGCGACGTTGCCGAGCGGCTGGTTCCCGAACTCAGCGTCTACCATCCGAGGATGATCGTCGACGAGTTCGAGCAAACGATGATCCGCGAGATGGACTTCGTGAATGAGGCGGCCACGATTGCCCGTTTCGCAGAGTCCATCGGCGAAGACCCCAATTTCCGGGTGCCGACGGTGTTCTGGGACCTGACGGGTCCGAGCGTGCTGACGCTGGAGGAGATGCATGGTGTGAGCGTGCAGTCGCTGCTCACTCATCCGGACCCGGCCGTTGACCGCAAGCAACTTGCCGACCGGCTGGCCCGCGGCTTCGTTAAGCAGTTCTTCGAGACGGGGCTTTTCCATGCTGACCCGCACCCGGGGAATCTGCTGGTCGAGCCCCCGGCCGCGATCCGCCTGATCGATTTTGGTCTGACCGGACGGATCGACGACGAGCTGCTCGGGCACCTGGTGATGGCCCTGATGGGTGCCTTCAACCGCGAGCCTGAGATCATCGTCGAGGTTCTGGCTGATATGAATGCACTCGGCGAGCAGACCGACCGCGTCCAGCTTCGACGCGACTTTCTCGAGTTGATCGAGAAGTACTATGGACTGCCGCTGCATCGGTTTGACATGCAGACGTTGTTCCACGAGATAACCGGCCTGATCCGGCGGAACGAAGTCAGCCTTCCGCGTGAATTCGTGCTCTTCGGCAAGGCCCTGGTGGCGGTCGGTGGTATCTGCCTGCAGCTCGATCCTGATATGGATTTGCTGACGCTGGTCAAGCCGCGTCTGCTGAAGCTGCTGGCCGATCGCGTGGCACCGGGCAGATTGCTCAAATCGGCCGCCATGTCCGGCTGGCACCTGCTCAATTTCCTCAAGGGCTTTCCCAGCCAGCTCCGCGATGTCTCTCGGCGGATGGCCCGCGGCAAATGGCAGGTCAACATTCGCCATCAGAACCTGGACTCGCTGGCCAACGAAGTCGACCGGGCCAGCAACCGGCTGAGTTTCGCGGTCATCACCGCGGCGATCATTATCGGCAGTTCGTGGGTGCTGGCGGCCTCGGCGGCCCCGCGCGTGTTCGGCATTCCGACGTGGAGTCTGGGGGTTATCGGCTATGTGTTGGCGGGCCTCATGGGCCTGTGGCTGGTGATCGCGATCGTCCGCAGCGGGAAGCTGTCCTGACGCCACCAAACCTGTCGGGTAACTGGTCGAAGACCAAGCTGACGTCCTGGAATCATAGCCTTTTCTGCTGCGGATCGTCGGCTGACGACCCGCTGAATGTGCATCAGCCCCAGCGGGTTTCACGCATCGAGGAGCAGGCCGATTTTCGTCCGAGAACAGAGCGCGGTCCGGGAAAACACCCCCTGCTGATGCCGAATCCGGCATCACCCACCTCGGATTTATCACGATTTCGTTTGATTTTGGCCGGAATGAATCCTACATATGTTATGGAAGCTGTCGTGTCCCCTTTCAACGGCCCCGCGGTGCCCGGTTGGGTACCGCGGGGTTATTTTTGGCCCAAGCCCGAAGGCAAGACAGGCGTCGCTCATACTGCCCGCCTCGGGGCGCTTGTCATTCAGGTTCTTCCTGCGTAAGCTAGGCAGGTTGTACGTGTTTAGCGTCCAAGAGAGCGGGTCAGGCACCTTTTTGCGGGCATTCTCGGATACGCGAGTGCCAACCGGCCTGGACAAGCAGGCCCAGATCGTGTAGCAACCCGCATCAGGCAAAAAGGAGCCAGACCCCGGCACGCTAAAGACGTACGGCAGCTCCACAGGCTCAAGGATTCTTGGGTCTTGGGGAGGGGGGACTCTCGCCGACGTAGCTCAGCGGCAGAGCGATGCTTTCGTAAAGCATAGGTCCTGGGTTCAATCCCCAGCGTCGGCTTTAACTCATTATCTGCCAATCACTTAAAGATTAGCTGAGGCCATTCCTTAGCCCTCATCTCCACTGCTGCTGCCTATGGTTTGCCTGTGCTGGCCGCTGCTGTTGCAGCCGAGAGGCCGGTTCCGGGTGCAGTGAGTTGGAAGGCCGGAGATGTGTCGTGGGCATGGCCCTCGAGTCGGTTCCCGCGCGCCCTTGCCAGCCTGCGTCGTGAAGCCCTACAGTGTGGCCATGGCTGGGGAGATGGCAGGACGTTGTCCCACCAGTTCTGTGCATCGCCGGGTTCGTGTGACTCAGTTCGGAGACGAGATGATGAAGCAGGCACCGGGGATTCCGCGACGGTCATTTCTCAAGGCCACGGGTGCGGCTGCCGGCGTGGTTGCCGGTTTCCCGTATTTCGTATCGAGAAAGGTGCTGGCCTCGCCCGGTCGGGAGGGGGCCAACGACCGGCTCACCATCGCCCACATCGGGGTAGGCGGGATGGGCACTCACCATCTGAAGAGCATGGTGGAGCGCATGAAAAAAGGGCAGGTCAACATTGCGGCGGTTTGCGACGTCGACGACAACCGCCTGGTCGCAGCATCAGCGAACGCCGGGCCGCAGGCGGATGTGTATCGTGACTATCGATACATTCTGGAACGGAAGGATATCGACGCGGTCATCATCGCCACGCCCGATCATTGGCACGCCGTGCAGATGGTTCACGCGGCCGAATGCGGAAAGCACGTCTATGTCGAAAAGCCCGCGTGCTGCACCATCGACGAGGGCAAGGCGATGGTGAAGGCAGCCTCTGACAACAGAGTATCCGTACAAGTCGGCTCACAGGGTCGCTCTGAGCACGAGGCATACCTTGCCCATCGCTACCTGGTCAACGGCAACATCGGGCATATCGACAGGGTCTGGTGTTTCCACTATCCGTCGCCATCAGATGACAATCCTGTTCCTGACGCCGATCCTCCGCTGGAGCTGGACTGGGACTTGTGGCTCGGCCCGCTCCGCTGGCGGCCATACAACAAGAAGTACTGCCCCGGCGCGTTTCGGTGGATCATGGAATCGGGTGGCGGGCAGATTCGCGATCGGGGCGCGCACGTGATGAGTTGTGCCATGTGGTGGATGGGCGCCGACGGCACCGGCCCGATCACCGTGGAAGCGACCGGCACGCGGGCGACCCGTGGGTTGTGGGATGTCGCAATCGAGATGGAGGTTACCTATACCTTCAGGGATCCTGAATGGACGCTCGTCTGGAGCCAGCACCCGAACAACGCCCCGCCTCCGGAAGAACGCAAGCCTGACGAGGCGAAGATCACCCGTCCCGGCTACGGCGCGGTTTATCACGGCACCAAGGGTACCTTCACGCATTGGGGCGGCGACGGCGGCACGTGGGCGGAGCGGAAGGCCCGAGAGTGGGTCCCCCCTGCCGGTGCCAAAGACGTCCGCAAGAGCCCCGGACACTACGAGGACTGGTTTGAGGGCATTAAGACTGGCAAGCCAACCATCATGAACATTGAGGCGGCCGTGGGCGTCTCGAATCTCTGCAACCTTGGGAATCTGGCGTTCATCCTCGGTCGCAAAATTCAGTGGGACCAGGCCAGGCAGGAGATCATCAACGACGAGCACGCCCGACGCATGATGGGCCGGCCGCAGCGGTATCCGTATCACCTTTGAAAAACGGGAGCACCAACATGGATGTGCGGGAACTGATGAAGAAGATCGAGGACAAAGACGACAAGGTGCGCGCCGCTGCGGTACTCAAGGCCGGGGAGGCCGGAGCCGCTGCCGTCAAGCAATTGGCCCGGATCACGGCGAGCGGCGAAATGGAGGTGGCCCGAGCCGCGAAGAATGCTCTGTGGCAGATTGTTCGACATGCCGGGCGACGCGGCGCCGACGGCGAGAGGCAATCAGTTGTGTCCGAATTGTTGCCGCTGTGCGGGAATGGGCAACCGGCGGCTCTGCGACGTGAAGTCTTGTGGATGCTCTCGGAGATCGCTGGTGACGAGGCTGTCATCGTGATCTCGCCGCTGTTGGCAGACCCTGAGGTGCGGGAAGATGCCCGCATGGTGCTCCAGCGTTTGCCGGGCGAGAAGTCTCTGGCGGCGCTGCAGGCGGCCTTGGCGTCGGTGCCGGACGACTACAAGCCCAACGTCGCCGTGTCGTTGCGACAGCGCGGCGCACAAGTCGCCGGTTATCCGAGTGCCAAGCTGGTCCCGACGAAAGCGACCAATGTCACGCCGGTTGGGCGATAACGGCTGTGGAATTGCGGACGCTGCGCACGGACAACGCGATAGCATTCACGTGAACGTGTCAGCGAGCACCCTGCCGGCAGCGGCGTGTGACATCAGTCACAATTCTTGCGGGGGGCAGGAATGGGCCATCTGAGTCGGAGACAACTACTGCGTCGGGGCATGCGCGCAGGTCTGGCACTCGGGGCCTCCAAGTGCCTGTTCGGATGCAGGGCGACAGAAATCCCGTTCATACCATCGCCCGATGACATTCCCTTTGAGGCCGACTCGAAGGTCGTGGCCGTGCGCGGCCTGGATCTCTACGAGATGACCCGGCAGGTCCTGGAGGGTGTCGGCGGGATTGAATCCATTGTCGAGCCGGGCGATGCGGTCTTCATCAAGCCCAACTTCGGCGGTTTGGGCTTTGTGGACTGCAACGTCTTTGCGTCGGGGGAGAGCACGAAGGTTGAGATCGTCATCACGGTGGCGGAGGAATGCCTGCGCGCGGGTGCGTCAGAGGTGATCATCGGCGAAGGCGGCCAGGTGCGTGACATTCCGTGGGACTTGGCGGTGACGCTGGATGGGACGGTTGGCCTCGTGGCGGCGGTCGAAGCACTCAACCAACAATACACAGGCAAGATCCGAATGGTGTCGCTGGAGACCGGCTCGCCCGGCTGGGACCTGCTCCCGAGTGCGCATACGGATCTTGGTGGCATCTACGTATCGAGCCTGCTGTCCCAGGCCGACAAGGTCATCTCCATTGCCGTGCCCAAGACGCACCGTTGGATGTCGATGACTGCCTCGATGAAGAACTTTTTTGGGACCACGCCATTTGGGGTCTATGGCAAGGGAATGGGCTGGCGTTTCATGCTTCACAGCGCCGCGGGCGGCCCTGGCCAGTGTTTCCTCGACATTAACCGCGTGATCCGGCCGGATCTGGCGATCATCGATGGTTCAATCTGCTGCCAGGGAAACGGGCCGCATGTCATGCCGGGTTGGTGGGGTGAGACGATCGATATCAGCGACCATCTCGACGATTGGTTTCTGCTGGCCAGCACCGACCCGGCGGCGGCTGATGCCACTGCCGCTCGGATTATCGGATTGGATGTCGGGCGAATCCCCTACTTGGTCCGGGCCCGGGAGCAGGGAGTCGGGCAGACCCTGGAAGACAAGATCGCCGTCGAAGGTGCGAACTTGGACGAGCTTCGCGTAGACTTCAAGCCCGCGGATCTGACTGTCGGCTTCAACGAAGTACTTTGGCCAGGATTCATGCTCGAGTACTTCAGTCGGTGGCACTGCTCGCCCGGCACGTGATTCTGAACTGCAACCTGAACAGTCATACTGACTTCAAAGAAAAACGCTCGTATTTGGCGTCAGACTCGGGTAGAATCTGTACATCGTGGCAAGGGGGTGTGTACATTGCCATGAACGCTTCATAGCCATTCGGCTGTATGAAGTCGGCGACTGGTCGGTGTCGAAGCCGCCGGCGGATGGCGTGCATATTTCCCCGCCCTGACAACATGGTAGGTGTCGTTTCTGCGCGCGGAAGGAGTTCCATATGTTGGTTTCGGCGGGACGTGTCTTCTCGTCTGTCTCTGTGGCATTGGTTCTGGCATTCGCGGGCACTCTTCCCGCCGCGGCGGCCGACTCAGGTGATGGTCTCTGGCAGGATGCGGGCCTCCGTCGGACCGCCAACGTCCAGTGGCAAGATGCCCTCAAGTCGCACCGGCTGGTCCGGCTTGAGCAGACAGTGTTGACGGAGAACCTTGGCAAAGCGCCACATGAATTGGCTATGCGAGCCGACCAGTCGCCGTCGGTGATCTCCTTACCGATGCCGGATGGCGGTTTCCAGAGGTTCAGTTACGTCGAGTCACCGGTGATGGCGCCGGAATTGGCGGCCCAGTTTCCGGAAATCAAGACCTACCTCGGTCAGGGAATCGACGATCCCAATGCAACGGTGCGGTTCGACTGGACACCACAGGGATTTCACGGTTTTGTCCGATCCCCTTCCGGTACTGCGATCATCGACCCGGAGACCCGCGGCCAGACCGAGCTTTACGTCAGCTACTACCGGCACGATGTGACGCCGGAAGCCGCCGCGTGGACCTGTTACACCGAGGACAACGAAGAAGCTGTCCGAGAGCTGCTCGATGGGTATACCACCCTCAGCACCGGCGGCCAGCTTTTGAATTACCGCATTGCCGTGGCCGCCACCGGCGAGTACACGCAGTTTCACGGGGGAACGGTCGCTCTGGGCCTTGCGGCCGTCACGACCGCAATAAACCGCATCACCGGCATCTTCGAGCAGGAGTTCTGCATCCGCCTGCAGCTTGTCGCGAACAACAACCTGATCATCTATACCGACCCAGCCGATGATCCGTACACGGGCAACAACAACAACACGATGATGGATGAGAATCAGGAAAACCTTGACAACGTCATCGGCTCGGCGAACTACGACATCGGCCATGTGTTCTCAACGGCTGGCGGAGGCGTGACCTATCCCGGTATCGCCTGCTGGAACGGAATGAAGGGGAAAGGTGCTTCCGGCCGGGGCAGTCCGGTAGGTGATGCGTTTGCGGTGGAGATCGCTGCGCACGAGATGGGCCACCAGGTCGGATCACACCATACATGGAACGGGACGAACGGGAATTGCTCGGCGGATCAGTGGGGCGGCGATACCGCCCGTGAACCCGGCAGCGGTTCGACCATCATGGCATACGCGGGGCTCTGCGGTGCTGACGACATCCAGGGCTCGCGAGACTACTACTATCATGCCATCAGCTACGAGAGGATCCGCAACTACTGCACCAACTTGACCGGGGCGAACTGTCCGACGATCAGTAACACCGGCAACCAGGCGCCAACGGTCAACGCCGGCAGCGACTACACCATTCCTCACCAGACTCCCTTCGTTTTGACCGCATCGGGCAGCGACCCGGACGGCCATCCGATTACATACTGCTGGGAAGAAATGGACTATGGGCCGCAGGCCCCGCTGAGCGCGGGTGACAACGGCAGCAGCCCGATCTTCCGGTCCTGGCTTCCGACGACGAGCCCCTCGCGCACCTTTCCGCGGCTCAGCGACCTGCTGGACAACACAACGGTGGCCGGCGAGCTTCTGCCCACGACGGCCCGCACGCTGAAGATGCGATGCACCGTTCGCGACAACCGCGCGGGGGGCGGCGGTGTGAACTCGGACGACATGAATCTGACCGTTACGACATCAGCCGGACCGTTCCGGGTGACCTACCCGAACTCCGCGATCACTTGGTATGGCTCCGGTGTGGTATCATGGGACGTGGCCTCCACGAACCTGTCACCTGTCAACTGCAG
>CAZTQK010000296.1:0-8033 GCA_964615635.1 uncultured Planctomycetales bacterium
GCAGGCTGAGCGGCAGGCAGGCGGTGGTCTCCGAGATGGGCATGATCGTGCCCATGCAGTGTTGGATGGTCATGGCGGTGCAGTCGTGCTCTTTCATCATGTCCTCGAAGGCCCTGTAGAGCACGAACGCATTCTCCACGTACTTCTTGTCGCACTTGAGCACCGTGTTCGGCCGGGCCAGATACTCGGCGGCCTGCTTGCGGGCCTCGGCGACGACCTTGTCGTTCTTTTTCAGCGATTCCAGTCGCTTGGCGACATCGGGATAGTCGATGGTGCGGATATCCAGGCTCCACTTCTCGCGAGCGATCGGTGGGGCCAACTTGCCTCCAGCGCCCCAGCCGCCCGGCCCGCCGACGGCGACGATTCGCGTTCCCAGTGTCTTGCGCAGAGCCAGCAGCGCCCGCATCCGCCACGCCAGATCAGCGTACTCGTCCACGACAACATCGCTCACGTCGACACCCGTGTCGGCGTACTGATCGGTCCTCTTCCGCATGAAGATGGGGTGCAAGATCTCGTAGTAGAGCGAGACCGGCCCCGAACGATGCCGCAGGAAGAAGATCGTCGGTCGATCCTTGCTGGTCAGCTTCTCCAGCCAGTCGTTTCCGCCGCCGGCGGCGTAGATGAGCATGACGTCGCACTTGGTCTGGGCAACGTTGGCCACTTGATCGGGCTTGTGAATCTTGGCCACCGGCAGGAACTTCAAAGCCAACTTGGTCGACTCGGCCATCGCGCTCAGTTCAGTCTGGATGCGAGCAGCTTCCTCGTCGGCCTGGGCCTGAGTCTGGATGGCGCCCCAGGACCGCCAACTGGTCTGGTCGCGCCGCTGTGGAATGACATAGGTCAATACCGGCTGAACGACGAGTTCCTTGGTCGGGACGAACTTCGGCTCACCTGCCGCTGCGGCCTGTTGTGCCTGGGCTGACCGGGCGGCGATGGCCCAACTGCCCACGGCCACGGTGCCGGCGCTGACCAGCAGGTTGCGCCTTGACAGTCCTGCCTTCTTGGCCGCCTCGATCGCCGCATGCAAACCCGAAGAGCAGCACGAACAGCCAGTTGAGTGTTCGCGATGTGATCCACAATCAGTCGCCATGTTCGTCAATCCTCCTTCAGCATTCCTCGACGACCGTGAACTTCAGCAGGGTCGCTAGGTCCTTAACCGCATTGACTCGATCCCCGTAGACGATAACGCGGTGCAGTCCACCGCCGTAGTTGTTCATCACCTTCTTCGCGTCGGCCACCTTGGTGGTGATCTTGGTCCGGCATCCACGGTCGCAGTCGGGGTTGTCGATAATCGTGCCGGTCGAAATCAGCATGGTGCTCAGGTCCACCAGCTTGGCGCAGGTAATCGCCTGCTGCAGCCGCATCTTGACCTGCAGAGACGCCCCCTTGTTGTCCTCCAGGTGGCTGCGGATGAGGTAAGGGGCCTGCGGACCGCTTGGCCCGTCCATTCGCGTGGCTGCAACGCAGTGGGCATGGATGATGGTGTTGTTGGCGGTGTCGACCACCGGGTCACTAACGTAGCCCGGCACGCCGAACGCGTATGTCAGGATGATCTGCGTGAGCGTCGAGTCGATGTCCGCCTCACACACGCCCGTCAGGCCGACATCGTTCAGCTTGGCAAATGCCAGACAGGGGTAAGCCGGCAGCCGTTTCTGGTGGAACATGCCGAGGCAGTTGATCGTGAAGGCCTGAGCATGCTCCTCATTCATGATCGCCCGCAGGGCCAGGTACAGCCGCCCCGACGCCACGAGTTCGGCCTCCGTCGGCTCGACGACCTTGACCTCGCCGCGGATCCATTCCTGAGCCTCGGCCTGAGCGGCTTGGTCACTGATCGCGCGGTAGGCAGTGTCGAAGCGATCGGGGGCGATCGAAATCACCTCGGGGCCAAGTTGTTCCTTGATCTGCGCGGCTCGCTCGGCCGGATACGAATCGGTGCTCAGATGAACGATCCGCGTGTCACGAAGCAGGTGCACCGTCCGGATGAGACGCAAGGCATCCGGGATCTCGTTGAAGTCACTGGTCGCCAGGCAAATCACCCGGTGACCAGTTCTCTGCAACGGAGCGACAGTCGACCAATCGTGCCCACTATAAGGTTGCGAGAACAGAATCGTCGGCAAGCCTGTGGCGGTGAGCTTGCCCAGATGCCGGCCCACGGTCGAAGTGAGGTTGAACACCAGCAGACCGTCGGGGTGCCCCAGCGCTTCGGCGGTGCCCGGCATTTCCTCGGGCACGCGGTAGAGATCGCCGCCTTCAAGTTGGATGCCGCCCATCCGGTCCGCCATCGCGGCGAGAATGCCGTCGATGCGCTTCATCTCTGCCTGCACGTCAAGCGACGGCTTCGGCCACGTCGGCACGGGCTTGGCGAGGTAGATCTTGCGGATGCGAGTCTGCGAGCGTCTGGTTGTTCTCACCACCTCGGCGGGCTCCACATCGCGGCTGATTCGCTGAGATTGCCGGCTGCAGCCGGCGGCCACGACCCCTGCGACCGCCGCCGCGCCCAGGATCTCTCTTCGGCTTAGATCAATGCTCATCGTCTTGCACCTCTCTGAAAGGATGGTGATTCCCAACTCGACCGCCCATTGTCGGCCAAGATGAGAGCCATTTCAACCCTCGCTGTATGTGTTTCTTGTCCATTCGCATCGGGGCCGGTAGCATGGCTTGCTGATCCGGCCGCAGGGCCGGAACGGGTCTCAATGGGATGCACACACGAGGAGACGTCACATGTTTGCTGCGTCAGGCGATTTCGCAGTCGTCATAACCGCACTGATTTGCTGCTGTTTGCTCTCAGCGTCACATGTCCAGGCGACCGACACATCTGAAGCGTTCGCATTGTTCGAGAAACCGCCGCGCGAGTATGCCACCGCACCGCTGTGGGTATGGAACGACATGCTGACCGAGGAGCAGGTCGTCGGCACGATGCGAGATCTGGCAGCCCAGAAGGTCATGCAGGTCTTCGTTCATCCACGGCCGGGCCTGATGACCCCTTACCTGTCGGATGACTGGTTCCGGCTTTGGCGAGCGGCCCTGGCCGAGGCTGAGAAGCTGGACATGAACGTCTGGATCTACGATGAGAATTCCTACCCGTCGGGCTTTGCCGGCGGGTTCGTGCCGGAGGCGATGCCCGAGTCTCGGGGGCGAGGCTTGCAGATGAAGGAGTCGGATGCGCCTCCATCCTGGGGCGCGGGCACGGTCGCGGTCTACCGGCTGGATGGCGAGAAGTACCAGAACATCAGCCGACAGATTCAAGCGAATGAGACGATCCAGCCCGGCAAGTACGTGGCTTGCTCGGTCCAACGGGCCGAGGATGCAGCGTGGACGGGTAATCGGTGCTACGTCGATTTGCTTCACCCCGGCGTTGTCGAGAAGTTCCTCAACGTGACCGCTGAGCGCTATCGACGGGAGATCGGTCAGCACTTCGGCAAGCGGGTGCCCGGCATCTTCACCGATGAGCCGCACCTTCAGCCGGCCGGCGGGCTTCCGTGGACGGAGCGTTTGCCTGAAGCATTCGAGAAGCGGTGGGGCTACTCGCTGCTCGACCATCTGATCTGTCTGAGCAAGCCCCTGGGCGACTTCAAGCGGGTCCGGCACAACTATCTGCAGCTTCTCCACGAGCTGTTCGTCGAATGCTGGGGCAAGCCCTCGTTCGAGTTCTGCCAGCGGAACAACCTCGAGTTTACCGGCCATTACTGGGAACACGAATGGCCGTACTGCCTTCGCGTGCCCGACAGCATGGCCATGTATGCCTGGCACCAGCGCCCGGCTATCGACGTGCTGATGAACCAGTACAACCAGGACAGCCCGCAGGCTCAGTTCGGCAATGTCCGGATCGTCAAGGAATTAGCCAGCGTCGCCAACCAGTTGGGCCGCAAGCGGACACTTTGCGAGGCGTACGGGGCCGGCGGTTGGGACCTGCGCTTCGAGGATATGAAGCGGATCGGCGATTGGCTCTACGTGCTCGGCGTCAACACGATGGACGAGCACCTCTCGTACATCACCATCCGCGGGGCCCGCAAACACGACCATCCGCAGTCGTTTTCCTACCACGAGCCATGGTGGGAGGCTTACCACGTCTCGGCCGGGTACTTCGCCCGCCTGTCGGCCGCGATGTCTCAGGGCGAGCAAATCAACACGATCGCGCTCCTCGAACCGACGACGACCGCCTGGATGTACAACTGCGGGCCGGACGGTGCGGCGAGAATGGGAGAGCTCGGCAACAGCTTCCAGAAGCTCGTGACGACGCTCGCCCTGGCCCAGGTGGACTACGATATCATCTCCGAAGACATTCTCGCACGGCATGGTGCGGCGCAAGGCAAACGGCTTATCGTCGACAAGCGAACATACGAAGTACTCGTGCTGCCGCCCATGACGGCGAAACTCACTGCCAAGACGGTCATGCTGCTCGGCGATTATATCAAGGGCGGTGGTCAGGTGTTGTCGTGCGGCGAGCCGCCCACGCGGGTCGAGGGCAAGGAATCGTCCCAGGCGACCGGAATGTCCCGATCGGGGAATTGGAAGCAGGTCGCGGTTGATGGACTGCCCCGTCTGTTGCTCGAAATGAACAGGGACGGCTTCGCCGTTCGACGGGCGACCGGCGATCGGGGCATCTTGTTCCATCATCGCCGGCAACTGGCCGACGGGGACTTGCTGTTCCTGGTCAACACGAGCCTGGATGCGTCGTGCTCGGCAACGGTCGAGTCGGCCTGCGCGTCTGCGGAGAAGTGGGACATCGAGCAGGGCAAGGCCGAGCAGGTGACCTACGAGCAAGCGGACAAGGGGATTCGCATCCCCGTCGAGCTGGCCCCGGGCGGCAGCCTGCTGCTGGCCCTGCACAAGGATCGACGCGTTGGCCCCGCGCCGCCGCGCAAATTGGCCGATCGCGGAGAGGTCAGGCCCGACGGCGACGTGAAGGTTCGCCGGGTTGATCCGAATGTGCTGACCATCGATTACGTGGATGTCACCGCCGGCGGCCGGACCCGCGAGAACATCAACGTGCTCAAGGCGGCGAATTTCGTGTTTACCGAGAACGGCCTCAAGAAGAACCCATGGGACCGGGCGGTGCAGTTCGAGGATGAACTCATCCGCCATCGCTTCTCGTCGAGTAGTGGGCTCGAGGCTGTCTATCGCTTCACCATTCGTGAGAAGATGCCCTCGTCGTTGTTCATCGTAATTGAACGAGCGGACCTGTACGCGGTTACGTGCAACGGCAAGGAAGTGAAGGCGGCCGAGGGCCAATGGTGGCTCGACAAAGCCTTCGGCAAGATCGATATCGCCGCCGCCGCCCAGGTGGGCGAGAACCGCGTGGTGATCAAGGCCTCGCCGCTGACCATGTTCCACGAGCTGGCAGCCGCGTACCTCTTGGGCGACTTTGGCCTCGAGCCGGCTGAGAAGGGCTTTGTGATCGTCCCGGCGAAGGACCTCAAGCTCGGCCCGTGGAACACGCAAGGCATGCCGCTCTATTCGCACGGCGTGGCCTATGCCCGATCATTTGATGTCGGGTCGAAGAGCGGCCGCTACTACGTCTCGCTGTCGGCATGGCTGGGCAGCATTGCGGAGGTGAAGGTCAACGGCCAGCCGGCCGGCTACATCTGGCACCAGCCGTGGGAGCTCGACGTCACCGATGCCCTGAAGCAGTACGGCAACGACATCGAGGTCCTTGTGATCGGCACGCTCAAGAACACCCTCGGCCCGCACCACGGCAAACACGGCCTCGGCTCGGCCTGGCCCGGCATGTGGGACAGCGCCCCCGAACAGGGCCCGCCGGCGGGAGCCGAGTACTCCACCGTCGGCTACGGGCTCTTCGAGCCGTTCACGTTGAAGCGCGGGTCGTGAGGAGACGCGGCGTGTCGACGGGGAAGACCGAGGCAGCGCAACGGCGGCGCTGGCATAGCTGTCAGGCAGAGGCGGGCGGAATGAGAACCCAGGTTCAAAAGAACTGGGCCACCCGTCCAATTAGCGCTCGACAACGCCACTGCAATTGATTAGTCTCACTGCACAACAGGGTGTCTACTGGTGATCCAACGCGCTTCGGTGTTCCCCGGAGGTATCGGCCGTGATGCGTATCCTCGCAACGCTGATCTGCTGCTGTTTTCTGGCTGCTCCCGTCCTCGCGGCCGAGTCAGCCCTGACCGGCGACGCCGGAGGGCTGGAACGGCTCGATTTCCGCGAGGTCGTCAAGCAAGCCAAGGACAAGGTGTTTCCCGCGGTTGTTTTCGTGAAGTGCCTGCGCGAGAGCCACGAACAGGGCAAGAAACAGACGGAAGACGTCTCCGGCAGCGGCGTGATCATCTCCCCGAACGGCGAGCTGCTCACCAACTGGCACGTTGTCGAGAAGGCGACCGAGGTGCGATGTCTCCTCCTGGACGGGCAGGCGATGGACGCCAAGGTCCTGGGCACCGACAAGGACACCGACCTGGCCCTGGTTCAGCTCATCTTGCCGGAGGGTGCCAAGCCGCTGCCGCACGCCGTCCTGGGCGACTCGACGAAGCTCAAAGAGGGCGATTTTGTCATGGCCATGGGCGCCCCGTGGGGTCTGAGCCGATCGGTCTCGATCGGCATCATCTCCTGCAAGGACCGCTTCCTGCCCGAGGCCAGCGAGTACAGCCTGTGGCTTCAAACCGATGCCTCGATCAGCCCGGGCAACTCGGGTGGCCCGCTGGTCAATACTGACGGCGAGATCATCGGCATCAACACGCGCGGCACCAGCTACGGCGGCGACATGGGGTTTGCCATCCCGTCGGACACCATTCGCATCATCGTGCCGCAGCTTCGCGAGGTCGGACACGTCAACTGGAGCTGGATGGGCCTGCAGCTTCAGCCGCTCAAGGATTTCAATCGTAACATGTACTTCGACGGGAAAGAGGGGGTCATCGTGGCGGAGACCGATCCGGACAGCCCGGCGCGCCGGGCCGGCATCCAGCCGCGAGACCGGCTCCTGAAGGTCAACGGCAAGCCCCTCACCGCGATGACCGAGGAAAGCCTCCCGGCGATTCGGAGAGAACTCGGACTGCTTCCGAAGCACAAGCCGGCCAGGCTGGAACTGCTGCGAAACGCTGCCCCGCTCGTCCTGGAGGTGACCCCGCGCGAGAAGGGCAAGGTCGAAGGCGAAGAGCTCGATTGCCCGCGATGGGACATGACTCTCAAAACGATCAACCAGTTCGAGAACCCCGATCTCCACTTCCATCGACAGAAGGGTGTATTCGTGTTCGGGATCAAGTATCCGGGGAACGCTTCGAACGCCGGGCTGCAGTCGCAGGACATCCTCCTGAAGATCGAGGGGAAGGACGTGACGACCCTCGATGAGGTGAAGACCATTCATGAGGACGCGATCCAGAACGTGGGCACGAAACACCGGGTGCTGGTGACCGTGCTCCGAAACGGCCTCATGCGCCAGGTAGTGCTCGATTTCTCTCGTGAGTACGAGAAAGAATGATCGCAGAGGAGAACACGATGACCGGACAATCCGTTCTGCTGCTTTCGTTGCTGCTGGCTCCGCTCGCCGCCGACAAGGAGCCTCTGGCACCGGCCGAACAGATCGCACTGCTCGACGGCCTGGCTCCGTCGCTGGTTCGCGTGGAGTACACACTCCAGTATGACAAGGGCGAGCCGCCCCGGGCTCGCGGCAGTGTTGAACGATGCCCCAACTGCGGCGGCTACCACTACAACGATGCCGATGAGATGGTGCGAGAGGAGCGGCCGCTGGAAGCCTGCGGTTTCCTGCTCTCGCCGACACAGGTGCTGACCGCCGACCCGCTCGTGCACCCGCGATTCGTGAAAGACACGGCCGTCCGGTTCGGCAACGCTTCCGTCAAGGCGAAGATATCTGCTTACGCAGCGCAACAGAATGCGGTGTTTCTCGAACTGAGCGAGCCGCTGCCGGGCACCCAACCGCTGGCCTTCGACGACGCCGGGAAAGGACCCTATCTGGCGGTCACTTACAGAAACCTGAACGGTGAATGGGCGGCCAATGTCGCCGCACTGCCCCTCAACGTCACCGCGACGGGCTCGAAACTGAGCTTCTGTGCCGTTGCTTCTCA
>CAZTQK010000297.1:0-7995 GCA_964615635.1 uncultured Planctomycetales bacterium
ATCTTTACCCAAAAGGTTTTACGAATTGCTGGTTTCTCCGACACCCATCCCGGTCCCTCAGAACCGTATCGCTTGTCTTTTCACCCAATCTCGCCACAATACGCCGTTGCCGCAGTGGCTTACCGAATCAGTGACCCTTGTCAGACAGGAGAGCCAAGATGAATCGCACATGCATGAACGCCTTGTTGGCAATCGGAGCAATTGCCGTGTTGCTGTCACCGGCCATGGCCGCGATCACCACTGAATCGCTGCTCAGCGTGACTACCGACCTGAAGCGCCTGGCGACGCTGCCCGACCCGGCCTACGTGACCAAGCAGTTTTCGAGCTGGGACCGGGCCTCGAAGAGCCACAGCGACTTCCAGGGCTACTTCGCCAACGGCGACTGCGGGCAGTACCTGCGGGTCGAGGACAAGGACGGCCGCAAAGAGCACGTCATGATGGATACCGCCGGGCCGGGAGCAATCGTCCGCATCTGGTCGGCCAACCCCAAGGGCACCCTGCGGATCTACCTCGACAAGGCCGACAAGCCGGCCATTGAGGCCCCGATGACCAAGCTGCTCGGCGGCGAGGTGCCCGGCTTCCCAAAACCGATCGCCGGTGAGCGGGCTCGCGGCTGGAACCTGTACTTCCCGATCGCCTATGCCAAGCACTGCAAGGTGACCAGCGACGAGGGCGGCTTCTACTACCACGTGAACTACCGCACTTGGCCCGCCGGCACTGACGTCAAGACCTTCGCCATGGAAGACACCCAGAAACTGGCCGACAAGATCAAGGACGTGGCCGACAGGCTGTCCAACACGCGCCAGGGCGGTGGCCCGCCGGCCGAACGGACCAAGACGCCGTTCGACGTCACGCTCGCCCCCGATAAAGAGGCCGTGCTCTGGGAGATGGACGGTCCGAAAGCCGTCTGCGGCTTCCTCGTCCACCTCGACGCCGCCGACCTCGATGCCGCCGCCAGGCAGATCGTGCTCTACATGAGCTTCCACGGCGACAAGAACGACGACAAGACCGGACAACCGGCTCTGGAGCAAACCGTCCAGACGCCGATCGGCGACTTCTTCGGCACCGCGCCCGGCCTGACGCCGTATGACTCGATTCCGCTGGGCATCACCAAGGACAAACCGCAGGACCTGTGGTGCCACTGGTGGATGCCGTTCAATAAGAAAGCGGTGATTAAGGTCAGGAATCTCGGCGAACAGGAAGTCAAGGTGTCAGGCGCCGTCGCGGTCATGCCCTGGGAGTGGAACGACAAGAGCCTGCTCTTCCATGCCAAGTGGCGGATCGAGAAGAACCTGCCCAGCCGCCCGATGACCGACTGGGGTCACTTGGCGTGCAGCGGCAACGGGCGGTTTGTCGGCGGGGCCCTCCACATCATCAACCCTGTGAAGCATTGGTGGGGCGAAGGCGATGAGAAGATCTACGTCGACGGCGAGACGTTCCCCAGCCACCTGGGCACCGGCACCGAGGACTACTACGGCTACGCCTGGTGCTGCAACGAACGGTTCGTGCACGCTTACCACAACCAGCCCCGCTGCGACGGACCGGGCAACTTCGGCAACACCAGCGTGAACCGCTTCCACATTATCGACGACATCCCGTTCACCAAGTCGTTCAAGTTCGACATCGAGAACTGGCACTGGAACCCCGTCTGCGACACGACGCGGGCGGCGATCAGCTACTGGTACGCACGGCCGGGCTGCTGGGACGAGTGGTTCTTCGGCCCGGTCACCAAGGATGACGTCAAGATCGAGCCCATGCCGGCTCTCCCGATCGCAAGGGTGCCCGGCGCGCTCGAAGGTGAGAAGCTCGACGTGGTCGAGAAGACCGGAAGCACCAGTACACAGGAATTACCAGATTTCAGCGGTGAAGCCCACCTCTGGTGGATCCAGGGCAAGCCGGGCGACAAATTGACGCTGGCATTCGTGGCCAAGGAGGCGGGCAGCAAACACGTGATCGTGCGGCTGACCAAGGCCGTCGATTACGGCATCGTCCAGCTCTCCGTCAACGGCCTGAAGGCCGGCGAACCCATCGACCTGTTCCAGCCTGACGGCGTCGGCCGGACGGATGAACTCGACCTCGGGGCGTTCGACCTCAAGAAAGGCCGCAACCTGCTGACCGTCGAGATCGTCGGGGCCAACACCCGCGCCAAGAAGGACTATATGTTCGGCCTGGACTACATGCTGCTGAAGTAAAATCGATATCGACCGGTCCGTCGATCTCATCGCGGCCCGAATCGAACCGAATCACCGACCACGCCCGGATGGCACACGGCGTGGTCGGTGTTTTTTTGTTTTGCGTACCTGGCCGGCACCTCGATTCCGTTGAGTGTTTCGATGACCGTCATCAGTCCGGAATGATCGATCTGGTCGCGACCCATGGCGACGGCCATGCGCATGAACTCGCGGGTCAGCGAGGCAAATGGCAACGTCAGGCCCAAATCCTCGGCCGTCTTGATCGCCAGGTCGAGATCCTTGAGGTGATAGCGCAGAAAAGCCCCCGGCTCGAAACGTTCGCGGATCATGTCCGGCCCCTTGATCCGCATGACCTCGGTTCCGGCCAAGCCGCCGCCGACCGCATCGAGCATCGCTTGCAGGTCGATACCCGCTTTGCGGCCCAGAATGATCCCCTCACCAACCGCCGCCATGACCAGACCCACGATAATCTGGTTGATACTCTTGGTGATCTGGCCCGAGCCCGACGGCCCCATGTACGTCGGCGTGCCGAGGCACTCCAACAACGGCCGTGCCCCATCGTAAATCGGGCGACGCCCTCCGACCATCAGCGACAGCGTGCCCGACTCGGCACGAACCGGCGAGCCGCTCACGGGGCTGTCGAGGACGGCACAGCCGACGACCTGGAGTGACTCGTCGATCCGCCGGGCCAGCTCGGCCGACGAGGTGCTGCAGTCGATGACCACCGAGCCTTCTCGCAGGCCTCGGATGAGGCCTTCATCACCCAAAACGACGCTCTCCACGTCGGCAGGCATCGGCAGCATGGTGAAGCAGACTTCAACCGCGGCGGCCAGATCGTCAAATCGTTCATGGAAAACAACATCGCCGGCTTTCGTGAGGCGTTGCAGATTCGCCTTCGCGTCCCTCCCCACCGGCACGTGCAGCCGGATCGACTTGCCGCGTTTCAACAGGTTCACCGCCATCGGGCAGCCCATGTTGCCGATGCCGATGAAGCCGACGTCCAGATTCGATCTGCGAGAAAGCCGAGACCGTAAGCCGTTGCCGCGGGCCCTGCCTGCCGAAGGCGATTTCCTGCCTGTCATCGTGTAAACTCCTTCACATCCTGCCGGGGCGACGGGCGCCATCGGCACACTCGCGACCCTGCGCAGCGAGGATCATACGAATGCCCCATGATTCTGCCAACAGCTCAGCCATCGGCGTCACCGGTCTGCTGCACTTCAGCGTGACGGTCAGCAACATCGAGCGGTCGATTCGCTTCTACCGCGACGTTCTGGGCATGGAGGTCTGCTGGAGCAAGGCGGGCGGCAGGCCGACCTGCATCCGCGAGGAAAAGCAGTCATACGTCGCGGGTGTGACCGGCTACCCGGACGCCCATCTCAAGATCGCGATGCTGCGACATGGGCAGGCAACGCTGGAACTGGTCGAGTACGTCCAGCCTCATGAGGCCGGTATTGGTTCGGGCACGCACCGACCCGGCAGCCCGCACATCGCTTTCATCGTGGCCGACGTCGATCGAGCATGGGACTCGCTCAAGTCGCAAAGCAAACAGTGGAGCCTGAGCTTCGTTGGCAAGGGGCCGGTGCTGGTTGACCGCGGCCCGAACACCGGCGGCCGTGCGTTTTACTTCCGAGATCCCGACGGCATCACCATCGAGATCGTCGAACTCAACACCGGCTGGACGCGCGCGGAACCGTGAGCATTCTCCGTGCGGCGCCCCCATATGGGACGGCGTCGTGAACAGCGGGAGGACAATCGATAATGAATCTGATCCAAAAAAGCCTGGTTCGTCACATGACATGTGCGATACCGTTCATCACGGCGTGCATTTGCGCCGCGCGCCCGGCAATCGCTGTCGGCGATGCTGCCGCCGGCACGGTCGAGGAACGAAAACGCGAATTCCTGGGCCGGCTCGTGGACGACTGGGCGGCCGCGGGCTACCCGATCCAGTGGAAACACGACGAGTGGAAATTCGACGAGATCGAGCCAAACTGGTCGGGCGCACTGGCCGCCATCTATCTGAATCGCAGGCCCGAAGAGGTTTCGAAGGCCGACGCGTTCTTCTCCGCGATGCCGCTGGACGAGAAGATTGACCCGGACATGCGGGTATGCGAGGCGATCCACAGCTACTACCTGCTGCGAGACGATCCCGCGCTGAGCTCGACAGCCAGACGGCGACTGCTGGATATCATCCGCTTCCGCCCGGCCCCACGAAGAATCAATCCATCCATCTGGGAGTTCGGGGCCACGGAGAACCATGCGTTCATGGGTCACGTCTGGTGTCTCCTGGCGGCACAGTTGGATCGTGACAAGAGCACGGTCGCCGACATGTCGCGGCACATCGCGCTTTTCATCGTCGAGCACATCAAGAAGGGCTGGCTGGAGTACAACTCGCCGTGTTATGTCGAGAAGGAAATCGGCTGTCTCGTCATAGTCGCCGAATGGGCGGAAGACCCCAGGCTGCGGCAGATCGCCGAGCTTGGCCTGGACATTCTTTTTGCCGAGCATGCGGCGTTGAACCTCGAGGGAATGCTCTGCGGTCCTGCGTGCCGCGTTTACCAGCCCGCCCACGATGGCATCCTGCCGGACGAGTTGAACCACAACAGCCGCCGCGACGCCCGGTGCGCCGGGAGCTACCCGTGCATGTACATGCTGTTCGGGGAGGGCAAGCCGCACAATTACGGCGTGCTTGGCGCCTCCCTTCTGGCCACCAGCCGATATGTGCCGCCCAAGGCGGTCACGGCACTGGCAACGGCCGGCGCCGAGCGAGGCTGCTACGAGTTCAAGGCCCGCCGGCCAGGCCGCTTCCACCATCTGCTCCGGGCGAAACCCGGCCAAGCCGTGCCGCCGCCCGAGGTGTTCAGCTCTCGGGTGTACGCCTGGGTCACTCCCGATTTCATTCTCGGCTCATTCCAGGAGGTCGAGGGCCTGTTCGGAGCAGCCCGGTCCCTGCCGCTCAGCAGCGTTCTGCGGATCTCCGGCAACACACGGCGAGCGGTCTACACCGACCTCGTACCGCCGGACCGGGAGACATCGGCGTCCTCGGCCGCGGACTGCGCCCAATACAAGAACGTCGTGCTCGGCCGTGGGACAGTAGGGCAGGCGTATTTGGCCACAAAGGAATTCGACGAGGTCGCGGAACAGGAGGGCTGGATCTTCGCCCGGGCCGGCGGCGCCTTCCTCGCTTACCGCCCCATCGGGGCCAACTGCAAATCGGTGGGCGCAAGCGATCCTTCCCTCTTCGGCGATTTCCTTCAATTCGACGACCCGCAGGCACCTTTTGTTCTCGAAGTCGCCCGAGCAAGCGACTACGCGGGCGATTTCGCGCGGTTTCGGGCAGACGTGGTGAACAACCTCGTCAAGCGGGAGGAGAACACGGTATCGTACGAAAGCTGCTCGCAAGCTGATGCGGGGCCGACAGCAGAACAGTTCACATTGACACTGAGATACGGCCGGCCTCCCCTGCTCAACGGCCAGACGCTCGATCTCGAAGGATACGGCACGTTTGAATCACCCTACCTCAACTCGGCGTGGGACTCAGGCATCATCAATCTTCGATACGGCAGCGAGCGGCTGATGGTCAACGTCACACGACCCGATCGGCCCAATCGCATCGAAGAGACCGTCAAGTCGCTGTCTCTACCTTATCAGACTGATTGTGACGAGCCGGATGCGGCGTGGGCCCCGTTCCTGAACTACTGGCGGCTGAAACCGCAGCAGTGGTATTGGAGCAACGACGGGGGCAAACCCGGCGGATGCCTGCGCCACGATCCCGCCCGCGGAGTCGAGAATGCGGAGCGCGGGGCGCATGACGCAATGATTCTGCTGCGCGGCGGGGACACATGGGCAGACTACAGCTTCGAGACCGACGCCCGATCCGACAAAGGAACGTTGGGTCTCTGGTTCCGGGCCGACATGGAGGATGAGGGTGGGGGCAACGGCCGAAAGGTGCGAGGCTACTACCTGGTGATCGACCCGGCACGCAAGAAATGCAGGTTGTGGCGCGCTCGCAAGGACGGCCTGCGATCCACTGACGCGAAAGGCGAACCCGGACCGGCTGAGGTCAACCATTTCTCCAATCCCCTTCTCATCGCAGAGCAGCAAACGCCCGATCCGATCGCTCCCGGGTCGTGGATCCACCTGCGCGCCGAGGTCAAAGGGAGCAAGATCACCTGCTCGGTCAACGGGCAGACGGTCATCACCGCCCAAGACGGCACGTTCCCGTCCGGCTCGGTCGGCTTGTTTGCCTATAAGGGTATAGACGTGAGGTTCGACAACATCCGAGTCTCACCTTGATAGTTCACGGTTCTTCAGAAGACGGCAACAAGGTTCGTGGTCACGGCTTCAATCGCCTTGGACTGCGTGCGAAAGCCGACGGAGCGGGCCGGTAGGGCAGCGTCGAGGTCGCCTTGACGACCGAAACCTGCCATGTTCAGCAGCCAGCACCGGCAGGTCTCCGCCCTGCTTCGTGCGTGAGACTTCGCAGGGCTCCGACCATGTCCTACCGTCTTCACACACATTCTTACGCCCCACCACTGACAACTGAGAACTGATGACGACTCGTCTCTCAATTCGAGGCATAGCGGCTGGTACGATCGCGCCGTCTGGCCAACTCGCTCGTGTAACGCAGTCCGAGCGTGTCGGCGTGACGGCGGACCCAATCAGTCAGGCGCGTCTGGCCGGTCGGCGGTGCATTCACATACAACAGGTCCTGCATCAGCCCTTCGATCTCTTCTCGCGTCAGCATCACATCGCCGACCAGTCTCCCCATCATCCAGCCCAAGGCGTACCCGAAGCCCGGCGAAACCGAGATGATTCGACGCGGCTTGCCGATGATCTCGCCGATCGTCTCGACGAGCCGCCGATAAGTGAACGTCTCCACCCCGATGGCGTTGATGACCACGTTCTGGCTCGCAGAGCCCTGCTCGACGGCCAACCGTGCCAGATCGTCAACATAGATCGGTTGAATGCGGTATTGCCCGTCGCCGAACACGCCAAAAACCGGGAGCTTTCGCAGCAGCCAGGCGATGTTGTTGATCAGGATGTCTTCCTTGCCGAACAGGACAGCCGGCCTCAGGATCGCGTACGAAACGCCGAGGTCGCGCAGATGCCGCTCCAGCACGGCCTTGCCGCGGAAGTACTCCAGGGGCGAATCCTCCGAAGGGTTGGTGATACTCACATGGACGATCCGCTGAACGCCGGCGGCCTTGGCGGCCTCGAACAACAAGATCGTGTTACGAACCGCTTCCGCGTGGGAGAAGCCCTTGTGGTTGAAACGCACCCAGTAGGTGTTGTAGAGCACGCTGGCTCCGGCAAGTGACTGCTTCATCTTCTCGACGCTGTCGAAATGAAACGGATGAACCTCAATCCGATCGCCGAAGTCGTGTGCCCGGCCGATTGAGTTGGTCAGTGTCCGGACCGTGGAGCCCTGAACGAGCAATCGCTCGGCAATATAGCGGCCCGAGTAGCCGAACGCGCCGGTGACGACATGGATGTCTTGATAGCTCATCAGACTGTTAGACTGTTAGGCCGTTAGCCTATTCGGAAGAAGCTGAAGACGACGACTTCAATACTGCCGCCCTTCATCGTCTTGCCTCAGCCTACCACCTATCCTAACAGTCTAACAGCCGAAAAGCCTAGCAGTCTAGAAAATGAAATCCGTCGACAGGAACCGCGAGTGTCGTCCGATGACGATCTTCGAAACGATCTGCTCGTTGTAGTCGGTGGCCTTCGCGGCAACCAGGCTGCGGATCGAGAACACTCGCAAGGCATCCGAGACCGACAGCGTTCCCTCGGCTGAGTCCTT
>CAZTQK010000298.1:0-7980 GCA_964615635.1 uncultured Planctomycetales bacterium
GCGTTTTGGCCGCTGATCGGGGGGTGTTCTTCAGCAGCCTTCACAAGCATCTCATCGTCGAAGACATCCGGTTCCATGAAGGCCCGTCCGCGGCTTGGCCTGGACACCTATACGCTGCACCGGTGCCTGACGGCCAAGAACCCCGGCAACCGCAAGGACCTTTGGTGGGTGCTGGATCAGCTTGAGCCCTGCGGGCTTGAGGGCGTGCAAATCGACCCGAGCCACTTCCCGGGTGACGACGACAGAACCCTGGAACGACTGGCATCGGTCGTCGGTCCCCGCGGGCATTACGTCGAGTTCGGGATGGGCGGTTGGGACCCGACTCGTCTCGAGCAGCGCGGGAAACTGACGGTGCGATTCGGCGGTCGGGCAGTCCGGACCTTCTGCGGGGGAGAAACCTGCAGCCAGGAGAAGATCGCCGACTACCTCAAATGGGCTCCACCGGCTCTCCGACAAGCCGCCGAGGCGGCCGACCGGCACGGTTTCGATATCGCAGTCGAAAACCACGGAGATTTCACTTCGGATCAACTCAAGGCTTTGCTCGATGCGGTTGGCCACCCTCGTGTCGGAGCCTGCCTGGATACGGGCAACAGCCTGTTTCGCAAGGAAGACCCGATTAAGTGCGCCAGGGTCCTGGCTCCTTATGTGAGGTCCATGCATCTGAAGGACTGGACCATGCGCTTTCGACCCGATGGAATGCCTGAATGGAAGGAAGCGGTGTTGGGATCCGGACAGGTCCCCGTCAAGGAGGTTCTTCGCATCGTGACCGACGCGCACCCTGGTCTGTATATTGCACTAGAAGCTCCCGTTCAGCCAAACGAGGACGAGACGGAAACCGTCGATCGCGAGTGGCGCTTCTTCAAGGCAAACGCTCGCGCTGCACGGCAATTGCTCGCCGACCTGTGAGCGGCAGGAGTCCCGCCCGAATCAGCAGGGAGGTTCACAAGTGGACGACAAGTTCACCAGGCGACATTTCCTTCGATCCAACGCCGCAGCGGCGGCAGGCGTGGGGCTGGCCGGCCGGCTGGCCAAGGGCGAGACGTCGACGCCGACGACGCGACCGAGCGACACGCTTTCCGTGGGGATCATCGGCTGCGGCGATCGCGGCAAGTACCTCACCTACGTTTGCCAGATCGTGCCGGGCATTCGGGTGGCGGCAATTTGCGACGTGAACCGCGAGCGTATGGCCAACGTCCATCAGCAGCTTGGCGGGCAGGGCGACACGCACCGCGACTACCGGAGTATCCTGAACGACAAGAGCATCGACGCCGTTGTCGTCGCGACAAACGCACACTGGCATGCCCGCATGGCGATCGATGCCTGCGAGGCGGGCAAGGACGCCTATCTCGAAAAGCCCGTGGCTACATCCATCGCCGAGGGCCAGGCGATCATCAAAGCGGCCCGCCGGCACAGCCGCGTGATCCAGATGGGCATGCAGCAGCACAGTTGGGAGCACTACCGTGAAGCGGTCGAGATCGTCCAGTCGGGCAGACTGGGCGACATCTCGCATGTACGTGTCTGGGACGTCGAGAACGCATGGCCTGGCTTCGGCACGCCGCCGGATGGTCCTGCGCCGCCCGAACTCGACTGGGGATTCTGGCTCGGACCTTCGCCCCTGGTTCCGTACAACCCCAACCGATACGCTCGCGCCGAGTGGTTCTTCGACTATGACGGGGGGTGGCAGGTGGCCTGGGGCGCTCACCACTTCGATATCGTGCATTGGGCCATGGGTGTCGAGGCCCCGCTGGCCGCCACAGGCTCGGGCGGTCATTTCGCGTTCAAGGACAACCGCGAGTGGCCGGACACATTCATCGGCACCTGCGAGTATCCGCCGGGCCGCGTCGCCAGGAACGGCTTCCTTGCGACCTACACCATGGGACACGGAAGCGGCCGCCTGATCGAGGGACGCGCTCACGGCAAGGCGTTTCATGGGACCGACGGCGTTCTGATCGTGGACCGTAGCGGCTTTGAGGTGTTCTCGGAAGCCCGCGACGGCGAGAAGGTCATCTCGGAAGAGAGGGTCGCCTCTTACACCCGATCCCATGATGTCGTGCAGAACCACATGACGCGGTTTCTCGAATGCGTGCGAGCCCGCCGGATTCCGGAAGCCGACATCCTCGTCGGGCATCGGGCAACCAATCCCGGTCATCTCATGAACGTCGCGTGGCGCGTGGGCCGACGGGTACGCTGGAACGGGACAACAGAGCAGGTTGTTGATGATGCCGAGGCCGCCAAGTGGCTGACCAAGGCCTATCGCAAGCCGTGGGCCCTGCCTGATGTGTAGTAGACCAACGCGCAGAAGAAAAGGAAAGAGCAATGACCCTAGACGTGGCCTGCCATCACGGACCTGCCGTTCGCATTCTTCTGACCGGGTTGACGGTCCTGGTTTGGGCGGGCATGTGCATGGCTGCGGAGCCGCGGAGGACCGAGGTGTCGATCCGGGGTGACGTCTTCCTGATCGACGGGCGGCCGACCTATGAAGGCAGAACGTGGCGGGGGCACAAGATCGAAGGATTGCTCTTCAACAGCCGCATGGTGCAGGGCATCTTCGATGACCTCAACCCGGACACAAAGACGAAGTGGGCCTATCCCGACACCGGTCAATGGGACGCCGACCGCAATACGCGGGAGTTCATCGCGGCCATGCCGCAGTGGCGGGCCCACGGGCTGCTGGCCTTCACGATCAATCTTCAAGGCGGTTGTCCGCAGGGTTACTGCAGGGAGCAGCCGTGGCAGAACTCGGCTATCGAATCCGACGGTTCGCTTCGAAAAGACTACATGGAACGTCTGGAGAGAATCCTCCACAGGGCGGACGAACTGGGGATGGTGGCCATCCTCGGCCTGTTCTACTTCGGCCAGGACCAGCGATTGGCCGATGAAGCGGCAATCCTGCGAGCCGCCGACAACGTCGTGGACTGGCTGGTTGACCGGGCATACCGAAACGTGCTGATCGAGGTCAACAACGAATGCAATGTCAGCTACGACCACGCCGTCCTTAAGCCCGACCGCGTCCACGAGTTGATCACGCGAATCAAAGAGCGATCAGGCCCGTCGCTCCACCTTCCGGTCGGCACCAGTTACGGCGGCGGCACGATACCCAAGGAGAACGTGGTCCGCGCCTCCGATTTCCTGCTTCTGCACGGAAACGGCGTCAGTGATCCCAAGGTGATCGCCTGGATGGTGCGTGAAACGAGAAAAGTGCCGGGCTATCGGCCAATCCCGATTCTCTTCAATGAGGACGATCATTTTGATTTCGACCGGCCGACCAACAACCTGTCGGCGGCCGTCGGCGAATACTGTTCGTGGGGTTTCTTCGATCCCGGCCGCAACAACTATCGGGACGGCTATCAATGCCCGCCTGTCCAGTGGGGCATTAACACGGACCGCAAGCGGTCGTTCTTCGGGAAGCTCAGCGAGATTACCGGTCAAGGCCCTGCGACCTCGCGTGCAGCCCGCTGATTTGGGGTCGCCGACTCGCCGGCCCTCGCGATTTGAGCCGGCCGGCCGCAAATCGTACAATCCATGGGTCATGACCTCCGATCACGGCAAGCAACACCTCCTGCAAACGGCGTTGACTGATTTCGCGGCGTTTTGCGCGGAGCGGAGATGGCCGGTCTATCGGGCCCGACAGGTCTACCAGTGGGTTTTCGAGCGCGGCGTAACCGATTTCAATAACATGACCAACTTGGCCAAGGTGGAGCGAGCCAAGCTGGCCGAGCGGTGGAGCATTTTGGCCGGTCGGGAGACGCGACGTCAGGAATCACGGGACGGGACCGCCAAGCTCCTGCTGGAGTGGCCGGACGGGGCCACAAGCGAGTGTGTGCTGATCCCGGATGAGACACGCCGAACGGCCTGCATCTCGAGCCAGGTCGGCTGCCCGGTCGGATGCACGTTTTGCGCCAGCGGACTTGGCGGCTTGCGGCGGCAACTGACGGCCGGAGGGATCATCGAGCAGGCCGTGCGGATTCGGCTTCTCTGCAAGGATTCGATCGAGGACCCGCGTCCCGTTGATAGCGCTCGGCTCAGCAACGTTGTGCTGATGGGCATCGGGGAGCCGCTGGCCAACTACGAGAACGTCCTGCAGGCCGTCCGTGCGATCAACGCTGATTGGGGCATGAACATCGGGGCCCGCAAGATCACCGTGAGCACCGTCGGCCTGCCCGAGCAGATCAGACGGCTGGCCGAGGAGGAGCTGCAGATCAACCTGGCCATTTCCCTGCACGCCCCGACGGACTCCCTGCGGCGCAAGCTGATCCCCTGGGCCAATCGTGTCTCGATTGACGAACTGGTGTCGGCGGTGACCTTCTTCTTCGAGAAGACCGGGCGCGAGGTGACGCTGGAGTACCTCCTGCTCGGCGGAGTCAATGATCGACCGCAGCATGCCGCAGATTTGGCCAACATGTGCCGGCGGATGCGGTGCAACGTCAACCTGATCCGGTACAACCCGGTGGCGGGACTTGGTTTTGAGCGGCCAACCTCGGCGGCGGCCCATCATTTTGTCGAGCAGCTCCGAGCTCGCAGCGTCAATGTTCACGTGCGCAAGAGCCGGGGGATCGACATCGACGCGGCCTGTGGGCAGCTTCGGCGAGCGCAACAGGGTTCCCAATCGCCGAGCCCTGTTGACAAGGCCCTCTCGTCCGGTTCAAACATGACGGCCCCCGAAGGGGCAGATGAATAAAGCAATGGCGGGGGCAGTCCCCCTCTGCCGACCAGTGCAGGAGAATACAGAAATGGAACCCCTTCAAATCGGCGTGTGCAGTTGGTCTCTGAAAATGCCGGACATCGGCGATGCATTGGTGGCCGTCAAGAATGACCTTGGCCTCAACCTCGTCCAAATCGGCTTCTGGGACGAGGCGTTCAAGCAGACCGACCGGATCATCAAGCTCATCGAACGAACCGGGCTTGAGGTAAGTGCCACCTGCATTGGCTTCGAGGGCGAAGACTACTCGAGTATCCAGCGGATCGCCGAGACAGGGGGCTTCAAGCCGAACAACGAGTGGCCGCAGCGACTGGCCAAAACCAAGGCGTTCGCGGACTTCACCGCCGCGATCAACGTCAGAATGCTGGCCTGCCACATCGGCTTTGTTCCGCACGACAAGAGCGACTCGATGTACGCCGTCATGGTCGACCGGCTCAAGCAGGTCTGCGACGTGCTGGCCCACCGCGACCTGATCCTGGTCATGGAAACGGGCCAGGAGCGGGCCGAGAATCTGCTGGAGTTCATCGATGCCGTCGAACGGGACAATATCCGGATCAACTTCGACCCTGCGAACATGATCCTCTACGGCGTGGGCGATCCGCTGGAGGCCGTCGATATCCTCAAGGACAAGATCGTCCACTGCCACATGAAAGACGCCACCTGGTCCAAGGAGCCGACCAAGACCTGGGGGGAGGAGGTTGTCCTTGGCACCGGCCAGGCGAATATCCCCAAGCTGATCGGCAGACTCCGCTCCCATGGCTATGCCGGCCCCTTGGTGATTGAACGCGAGGCCGGCGACCAGCGGATCTCGGACATCAAGACGGCCATCGGACTGCTGGAGAAGGTGGTGGGGTAGTGGAGGCCCTAAATCATTGGCAGCGCAATCGTTGCAGGCGTGTGTTCCCGAATCGCTCTGCCGGCCCATCCTGATGAGTCCGGCTGAACCCCACAGCGAGTACAGACTCGTCATCACCCGTGTCACACGAAGAACAGAAGCACCTCTGTTATGAGCGTCCGCCCTCGATAGACGCGCATGCCGGATTCTGCGGACTTGAGCAGGCCGAGAGCGGGTAGAGTATCCCGTGAATGGATGCTCCTTCGTCCCGACCGACTTGACCGCCACAGCGGTGATTGAGGAAGATCATGGCTGTTGTGGCAACACCGGGTGCGCGACTTTCGGGCGATGCCCGCTGCAGTCGCGTTCTCGGACAGATGCAGGAGAGGTCACGCTTGAAAACGCCGGGCGGCGATCGGTCAACTCAAGACGACGGAAGCCGGCAGCTACCCGACCGTCTTCGGCGGCTCGTGCGAGCTGAGGAACAGAGGGATGTCTTCGTCTACCTGGCGCGAAGGCTCGCCGGAGCCACCGTTGCTGATGCGGTGATGAGCGCCGCACAAGAAGCCAGTGAACAGCTTCTCGCCTGGGACTTCTTTTACCTCGCTCATCGGCTCCCGGGTTCCGACCAGTTCAGACTTGCCGGCGTCGTCGACACCATCGATGGCAAGAAAATGTCCTTTCCCGCCGAGCACGACGTCGAAGCCGATTTCAGCCCGGCAGTGCGCAACGTGCTCGGGGGTATACCGTTACTCATCAACCGTCAAGAGGGCGAAACAACACCCTCGCTGGAACCGCTCGGTTCAAAGAGGCTTTCCGCGAGTCTCCTGTACGTTCCGGTGCGGTGCGAAGGGCGTGTGATCGGTCTTCTCTCGGCGCATTCCTATACGCCAAACCGCTACAGCCAATCCGACCTGCGGCTTCTGCAGGACATTGCCGACGCGGTCGCGCCCGCAATGGAGCGCATTCGAGCGGAGGAATCGCTCCGCAGCAGCCAGCAACTGTTGCGTCTCGAGCGGGATCTCGCCATTTCCTTGAGCGGTGCGCGGGGCGTAGGTGAGACAGTTGACCGCCTGCTCGAAACGAGCCTCCAGATCGACGGCATCGATTGCGGCGGTGCCTATTTCGTGGACCCGATCACACATGACCATTCGCTGGTCTGCTACAGGAATCTGTCTGCCTGCTTCGCCGACCGTGTCAAACATGTTTCCCACGACAGCCGGCCGGCCACCCTGGCCTGCACGGGCAGAGCGGTGTATCTGGCAACGCCCGAACTGCACGCGGTCGATGCCGCGTGCCGCGACGAGGGGCTGCAGTCGCTGGCCGTTGTGCCGGTGGCTTACGAGGGCAGTCTGATCGCAGTGCTCAATCTGGCCAGCCGCCGCTTCAACGAAATCCCTCACCATTCTCGCCACGCCATTGAGGCCATCGCAGCCCAGATGGGCGCCGCCCTGGTCCGCATCCGCGCGGAGCAGGCCCTGCGAGAGGCAAGGGACCAGCTCGAACAACGCGTGCAGGATCGCACCGCCGAACTGCTCGACGCGAACGTCCGCCTGCAGGCGGAGATCCTCGAGCGGAGAAGAGCCGAGCAGGCCTTGCGGGAGAGCGAGGAACGCTATCGTGCGATCGTCCAGGATCAGACCGAACTCATCTGTCGTTTTGCATCGGATGGCGAGATCCTGTTTGTCAATGACGCCTGTTGTCGTTGCTTCGGGCTTTCTCCGGAGCAGATCGTGGGCAAGCCTTTTCTTCCTCTGGTCGTCGAGGAGGACCGCGCATCGGTCGAGTCACAGATCGCATCGCTTTCGCCGGCAAAACCGATGGTGACAGTGGAAGAACGAGTTTGCATACCCGATGGGTTGGTTCGCTGGTACCAATGGACCAACCGCGGGTTCTTCGACGACAGAGGAGCGTTGCGCGAGGTATTGGCCGTCGGGCGCGATATCACGGACCTCAAGCAAGCCCAGGAGGCCCTTCTGATCAAGGAAAGGAAACTGCGTCTCTTGGGCGTCGAAGCGAATCGCCGGCTTGAAGAGGAGAGGGCGCGCGTTTCACGTGAGCTTCACGACGAGCTCGGTCAGATTCTCACCGCGCTGAACCTCAACCTGAGCTGGCTGGGCCGCCGGATCGGGGACGTCGACAGTGATATCGTTGAGCGAATCGACGAATCGGCCCAGTATGTGAGCCGGATGCTCGCGAGCGTGCGATCGCTGTCTCGGAGCCTGCGTCCGGTGTCGCTCGGTCACGAGGGGCTGGCCGAGGCCGTACGGTCGCATGCCGGCGAATTTGAGCAATACGCCGGTATCCCTTGCGAGGTTGAGGTGGGCCCGCCCGACATGGAGGTGGGTGAACTTCTTGCGACCACGGCTTTTCGAATTGTTCAGGCAGCCCTGACCAACGTCGCCCCCCATTCCAGGGCCGCCCGGCGCCGTGTCCGTCGTGTGCC
>CAZTQK010000299.1:0-7932 GCA_964615635.1 uncultured Planctomycetales bacterium
GATCGGCAGGCAGATGAGCGTGCTGGCGGCCATGAGACTGGTCCAGTCGGTGCCGCCGTGCTGCGATTGGAAGGACTGCAGGCCGAGCGACAGCGTGTAAGTCTCGCGACGGGTGAGGAACAGCAGCGGGCCCATGAAATCGTTCCACGCGTACAGAAAGTGGAACAGGGCGACGACCGCCAAGGCCGGCTTGCTCAGCGGCAGGATGATTCGCCAGAAGATGCCGAACTCGCTGCAGCCGTCGATTCGCGCGGCTTCGGAAAGATCCTTGGGAATGGTCAGGAAGAACTGCCGCAGCAGGAAGATGTTGAACCCGCTGCCGAAGAAGGCCGGCACCCACAAGGGTAGCAGCGTGCCGATCCAGCCGAACTGCGCGAACAGCGTGTACAACGGCACCATCAGCACGGCAAACGGCACCATCATGGTCGCCAGGGTGAGGCCAAACAGCACTCCTCGGCCTCGCCAGGGGATTTTCGCCAGGCTGTAGGCCACCAGCGATGAGCTGCTGACCGTGCCGACGACGCCCAGAACGCACACCAGCAGAGTGTTGCGCAGGTACAGCCAGAAGATGGACACCTTCCGCTCGCCGAGCAGCGGGAACCAGACCCGCACCGCACCCATCTTGTTGATCGCGGCCGGGAAGTTGCCCCAGAACAATTTCGGTCGGCTCTCAATCACCTCGGGCGGAACGACGTCCCACGCCGCCGGGGCGTTCATGTCCACCTCGGTCTTGCGCTCCTTGATGTAGTACCAGCCCGGCTCGGCTCTTCGCAGCACGGTGGCTGGGAAACGCTGCTCCACGCCGGCCACCTTCAGCGGGATCGTCCCATCCTGGTAGTCGCTCTCTGACACAAGCAGCTTCTGTCCGCGGCGCGGATCGTTTTCGCTCTCGATATCCAGCCGAACAACCAGCATTGGCTTGGTGAGCGTGTCGCCTCGGATGACGTCTCGCGTCTGGCCGTCCAGCTCTGCCCGGGATTGATACGGGACCCACTGCGGCGGCATGGCTGTGGACTGCTCGAGCGGCTTGAGCGACGTGCTCACCAGCCAGATGAACGGGAAGATGAACAGGAAGCTCCCGATCACCAGCAGCGAGTACGCCAGCATTTTGCCGAACAGAGTCCGAGGTTCCATGACTTACCTGCCAACCGATCTCCAAAAGGGGTCTCCGACCCCGATTCTCTTGACGAGCCGGTAGGTCTCCGCAGGCGACTCGCCGGGGCGAGTTTATCCTGCCGGTTCATCCGCGTCAGGGAGGACCGAGGGGATAAACCCCTCGGCTCGTCAAGATCGCGGCCGCAAGCCGCTCCTGCCAAGGCGGGCAAAGCCCGCCTTACCTTGCGTTGGTTCCATCAGCAGTCATCCTACATACGTCACCCGCTTGCCGGCGGTCCGGTGGGCGATCAGCGTCAGCACCAGGATGATGACGAACAGAAGCCACGCCATCGCGCAGCCGTAGCCCATCCGCAGCCATTCGAACGCCTGGGCCCACATGTACAGGGCATAGAACAGGGTCGACTGTGCCGGCTGCCCCTGGGTCCCGCCCTGTGGCCCGCCGCCCATGATGTACGCTGGCGTGAACACCTGCAGCACCGCGATAATGCCGATAATCAGCGTGAAGTAGATCACCGGCGACAGGCAGGGCAGCGTGACGTGAAACAACCTTCGCCACCAGCCGGCTCCGTCGATCTCCGCCGCCTCGTATAGTTCGGCAGGCACATCCTGCAGCCCTGCCAGATAGATCACCATCGTCCCGCCGCAGCCCCAGATGCTCATGATGGCCAGGGCGGGTTTGGCCCACAGAGGGTCGGCGAGCCAGGTTGGTGGGTGAAGCCCCAGCGGCCGGAGCAGATTGCCCAGTGCGTAGTTGAGGATGCCGAAGTCTCCGTTCAACACCCAGAGCCACAGCATGGCCGAGGCCACTGCCGGCACCAGGCAGGGCAGATAGAAAATCGTCCTGAAGATCGGCAGTCCGCGCACGCCCGAGTTGAGCAACAGAGCTAACATCAGTGCGGCTGTCAGGCTGCCCGGTAGTGCGATCGCTCCGAAAACCAGCGTGTTGCGCAAAGACTTGAGCATCACGGCGTCGCGGGCGAGATCTTGGTAATTCTGCATTCCCACCCACACCGCCGGTCGCAGCGTCGAGTAATCGCAGAAGCTGTAGTACAGCGATGAGAGGATCGGGTACGCCAGGAAGACACTCAGCCCGATCAGCCACGGAGAGGCGAAGAGTATCCCGTTGACAAGGTGTCGCCGGTCAGCTCGCGTCACGACAACCTCCCTGTGATTGGCGGACGCAGCGACAAGGACTTCTTGTAGCGGGCATAAGCAAGGGTCATCCGTTCCTGGGCGATATCGAGCGATTCCTTGGCCGTGTACGGTTGGCCCGTCGCTGGATTGTTTTGCAGCAGCCGCACCCGCTCGAACGCGTTAAAGAGGTCGGTCTGATACTGGCTCCAGACGCCCACGTGCAGCGGCGAGGCGGCGCCTTTGTTTCTTGACAAGCCGATGAACAGATCGAGGTAGCGGTGCGGGTGCCTGTTGAGGAAATCCTCGCTGACCTCCGTCAGCGGTGTGGCCTTGCGATGTCCGAGGTTGAGCTTCTCCATCGCCGGCCGCGAGATGACGTACTTGACGAATTCCCAGGCAGCTTCGCGCCGCTCGGGAGGCACACCCTGAGGAATCACCATGATGTCGCAGCCGACGGTGCTGAACCCATCCGGGCCGTGCGGCGTCTTGGGCCAGGGCACGACGCCGTAACGCATTCCCGGGGCATACTGCTGGATGTAGTTGTGCATCCATGCCCCGTCCAGGACCATCGCCACTTTGCCGGAGAAGAAGGGGTTCTGCGGCGTCGCCAGATTGCCGAAGCCGCTGGAAAAACGCTTGATCCGATCCACGCCGTACTTGCGCGAGTAGCTCTGGATCCACTCGTAGGCGGCTACGTTCAGCGGGTCGTTGGCGGTGATGTTGTCGTTCTCGTCGATCAGCTTGCCGCCGAACCAGAAACCCCACGCCCAGATGAACCGCCCCGGCTCCTGCGGAAGGAAACCCAGTTGGACGAGGTTGCCCGAGTCGTCGTATTGGGTCAGGGCTTCGGCGTACGCGTCGAGTTCGGCCAGCGTCGCCGGCCCGCGTTCGGGTTCCAGCCCCCTGGCCCGGAGTTTGTCGGCCGAGGCCTCGAACAGAGCCACATTGTAGTGCAGTCCGCTGGCGAACGGTGTGGTCGGCACGGCCCACATGATGTCCTTGTGCGTGCAGATCGTGACGTACACCTGAATCCAGTGATCGCGGCCGATCCCGTCGCGTTTCATCAGTTCGTCGAGCGGGGTCAAGGCGCCTTGTTCGGCGAACGCGGTGACGTTGTTCTCCCACAACCCGGCTATGTCCGGAGGGTCGCCGCCCGAGGTGGCGGCGAGCAGCTTGCGGTCGATCACGCCGACGGAGGTGTAATGTACGGTGGTTTTGTTCTGCGACTTGTTGAAGTCGTCGACGACGGCGCGCATGGCGTCGCCTTCAAAGCCTTCCCACTTGTCCCAGTAGCGAAGCTGAATCCGGCCGTCGGCCGGCTCGGCGCGGTAGCAGCCCCCGGCGGACAGCAGCGCACCCCCCAACGCGGCCGAGGCCGCGCCGCGAACCGTCTTGCCGAGGAAATCCCGCCGAGTGCTCCGCATGACACTACTGTCGCGGGGAAGGGCTCGTTTGGCAAGTGATGGCGTTTCGCCAGGGTGCTTGTCTCCTCATCACCGTTGAGAGGCTCTAATGGACAGGGCCGGCGAACGGATTGATGATCTCGATACCCTCTGCCCTGCGTCCAGGCACATCTTCTGAGTAGAGCTTCGTTACGCCTGCATCCAGGGCCGCACCGACAAGCATAGCGTCCCAGAATGACCAGCCTTGTTCAATGTGGAATCTCTGAGCAAGATCGAGCGTCTGCGCCGATGGCAGAACCAGCCTCAGGAAACCGAGGTACTCGCGCAGATACTGCCATGCCTCAGCCTGGCTGAAACCGTATACGATCAATTTCCGGGAAGCTGCGATGAATTCGCAGGCCGCCTGCCAGAGCAGAACGCCATCGGTCGTTTCTCGGAGCAGGCGGGCCGCGATCGGCTGGCGCACCTTATCCGCCTTGTTACAGGAGTATATCAAGACGTTGGTGTCAAACGCGGTCATGCAGCTCGTCACGGGTGGGCATGGGGCCCGTATAAGAGAACTCTGAACGGGACACATGGTCGAAGAACCGATCCAGGGCTGCGGTGCGATCGGTGTCTTCCTGCTCCTCTATTGGCTGGATAATCACCTGCACCCGCTGCTGATCAGGCAAATCGAGCTTCTCCTCAGGCTTGAGGACCCCGTCTGCGTAGATAGCTTTGGTCATGTGAACCATACAACTATTATAGTCTCTCCTGGCATGCCAGAGCAAGACTGCAGGTCGTCAATGCGACCGGTGGACGACTGCTTGTTCGGCATCCCACGAACCATTCCTTTCTTACCGCGAAAGAGGGGACTCTTGTTGCACAGAAAGGCTCTGGCCCCGCGGCCTTGCTAGGGTTATCCTCACACAATCTGGACCGGCCCTCGTGTCGGCGAGAACCTTCTCGGCGAAGTTGTCGGATGGGGATTCACCGCGGGTTGACGAAGGGCAGGTCGACAGGTCTGACAGATGGCATCATTCGGTCTGCTGGTCATCGTCTTTCTTGTGATCATCGTGCTTGCGTGCATATTGGGTCGTCGCGATCCGGCCTGGCTCAAAGGCGACACCCCCGGTCCATGGTGTAGCGGTTGCGGATATTCGCTGTACGGGCATTCTTCGATACCCGATCGTTGCCCCGAATGTGGCGTCTCGATGGAACAAATGCCGCGCGTGGTCAGCAGGATGGATTTCAGACGGGGACTGCGTCTGCGACTGTGGAGGTGGACATGGCGGTTCCTCGGGGGATTCGCACTGTTTTGTTTTCTGCTGTTGCCCGGCGCATCCTACTACGACGTGAGAGCCTCCTGCGGGTATCTCTCGGTCCGTGAGGACACGGATCTTCCGTACGTCGACCGCCAATTCACGCTTGAGACGGCGGTAACCCGATGGTGGTTGGGCTGGATACCGGTCTGGCGTACCGTGGAACCACTTACACTGCACTGTTCTGAGCAACGAGACGTGACAAGTTCGGACGACCCCATGACTGATGCCGAGGTTTCGGTTGACGCGAGCATGGAGCGGTGGCGCTACACTCCGAGGAACGGATCGCGGACGGAACGGACAGGTGAATTCAACTCAGATGCCATTCTTGCCTGGTTGAAGGACTCGGGTATACGCACCGACTCTCAGCAGGTGCGGGATGAGACCGCCTTTTTGGCCGAGTGTGTCCGCAACCTCGCCCGGCACCCGCGTTTCACGCCTTCGAAGCAGCCTTTTCAGTCTTACGATGTACGTCTGCATGTCCCAGTAGGCTCGAATTCACCTTTGCCGCCGATGGTTATTCTCCTGCCGTGTGTAGCCGTTTCCCTCGCTATCTGGTACCTGGGCGCAGCGCGAATCCGCCGCCAAACAACATTTATTACACTCGCCCGCGAGGCAGACTAGTCCTGGCCCGGACCACCGGTCGGCCGAGTCCGAAGGTCCCCCACCTCTTGCCGAGCAAGGGATGGGGCACCCGTGTAGTCGCCCTCAGTCGCGCACCTTGAGGTGCATTTCATCACTGATCGCCCTGACCTCCGGGGCATACATGGCCGAGCCGGTGGTCGGCAGGGCGTGGAACGTGCCGGGGGTTTCGGCCCGCATCTTATATCGCAGCACGTGCTCGCCCTGTTCGAGCAGGCCGATGAAGAAGACGACCTTCTCGTCGCGCAGTTCGAGGTTGGCACACAGGCCGCCCGCCCAACGGCCGCCACTGCGCAGCTCGACCGGCTCGCAACCGGCGGGCTTCATGTCCTCGAACACCAGGTAGTCGTAGACGTTCTTTGAGGTGATCTTGAGCACGACCTCGATCTGATCGCCGCTGGTGACCGTGTCGCCCAGCTTGAGCGGTACGCGAGTCCAGCCGGAACGCAGCTCAGTACGGCCGGTCGAACTCAGCGGATCGGGCTGGTTGGCCGGAGGCGTCGCGGCCGCAGCGGCATCGGGCAGGCTTACCTGCTCGGTCTTCGGCACCAGCTTGAAATACTCACGGTTCACGAAGATCTCGTTGCCGGCCCCCTTGATCTCGTCCTCCTTGGTGAAGTAGCTGAGGTAGCAGGAGTAGTAGAGGGCACCCGGCCCGTTCTTGGTGATCGTGATCTCGTGTGGGCCGGGCTTGATCTGCAGGCCGTAGAGCAACACGCGGTTGTCGAACGTGAAGAAGTTGGTCTTGGTCACGTTGACTTCTTTCATCGGCCGGCCGTCGACGTTGACGACGAGCGAATACTCAGGGTTCGACTCGCCGGTGGCTTGCATGAAATCGACCATGGCGGCGATGGTCTGGGCGGTGTCGCGGGTGCTGCGCCAGTAATACCCGTTGCGGCGGTTGTTGAGCAGCCACTTGACCAGACGCGGGCCGAGTTCGTTTTTCGGGTCGATCGCGACCATCGCCTTAAGCGTCCAGGCGTTGGTCTCGATGTCGTTGTTCCACCAGAACCACCAGTAGGCGTCTGGTGTGCGGACCCAGGCGGTGTCATTGGAGTCGTCGCGGTCGACGAACTGCAAGATATTGCGGAGCAGGGTCCGCGCTTCGTCGAGACGCTTGTTGTTGTTCATGGCCAGGGCCAGCATCGCCCGGCCGTAGTTGTTCAGGTTTTCTCGCGCGGCGTACAGATCGTTGACCCATTTCGTGACGTCGTCCCTGTGGAACGAGTCGTTCTGCGACAGGATGTACGCGATGTAGACCTGCGTCTGCACATCGCCGATACGCTGCTCGTTCTTGGGCTTGGCCAATTCTCTGCTGATGGCGTTGACCAGGAACTGGAAGCCGCGATCATAGACGCCGCCGTCGATGTTGACGCCGGCCTGCCGGGCCGCATGGAGACCCTGCAGCACATAGGAGGTCTGATACGGTGACGACTCATCCTCGCGCCACCAGCCCCAGCCGCCGTCGTTGCGCTGGAAGGTGTAGAGGCGCTGCAAGCCCGCCCGGACCATGCGGTCGAGCTCTTCCGAATCGAATACCGGCGAGTCGGGCCTGCCGAAGCGGTTCTTCAGATCGTCCTCCCTCATCTGCCTGCGCTGCTTGCCGATGGTTTCGAGATCGGTGCCCATCTTCTTGAGCGCATCTCGCACCAGCACGCACGGGTAAAACCGGCTCATCGTCTGCTCGACGCAGCCGTAGGGGTAGCCGACCAGGTAGGGCAGAGCGTCGATCATCACCCCGGCCAGGCTCGGCGACAGGGTGATTTCCAGGCGGGTCTGCTCGGGATCGATCTGCTCGGGGAGATCGACCTTCAACGTCCGCGTCCCGTCGTCGGTGAGCCGGTACGAGCCGCTCTGGGCCACGGTCTTGTTGATCCCGTGGACCAGCACCGGAAAAGCCATCCGCATCCCGTCGCTTTCCTCGTCGGTCATCGCCTTGACGGTGATCGTCGCGAGGCCTTCCTTCATTGCCTTGACCGGCCAGTCGAACCGGTGCTCGCCGTTGGCCTTCACCACGGCCGTGGCCTTCAGTCGGATGGTGCCGTCCGCGTCAGGCTGGCCTGCTTCCTGGACATCGCCAAGCGGGCTGAGCACCGCGGCCGGCAGAATCAGCTCGGCGGCCACCTGCTTGTCGGTCTTCAGGTAGTTGTGCACGTTGGCCGAGAGGACGACTTCATCGCGCTCCACGAAGAACCGCGGCGATTGCAGCCGGACGAGCAGGTTCTTCGTGGTCACGGCCTTGGCGGTGGTGTCGCCGACCTGTGTGGAGTTGGTCAGGGCATAGCCGCGGATTCGCCAGGTGGTCAGCGATTGCGGGAAGGTGATCTCGGCCTCGG
>CAZTQK010000300.1:0-7886 GCA_964615635.1 uncultured Planctomycetales bacterium
AGAAAGATTCGCCAAGGGAGTTCTTTCGCTTGACAAGCGGGGGCTAATGGGTGATTGCTGATGGTTCTTTCAAAACCGCGATCGTGAGCGAGCGGTTGCCGTGTGATGTGGCTGCTTTGCAATGCGGCCCCTCGCTTACGCTCGGGGTTCTGAAAGAGCCGCCCAGAGCGTCACGAACCCCCCGCACTGGTCCAGCGTCCCGTTTCGTTGACAGGCCCATGAGGGGGTCGTTATGCTGCAAATCCTTATGTGTTGACGGATGGCCGTCTATCGAATGGCGAACTGGACACTAACATGGGAAAAATGACGGTTCTGGTGCGGGCTGGCAAGTGCGATCTGGGCAGACTGGTGGCCCCATTCGCCGAGGCGGCCTGCGTGGATCGGGTTGTGGCCATTGTGCCGCCAAGTCCGGCGATGGCCAGTGGGATTGAGGCAATCACGACCGACCAGCCTGATGGCGGGCCGGTCCTGCGATCGGCGATCGAAAAGTCAACCGGCGACTACGTCCTGTTCGTGGACGGCGACAGCGAGATCCGCCTCGGGCAATTCGCGCTCGAACGGATGATGGATGTGGCCGAGCACACGGGTGCAGGCATGGTCTATGCCGACTACGCGGTCGCCGGCAAGTCGGGCGTCTCAGACCATCCGAACGCGGACTATCAATTCGGCAGCATCCGCGACGATTTTGCGTTCGGCTCGCTTCGATTGGTTTCTCGCAATGCTCTGCAGGATGTCGCGAAGCGCCACGGCCTGCCGACCGACGTCCGATGGTCCGCTCAATACGATCTGCGGCTCAAGCTGTCGATCGATCGCGCGTTGGTACGCCTTCCCGAGCCGTTGTATACGATCGTTGAAGACGAGAGCCGCAACCATCACAACGATCACTTCGCCTACGTGGATCCACGGAACGTTGAAGTGCAGTTGGAGCGGGAAGAAGTCGCCAGTCAGCATCTCAAGCGGATCGGAGCTTACCTCGAGCCGAAGTTCGAACCTGTGCCGCAGCCGTCCGAGCGATTTGAGGTCGAAGCCAGCGTCGTGATTCCGGTTCGCAACCGCGAGAAGACCATTGCCGATGCGGTCAAGAGCGCCGCTTCTCAGAAGGCGTCTTTCCCATTCAACGTGATCGTCGTGGACAATCACTCGACGGATCGAACAACGGAAATCCTTCGCGGCCTGGCGGCAGATAATCCGCGCGTCGTGCATGTTATCCCGACGCGAACGGACCTGGGCATCGGCGGTTGCTGGAACGAGGCCGTCGCGTCGACCCGATGCGGCCGCTACGTTGTGCAGCTCGACTCCGATGATATCTACAGCGATGGCAACGCACTGGCCGTGATGGTGGGCGAGCTCAAGAAGGGCCCCTACGCAATGGTTGTGGGCTCGTACCGCCTGGTTGACTTCGACCTGAACGAACTGCCCCCCGGTCTGATCGATCATCGGGAGTGGACCCGCGACAACGGCCGCAACAACGTGCTTCGGATCAACGGCTTCGGCGCTCCCCGGTCATTCGACGCGAGCCTGTTGCGTCGTCATCCCTTGCCGAACGTCAGCTATGGCGAGGATTATGCCGTTGGCCTGCGTTTCTGCCGTCAGTATGAGATCGGGCGCGTGTGGGCGCCGGTGTACTTGTGCCGCCGCTGGTCGGGCAACAGCGATGCCGCGCTGCCGATCGCCAAGGCCAACCAATACAATACCTACAAGGATCGGCTGCGAACGATCGAGATTCTCGCGCGTCAGGAAATGAACCGGCGCGGGAGATAGGGCCCACGGAGACCCGTCGTGCCAGGCACTGAGCTGCAGATTGTTGAAGCCTCGCCTAAGGATTTGGAGGAGCTTCATCCGTTCTTGTCGCAGGCGCTCGAATACGACAGCTTCTCGCCGGACCTGCTGCACCAGAAACTGTTCTTCAACCCCCATCCTGGGCGTGATGTCTATCACACGCTGTTGGCCCGCCGCAGCGGGCGGCTGATCGGAGCCATGCAGCACGTTCTGCGGCCCGATGCCGGCTTGGCGTGGTTGGGGCTTTTCGCCGTCGAACAAGATCACCGCCGCCAGGGAGTGGCTCGCAAGCTCTTCGATGCCGTGATCCACGCCTGGAAACCGAAAAGCGTCCGTGGGGGCGAGCTGATGACCATTCCAACGAACTACCTCCTGCCGGGAATCGATCCGCGATACACGCCGGCGGTCTGTTTTGTGGAGTCGGCCGGCTTCGTATCCAAGGGACCCCGCGCGAACATGCGGTGTCTTCTCGACCGCGATCTTGCCACCGACAAGGAGGAGGCGGCCTTGGCCGATGAGGGCATCGAGATCCGTCGGGCCCAGACCGGCGACTGGTACCTGATCGAGCAGTTCTTCGCTCGGCAGTTCGGCGAAGGCTGGTTGTGCGAAACCGGAATGGGCATGGCCAACCGCCCGCCCACCGTGCACCTGGCGATCAGGGATCGAGAAATCATCGCCTTCGCAGCGCACTCGACGATGAACCAGGAATGGGGCAACTTCGGACCAATGGGCACAACGGAACCGTGCCGCGGCAAAGGCATCGGGCGCGTGCTGCTGTTCCGATGCATGTCCGACCTGCGGGCCGCCGGCTTCCGCTCGGCCGTGATACCCTGGGTTGGACCCTATCGTTTCTACTGCAGGCTCCTTGATTGCAGGATTGAGCGCGTGCTGTGGCAGTACCGGCTGGAACTGAATCTGACCGACGGCCGGTAGAGAATTGCCCGGGCGTTGCTACACCCGCCAAAACGTGAGGCCGTATGAAGAATTTGTGCCGGTTGATCATCGGAAGCGTTTTCGTGGGTATCTGTGTCGCGTTGTCTTTGCCGGCATGGCCCGCACCGGACGACGTGACCAAACGGCCGTCCAGCATGGATGCCATGAAGGTGGCCTGCGTGCTGTTTGAGAATACGGCGGACATCTCTGAAAACGTCCGCAGGACGATCGCGGCCCTGGAGGCCGAGTCGGCTGCCGGCACGCGCTTGGTCGTTTTTCCGGAATGTTCGCTGAGTACCTATAGCCCCGACATCGTCCGCAAGCTGACGGCCGAGCGGATCGATGCCGCATTGGAGATTGTGCGTGAGGCCTGCGGCAGAATCGGCATCTACGCGGTTGTCGGCTCGGCATATCTCGAAAACGGGAAGCGTTACAACGGCGCGTTCGTGTTCGGCCCGGACGGCCGGCTGGTCAAGCGTTACACCAAGATGCACGTTGTCAAGCCGGAGCTCTTCGAGGAAGGCGATGCGCTGGCCATCTTCTTGGTGGATGACGTTCCCTGCACACTCATGATCTGCCACGACGAGCGTTATCCGGAGATATTCCGAATTCCGGTGCTGGCGGGGGCGAAGGTCGGCATCTACCTCAGTTGCGAGTCCAAAACGCAGGAGAAATGGGACAACTACCGTTGCCAGGTCATCGGCCGGGCGGTGGAGAACCAGATCAGCGTCATCCACTGCAACTCCGGCGACGGCGGCGCCGACGAGGGCTCTCACGGACACAGCCGGATCATCGCTCCCAATGGCAAGGTACTCGCCGAGGCCACAACAGTGGTCGGCGAGGTCATTCGCGTGACCATCCACCCGAAGAACAGCTCTTCCCGTCACGCGCAGCGCGGCGCGGCCAAATCGTCGCTGTCTGCCTTCTGGCAGGAAGGTCTGCGTGTGCTGCGCGAGCAAAACCCGGAGTACTTTGGCGCCACGAGCACCCGGCCCGCGACTGCCCCTTCCGCGCGCTGAACAGCGCGTTCGTGTCAACTCTCGTCAACGCAGAAGGCCCTGCCCTTCGAGAATCGCCTCGGCCAGCCTGGTTCTGAACTCGGCCACCTGCCGCGGGTCTCGCGTGTAGTTGACCGTTGTCGTTACCACGCTATCCGGCACGGCCAGCAACGCCGTGGTGCGATCCAGGAAAGCTCGGTTGACAGAGGTCTGCGGCAGCTTGCGTATGCGTTGGGCTGTGTCCCGCAACAGCCAGAGGTACTCGTAATCCTCAAAGCCGTCGCGAATGTTCTCCAGGCGGATGGTAGACAGCGGCCCGTCCGGGCCGGGGCACAGCAGGCTGCCGTCGCCGTTGGCCGTGTACTTCTTCTCCTCGTTGACCAGGCTGCCCGGGTCCCAATCGGCGTACGGCCCCTTGGAGATCGGCCGCCTATTGACTTCCCACAGGTTGATCAGGTAGTAGAGGAACCCGCCGGCCTCGTACTTGTAGCTCATCGCCCCGGTGAGCAGACGGGCCTCAATGGCCGGGTATTCGATGAACCAGTTGGCATAAGGGTGCGTTGGCACCACGCAGATGTACCACCACATCTCCCGGCCTTCGCGCCGCAGTCGGCGTGCTTCTTCGATGTCATAGCTGTCGGTCAGCGGCACCCAGATATCAACGACCTCGCGAAGGCCGCTGCGCTTGCCGAATGACGGGTCGACGGCCGTGGTCATGGTCTCCAGCCCCGGGAAGCGCTTGTGGATCTCGCCGAATACCTCGCGGATTTCTCCAAATTTCTCCTTCCGTACTTCGTCGAAGCCGTAGACGTAGGCACTGTCGAAGAGCTTGGCCTTCTTCAACTGTCGCAGGTATTCAGTCAACTCCGAGTCGGCCTTGTCACCCTTTCCCCTTCGGAAAACGCCGCCCACGTTGAAGGCGTTCATCCCCCGGGCGGCCCCGTACTTGAGCAGGCTGATGTCGGGTGATTCCCGCCGATAGAGATGATCAATGTTGAGCCGGTGGTCGAGAATGAAGTCGTAGTAACGGTGCCTCATCTCGTCGTTCCATCTGTCTTTGTAGAAGTTTCCGGTTGGGCCTTCGTTGTAGGTGAAGGCGTTACGCAAGTGGGTGCCGTCGGGCAGAGCGAAATCCCAGACCCGGACCTTGAGTCCGAGTGTGATGGGTGCGGTGCCGCGAGCCGTGATGGTCAGCGGGCCTTCGTAGTCACCGGGTTTCGTTTCCGCACGCGTGGCAACATCAATCCAGAAGGCCACGTGCTCACCTTGCTTGACATCGCTCTTCTGCAAGAAGCTGAGCAGCGGGTCCGGCCACCAGCCCTTGTAGTCGACGTCATAGGGAGGGTTGTCGGCAACGTCGACGTGCCCGACCAGCGAGACCTCAACCTTGCCGTCGAACGCCAGACCTGATGACGTCTTCAGTAGTCCGGTGGTTACCGTCACCTCGACCAGGTCACGAGCAAACGGGATTGCCACGACCTGAAATCCTTCGTGCTCGTTTCTTGCCAGTGATAGGTCGTAATGATCGTCGAAATGACCCTGGAACGGGTGGTCTTTGATCATCACCTTCTGCATGGAGCTCTCAAGACCGACGGCGAAGTCGGCATCCGGCAGCTTCGCGAGCATGCGGGCATGGCAGGTTACCCCGTCAAGCTGCATGGCCAAATCATCTATCGTGGAAGCCAGCCGTTGCCAGTCTTCGGCGGAGTAGGCTTCCGGTCTGGAAGCCAGCTTCGTGGCTTGCTCGACCAGCGGCCGAGCCTTCGCCAGGATCGGCTCGGCTTTGGCGCGGGCCTCGGCCGTGAACTTCGTCAGCATGCGGGTCGCTTCGTCGAAGCGGGTTGCGATGGCCTTGGTACGATCGGAGACCTGCGGTGATTGCATGGGGTATGAGCCGCAGAGCAACTCTCTGCCGGTGCCGTCGACCACCGCCAGGCTGACCGAGCGAACACGGTCTTCAGCCAGAACATACTCAAGCCGGCCGTCCGCCTTGATTGGTCCTCGCTTTTCGAAAATCGGACACTCTCGAATGTCATAGCCAGTGACTTGGAAGGTGCTGCCTGTCGGGCAGACAACCAAGGGATTATTGCGGCCGATGCTCACCGGATCGATTCGGCGCATCTGTGCGGCTGAGGTCCGCCGCCCGCCGAAAACCACGCGCCCGTAGCGAGCGGGTTCAACATAGGATTTCAGAACGGGCGCCCAACAGGTTAACTGCCGCGAAGAGGTGCTCCGGCAGAAGTTGACGGACCACTCACCACCATCCTTTGGAGCAGATACGCCCAGCGGCTTGAACGGAACCCCGATCACGGCCGACCACCCGTTGCTGTCCTTGGCCGTCTGCACGGTCAAATCGGGGTTCCAGGAAGCATCTTCGCCGAGAGCGTCATACACCACTGCGGCGCAGTTGACGGAAACATGCGCAGTTTTTTCCGGCTCGCCCAAATACTTGAGTATCACGTCGACGCTGTCGTCGCGCCAGACTTTCTCATCACGTTGCGTGAACTGTGCTTTGAGCGTGTCGCCGGGCGTCCCCTCACAGCGAAAGCCGACCCACAGCGTCGCGGGCGTGTAGTAAAGGTACACCCACGTCGGCAGCGAGGACATCGTCAATCCGCCCATTTGTAGAAAGCCGCTGATGACGGCGGCATCGGTCCACGGTCCCCGGCCGAAATCGATGCCGGGGGCGTCACGCTCGTCAGCCTGTGGAATGCGGATCAGGCAACGCTCCGGCCGGACGGTGTCGGTCTGGCGCGTCGGCGCAGACCGAGCCATCGTGCTCGTCACAACCAGAACAACCATCACCGCCAGAGAGTGCAGCGCCGGCGGCGTCCGTCGACGCGTTCGGCTCCATTTGGTGGACGACGAGCCTGGGTACAACCCGTTACATTGGTGTTGAGTCGCATGCTGCATTAAGGAGACCTCGCTTCGTGTTGGTTTGGTTATTGTGAACGGGCGGCGCTCGGGGCAGACGCCGGTCCGAGATAGCACCTCAGTTGGTGAACGCCGACACACACGAGGACCAGTATCAGGTCGATGGTGCCGAGAAGGAACAGGTAGTAAACGACTGCACCGGTGCCGAATCCGTAGCTGTGCAGGCCAGTGCCGAGAACGAAGTTGACGCCCACGTAAGTCATGATGATCAGCCAGAAGGCCACTATGCTCTTCACCGCGTCGGCCAAAGGCCCCCTGGCGAGGGCGCAGACGATCACAGCGGCCGCTGCCGAGACCAGACCGAGCCATCGCATCATGCTCAGCGGGGCCAACCTGACCGCGATAATCCCGAACACGGCCGCACCAAGCAACAGAGCGATAGTATGCATCCAGGCGGGGATTCTCTCGCGGCTCACGCGAACGTGGAGGATGGTCAGATAGGCCAGCAATGCGACGAGCGACCAGACTTCCTTGGGATCCCACCCCCAATACCGGCCCCAGGACGATGCCGCCCACATGCTGCCGGTAACGATCCCGATGAGCAGGAGAAATGACCCGGCGAGGACGTAAAGATAGTGCAGGCGATCGATGGTCTTCACGAGTTGCGAACGTTCGGGAGTTGCGGCCAGCACAATCATCTGCCCGTGGGCGATCACAAAGGCAATCGCCAGAACGGCATACGAGACCATGATGACCGGTACGTGGATGGACATCCAAACCGTGTCGAGCAGGACAGGCACGGCGGGGCGGACGAAGTGATCCAAGGGCAGCTTATCTGCCAGAAACAGCGTCAGCGCCCCGATAACGGAGGCGGTCACAAATGCGGCTCGAATACCCATCCCCGAGTCGGATGGTGGTGTTCTCAAATGAGCGCGTTTTAGCGGATCCTCGCCGTAATGATTCGGCCCCGTCGTTCCTTTGAGAAAGCCTAATTCGATGAATGCCCAGATCCAACCGAATACAGGAATCAATCCCACGAGGACCATCCACCCTGATCTGCCTCGGTCGTGCCATCTCTTGACCTGGGCTGCCAGACTCACCCAGAAGAGGGGCAGTTGGAGCACCAGGTAAAACGCCGAGGAGCTCATGAGTCCGACAAGACCGGCAGAGGCGTCACGGCTGACAGTCAGCAGATCCTCCGCAACAATGCAGTGAAGGCGGGTGATGGTCCGGCTGACTGGTATAGTGGTACACCAGTACTCCAGCCGGCGAATTCGACCCCCGAACGAAAACGGCGACCGA
>CAZTQK010000301.1:0-7867 GCA_964615635.1 uncultured Planctomycetales bacterium
ACCAACCCCACAACCGCGTCAAGGCAACCAGAAAACTAGCTGCGTCCCCGTTTCGAGAGATAGCTGCGTCCCCGTTCCGAGAGACTTTCCGGGCCACCTCTCTCCGCGGAATCCTTTCCGCATTCGGCGGCAATGAGGATGGGAATTCTCGACCAGAAGGCCCCAGAAGGGATTCTGGGGCCAGCGGTCATGGTGGCCAGAATCGCCGGCGAGGGCGTCGGCGGCACTGAAGAACGTTCTGAGGAAAGTCCCCACGCAATCTGTCATCGCAACCCCACCCGGCGCTGCGCGGGAGAGTGGAGGGTGGAGAGGAGAGCAGGAGAAGAACAAACTCGCTGCGGCGAGGATGGGCCACGCCGTCTCAATTGCGGTTGGCGAAGACGGCCTCTCTGGCTGCGACCAGGGTTCGGTCGTGGGCGGTCACTCGGGCTTCTTTTCTTCAGGCTTCTTGAACAGATCGCCGATCTTTCCGGCCACGTCGTCGGCGGCCTTCTTGGCGCCTTCCTGGAGTTCGCCGGTGGCCTTCTGTGCCTCCTCAGCCGCCTTCTTGGGGCCCTCCTGGAGCTGCTCAGTCGCCTGCTGGACCCCTGCGCCGATCTCCTTGGCGGCGTCGCCCACCCCGACCGAGAGGGTGGCCCCGACATCCTTGAGAGAGGCCAGGTTCTTCATGGCGCCATCCAGATCACCGAGCACGTCGGTGGGAATCAGGTTGCCGCCTTTCTCGGCGGTCGCGAGGATGATGGCCTTCAACAAGGTGCCGGTGAGTTCCGAGATCATGACGCCCTTGTCTGAGTCGCTGCCCACGTTTTTCAGCCGCAACTCGTCGATGGGGATGGTTCTGTCGACCAAGTCGGCACCCAGCGGCGCAACCTTGACCCGCACCTTCACGTCCTTGATGAGAATCTCGCGAATGACGAACCGCTTGCCCTCCTTGGTTTCCTTCTTGGCAGGTTCGCTCTCCGCCTGGGACTCAAACTTCTTGAGGTTATCGAGGATCACCTGGTAGTTGCTCTGGGCGCCCTTCTTTTCCAGGTTGAGCTCGATTCCGTCCAGTGTGAACTCGGGCACCTCGACCAAGTCGCTGGTCAGAGACCCGAGTGACACGCTGAGCGCCCCGCGATTGAGCTTGAGGAAGTGCGGGCTCTCGAAGCCCTCGGGGTTGTTCACCTGGAGCTGCTGTAACTCGGTTCGCCCCTGAAGGATGCCGATGTCCGCGCTGTTGAGTGTAGTGGGAACGCCGAGGGCGTAGGTTGCCCCCACTTCGGTGCCGGTTTTAGCGATGCGATCGATCCCGAGCACCACCGCTACCACCAGAACCACAACGATGACTACCACGACCACAATGATCTTCTTCAGTTTCTTCTTCACGATGCTATCTCCTCAAAGAAGGATTCCCGCCAGAACACTGGCGGCTTCTCGTACCTGGCCCCAGCCCCTCGAACAGCGGTTCCGTGATCGGCACCTTGAGGTTATCTGGGGCGACAGTTCTGCATTGCTGAGCTTCACGCAGAGCGGGGCAAGCATGAATATGGCGATGACTGTTGACGGGCAGCTCATATTCGGGCTCCCAGCGAAGACCGGCCCATCGGTTCAATCGAGACGACTGACGGTGTCGCTTGGAATCGACAGGACCGGCGGAGCACCAAGACATGTCGCATCATAGTCCCCCCGGCCACGAATGTCCATCGATGGCTGGCGGGGGTCCGTGACAGTCTAGGCGGGGTAACTCTATGGCTTTTTCAGAACCGCGACTGTAAAGGAGCGGCCCCCATATGGTAGTGGCCGCTTTGCGGCCTGGCTTGCCCTTGACCGCTTATGGAAATCGGTCAAGGGCCCCTCGCTCACGCTCGGGGTTCTGAAAGAGCCGCCTAAACTGTCACGCACCCGGCGGCCGGATGACGAGCGTGCGAGTCGGTGACAGACTCGGCGGGCAAACGCGATGGGTTTTGGAGGACATGCGCCCCGCCTTGGGGTACGTGCTTAGCGTGCAAGACAGCGGGTCAGGCACTTTTTGCCGTCTTCTTGTCGCCGACGAGTCCCGCCCGACGGAGCCAACCTCGCTCAATTGCACCGCGAACCGCATTGGGGCAAAAAGAGCCAGACCCCAGCACGCTAAACACGTACGCCTTGGGACAAGGCGGGGCGGGCCCGCGTTTCCGACAAGGGCGGAGTTGGTCTTTCGTCCAGTTCGACGCCTTTCTCGGCAGAGTCATCATCGATTCTGCTGAAAAAGCCCCGATCCGCACCCTGCTAAACGCTTTCTCGACAGCGCCAGCGTGACCCATCGGTCGTGCTCGACGGGTTTTTCAGCGGAATCCATCATCGCGACCCCACCCTCGCGGCGGCGAGGATGGGGCACCCATTCGTTGCCTAGTTTGTGCTGTGATATACTGCCGGATCGTTAACCGTGGATGGTGGAATTCTATGATCAGCCGGTTGCCAGTTGCGGGGCTTGTCGTTGTCGTCGGTGCGTCTTGCCTGATGGCCGCGGATGATGGCAACTGGCCGGTCGGCGCTGATGCGGCGAGTATCGTTCGCCGGCGATTCCTCGAAGACCACGGCCGTATCTGCTCGTTCGGCTCGCGCTTCGCCGGCCAGCCCGGTTGCGACAAAACTGCTGACTACATCGAGTCGCAGATGAGAGCGGCCGGCGTCTCGCACATCTGGCGCGGGCCGGTAGAACTGGCGGTACCCGTGACGGACAACGCCGGCCTTCAGATCGACGACGAGCCGTCGGTGCCGATCTATCCGCTCTGGCCAAATGGGGCAAATCCCTGTGTCACGCCGCCGGAGGGTCTGGCGGGCGAGGCGGTGTACATCGGAGAAGGGAAGCTGGAAACGCTTCCCGTGAATCGCTTGTCCGGGCGCATCGCGGTCATGGAGTTCAACACGCGCGATCGCTGGCAATATGCGGCCATGCACGGGGCCCTGGCGGTGTTGTTTCTCCGCCCGGAACAGACATCGTGGACGCAGGCCAACGGCAAGTACATGTATGCGTCCGTGCCATTCCCGCGGTTCTACGTGCATGACGCGGCGCTGAGCGACCGTCTGCGTCGAACCGACGGCCTCAAGCTGAGGGTTCGCTCGCTGGTGCAATGGCAGCCACGAACGGTGTACAACCTCATCGGGTACGTTCCATCGGCCAGGCCGGATGACGGCGGTGCGGTTACGGTCTTGCATTGTCGATATGATGCAGCCTGTGCCGTTCCCGATCTGGCGTTCGGCGCCGAGCAAGCTGTGAACCCGGCCGTTCTGCTGCAACTGGTGCGCGGGCTGGCCGCTCGCCCGCCCGCTTACGGAGTCCTGGCCGTCTTCACCTGCGGCGACACGTTCGAGCTTACCGCCTCGCGACAACTGATGAAGTCGCTCACCGACACACAGGCCGTGTTGGGAAGTTCGCTGGCTGCCGAAGAGCGGGAACTCCGGTGGCTGAGCGGATATCGGCAGAGGCTGGCGGTACCCGAGCCGCTCGGCGTGGTTACCGGCTGGGCGAACCGGCGGTTCCGCAATGAGCACGTTATCTGGCAGGTCAAGCGCCAGATCCGCGAGTTGCAGGAGCAAGCCCGGCAGCAACGAAAGGTCGGCGAAGATGAAGCGGCACTGACCGCGCTCAATCAGCGCCGCGTTCAGATGCTTGGCCTTCAGCGCCAGCTTCATCAGGACGAACCAGGCGAGATCAACATAGGCCTGCTCAGAGACCTGTTGCCCGACGTGCAACGCAGGCTGGATCGCATGATCGCCGATCGAACGGGGCGTCTGGAGCGGCGTCGCGTCGACCTGGACGTCATGCGGACCGCCGGTCTGGAGGCGGGTGGCGCCTCTCGGCCGATTCTGTTCATCAGCCTGGAACTGAGTTCGCATGGGCGGCAGTTTGCTCCCTTCGCCCAGAGCCATCTGAGCGAGTTGCTCGTTCAGAATCGCCTTGCCGGCTATGGCCAGTGGCTTCGCGACGCCGTTGCACGGATCAGTCTGCCCGCCGAGATTCGACAGACGTATCTGGATGATGCCGCCGAAGGCCGCCGCCACTGGCAGAGCGATTTGCCGGCCCCGGTGGTCAATGGGATCGACGCCGCGGTCGCCGCGGGCTGCCTTGGCATGATGATGGCTACAACGCAGGACATGCGGCTGCACGTCGACACGCCGATGGATACGCCGGAGCGCATGAATCTCGACCGACTCACCCCGCAGATCGCAATGTGCGGGGCGCTGATCGACGAGGTGGTGCGCCGGCCGATGCCGCCGACCCGAAGCCCCCTGAGTCGCCGGTTCTGCCGCTGGGGGGGTATCGCGGCGATGCCCGCGCCCGGCGAAGGTCAGCTCGATCTGGGGATACCCGATGCCGTGTTCTATGCCAAGTCGTATCTGGGCACCAAATCGTTCGGAGTTCGAGGCATCGGCGTTCGGGATGCCATCGTGGTGATGACCGACGGGGAGGGGCGGTTCGATATCGACGACATTCTGCCCGAGAAGGTGCGATGGGCTCCGCTGCGGTCCGAGGTCTACTGCTTCGACGCCCTCGGCCGGGTGAACATGGCCATGACCCGCCTCGGCAAGTGGGACACCCCGGCGACCGGTCACGCACGCATGCAAGACCGGATCAACCTTCGCGGCGAGATGTTCGAGTGCGCGCAGATCGGCCTGTTCGGGCTTCACGATATGCGCTATCTCGAAGACCTGGACAAGGTCGTGCCGGTCGAAGTGGCGCGGGGCAGCGAGCCGAGGGCATGGAACTTCGCGTTCGATGAGGGAGCCTTCTCCGTCTTTCTGCCGACCGACGTGGACCGCTGGCAGCTGGTGGTCGCGCGCGGCACCGCGGCACGGCGGATGTTGGCGCTCAACGCCAGCCCTGATGAGCCCGAGGGGCGCGGCTTCCCGCTGGATTGGCGACAGACTGAACCGGTCGCGCTGACGTCGGCGCGAGACTTCGCGTTGCTGAATACCGACCGTATGGCCCGGCTGGAGGGCACAGGTGTCATCGATCCGTATCTTCGCGAGCGGCATGATGAAAGCTGCAAGGAACTCGCCGCCGCCGAGGAAGCTCTGACGGCCGGCGATGGAGCGGCGGCGGCACGGGAGACCGCCCGGGCACTGGCCAAGCAGGCCCGCGTATATCAGCTCACCCGCTCGGCGGCCGACGACACCATCCATGCGGTTCTGCTCATGCTCGTGTGCCTGGTGCCGTTTTCATACTTCCTGGAGCGTCTGCTGATCGCCGCGACGGGCATCTACCGCCAGATCGGCGGTTCCACGCTGATTTTCGTCATCATGGTCGCGCTGATCGCCCTGTTTCACCCGGCCTTCCGCGTCAGCCTGACCCCGGTGACGATTCTGCTGGCTTTCGTGATTCTCTTTCTGTCGATCCTGGTCATCGCCATCGTGCTGGGGCGGTTTCATATCGAGCTTCGCTACCTGCGCCAGGGCGTGTCTTCAGCGGAAGGCGATGCGGCCGGTTCGTCGACGAGCGATTTCCGCCGCTTCGCGGTTTTGAACCGGGCGATGCTGCTGGGAATCGCGAACATGCGCCGCCGGAAGATGCGCACCGCCCTGACCCTCACGACGCTGGTTCTGCTCGCATTCCTCATGATGAGTTTCACCGGCAGCGGTATGAAGCTTCATCCGCTGCACTACGAAATGACGCGTCTGGACGGCGGTCACGATGCGCGCAGCGCCATCATGATTCAGCGAATGAGCTGCAACCCCATGCCCGCGTGGACGCTGGACTATCTCAGCACCGCTTACCGCGAGCGGGCCGAAGTGCTCGGTCACTGGTGGATCACGTACAACAGCCTGACAACGCAGGCCCCGCGAACCTTCAGGCTCGACGGGCCGGGCGGCGGATACGCGCTGGTGCTGGCGGCCTCGTGCATCGATCCGCGGGAGGCCGTGCTGCTGGGGATGGATCGACTCGCAGGAGACGACGGCATGACCGCGTTCGCCGCCTCGCCGGACGCGATACTGATCAGCAGCAGCGTCGCCGAGCGGATCGGCGCCAGGCAGGGAGATTCCGTCGAGATGCTCGGCTCGCGGTTCACGGTTGCCGGCATCATGGACGATCGCGGGATGCTGTCGCTGACCGGTTTCAACGGGCGGGTGTACGCGCCGCTGGACTATTCTCGCTACATCCAGTGGGACCCGGATCCGACGCTGCTCCAGTCGAAGCTCGACCTCATCGACAGTGCTGACTCAGCGGCCGACCTGACCGGTTCACCGCAGACCGACCAGTACCATGGGATCTCGCCGGATCAGTTCGTCATCATCCGGGCCGATCGGGCCTCCGACTTTGACGCCGGCCTGCGGTCCATTGTGATCGTACCCCGCGACCCGCGGGACACGATGGCGCTGGCGGATGACGTGGCCGTCAGCTTTCGTCAGCCGGTGTATGCCAACGCCGATGGGAGAGTGGTGCTGTGCGCCATGGCCGAGTTGACCACGCTCCAGGGTTTCAGTTCGGTGATCGTGCCGCTCCTGATCGGCGCGGCCATCATTTTCAACACCATGCTCAGTTCGGTTTACGAACGACAGCGCGAGATTGGCACGATGATGGCGGTCGGGCTGGCCCCGCTGCACGTCGGAGCCCTGTTCGTGGCCGAGGCTGCGGCGTATGGCACGATCGGGGTGGTGGGCGGTTTTGTTCTCGGCCAGGGGCTGGGCACCGTCGCCGCCCGGTTCGACCTGATTCCGGGCATCAACCTGAATTTTTCCAGCGCGGCGGCGGTGTGGACGCAGGTGGCGATGATGGCGGTCGTGCTGCTGTCTTCTCTGTGGCCGGCCTGGAAGGCCACTCGAATCGCCGCACCCGGCAGCGAAAGCACCTGGAAGCTGCCGGTGCCGCAGGGCGACGAGATGGCGGTCTTGCTGCCGTTCACTGTTCACGGTCGCGACGCAGCTCCGCTGCTGGTGTATCTGCGGGAGTGGCTGGCGTCGCACACCGAGTCGTCGCTGGGGCGGTTCACCTGCGGGGCGATTCAGCCGTTTGCCGACGCGGGCACCGGCGGCCGTGGGCTTGTCGCCCAGATCTGGCTCGCTCCGTTCGACCTGGGCATCATGCAGACGGTCGAGCTGGAGATACGGCCGGGCAGCGACCCGAGCATTCACGAGGTGCGCATCTCGCTGCGCCGCGAGGCCGGACCGCACAGTTCCTGGATCCGCGGCAACCGCCGTTTCCTCACCGAGCTTCGCAAGCGGTTCCTGCTGTGGCGGTCGCTCACCCCCGCCCAGGCCGAGCGGTACCACCGCCAGATAGCGGTCGGCGCGTGATTGTGCCCCGGGTCCGATTGGTCCGCTATCGCAGATACCACAAGAATGCTCATTTCCCTTCTCCTAAGAAGCCAGTGATATTGGTCCGCGAGCCCGGACCCTGCTCGGGTAGAAGTCCACCAGGCTTGTCTGGCGGATCGCTGAGCATTGACAGCCTCTCGCGCCAAAGGAAGCCAGACCTGGGCAAACCAGTGAAGATCGGCAAGCTGTTGAGGTTGGGGCTCTATGAATCTGGGGGATATGTCGCCGAAGCAAGTTCGATTCGACGCGAATACCCTTCGTCCCGAGAAGGGCGGCATGGCCGGTGGCCGACTCGCGGCGACGTCACCGCGCCTTCCCGCTCGCGACCACCCCTGGCCCGTCGGTCAAGGGCCAGCCGCGCAACCTGTGAGACGATGGCCGGGCAAAAACTCAGCCTCTCCGCTTCATGCTCCGAAAAGACTGGAGGTCTAACAGCCCAATGGTCATGATGATGCAAATTACCCCCCCCCCCCCAAAAAAAAAACTTTGATTTTGAAAAAACAAGCCTTGACATGAAAGGGTGTTTCGGGAAAAAATTAAAGTGGGCGTCCGGTGCCGCAAACAGAGGCGTCCCGGCCCGCAAAACGAA
>CAZTQK010000302.1:0-7833 GCA_964615635.1 uncultured Planctomycetales bacterium
CGATCAACGGAATCTCCGTGCAACCCAGTACGACGGCGTCGCAGCCCCGGTCCCGCAGTCGTTCGATGACGTCGTAGAAGTGGAGCCGCGATTGCTCCGGAAACACGCCGTTGACGAGTTCCTTGAAGATGATTTCGTCGATCCGCTCACGAGTACTCTCATCAGGAATCTCCGATGCGATGCCGCATTCCCGCAAGGCGTGCGGGTACACCGGGCCTGTCATCAGATACTTGGTGCCAAGAATGCCGAGCCGCTGGAAACCTCGGTGTTTCGCTTCTTCAGCCACGGTTCGGGCGATATGCAGCCACGGGATCGGAGATTCGCGGTTCACGAAGTCAAATGCCTGATGGATTGTATTGTCAGGACAGACGGCGAAGTCCGCCCCTGCCTGTGCCACTTTGCGCGCCGATGAGAGCATGAGCCGGCCGACCTCTTCCCAGCGACCGGCGCGAATGGGGATCATGTATGACGCAAGCGGGTGGGTGTGCATCGTGATCTCGGGGTGACAGTGCTCGCCCATGTCGTGTGGAGCTTCCGCGCAGATGGTCCGATAGCACAGCGCAGCTCCCTCGGCGCTGCAGGCGACGATCCCGATGTGTGCTGCCATGTCCTCACCTCTCCGGCGCTTGAAGAGTCACCGGCCCGAGCAGGCCGGACGGCATCAGCGGGGAGTCAGGTTTGAACTTCTTGACGTTCGTGACCGTCAGCCGCTTGTTTTCCGGAAGCCTCGAATCTCCAATCAGTCGATTCGGCCAGAGGTTGACGACGTCGATCCCCAGTTTGTTGCCCGTCGGTTGCAGAGCATCAGTGATCTCCACGTGCCACGGGGCCGTCCAGACCACACCCAGATCCTTGCCGTTCAAGCGAACCTCGGCCACGTTCTTGAGCTTGCCCAGATCGAGGTAGACTCGTTTGCCACGCTGGCGCAGTGATTCCGGCAGGTCAAACGTTTTCTCGTACACGGCTTTGCCGGAGTAGTACTTGATGCCTTCTTCCGGCCGGGTCGTCCAATCAACAAGCCTGTCGAACACGATAGACTCCGGACCACCCCATTTCGGGTCGAACTTTACCGTCCAAGGCCCGGTGATTTCCTGAGCAACCACGAAGGGGGGGAAGTTCGTCCTCTTGCTCCCTTGGTCCCCCACCCCGCGCCCCTCGCCTCCCGCCGCCTTTTTGAACAGCACGAACAGCGATTGCCGGGGAGCAAATTCCAGGTTCATGACCGTCCGGCCCTCGGCAACGTGCCACTCAGTCGCATCGCGACGTTCCCCGGTGACCGCATCCCAGATTTCGGGTCGTTTGCCCGCCACACGGAACAGACACTCGGCCGACTCGGACCGATCGAGTTGGTTGGAGACGAAGTAGATGTCAACGCCGTCGTCAGTGCGGTGGATGTGGTCCAGAACAGCATCCTTCCGTTCGCTCAAGTATTCAAAATCGAGCTTCAGACCGTCAGTCAGAGGGATATCGCGAAGGCTTCCGTCTGAGATCACGCGTCCCTTGCCGACTCTTCGCTCCTGTTCTTTCTGATTGCCCCACAGCGCATCGGCCAGTCTCCGCACTTCCTGATCGCAGTTCGGATAATCGGTCAGGCCGGGGGCTCGCTGCTGTTTGGGGCCGATCACCGTTGCCCCGGCCTCGACCAGTTCCTTGACCTTGCCCAGTGCCTTCGCGGACATCGTTGCCGGTGAGCAGTGCGGCAACACGAGATAGCGATAACTCATACCATCAGGCAGAACGAGACGGCCGTCTTTGACCCTCATGCGATTCATCAGTACGTCGGCGTTGATCGTGTCGCAGTCGAAGCCCGTCGGCAGTGGCGGCCGCATGTGCGTCCTGGCGGGGACGTAGTTGGGCGCACCTTCGCCATAGAAGTAGCAGAAGTCGGCCACGAACAGCCCCTGCTGCAGGAGGTACTGGCAGCGGGCCAGGTACTTGAGCCAGGCGTGGCACATGTTCCACCAGGTCACGTTGCGGTCGAAATGTGTGCCGGCCCCTTCCCATTGGTAACCGGGCAGGATGTCCAGCCTCGGCTGATGCACGTAGAAACACAGCATGTTGCGAGTCAGTCCGGCGCAAAACGCCCTGTCGCCGATGTCCTTCAGATCGTAGAGGTCCTCTTCCCAGTTCGGTCCCATCGAGGTCCAAGCCTCCGCCTGGCACACCGGTTTGCCATAGATATGGGCGGCGCTCGCGGCCTGTTTGACGGTATCGCAGATGTGGTAGTTGTCCGACCAGTAGATTCTGCCGTCGGGTTTCTCCGGCGCACGTTTCCAGTACTCGCCCATGGGCACGTCGTTGATCCCCTCGTTCAGCAGTGCGTCAATGCAGGGCCAGAACGGCCCGCCTGATTCGGGATGGGTGCCCACGCCGTGCTTTTGGGCCAGGTCGCGCATTCGTCGATAGTGGCCGTCGGCGAAGAGGTCGGCAATCGTTCGGCGGTAGTCCCACAGGAAACGGTTGGACACCTCCCGCGTGTCGACGATCTTCCCGGCCAGCACGGGCATGTACGGCAGCAAGTCGTAGCCACGGCGGATGCCGAACTCATCGCGAAACTCGGGCGTCCAGTTGAGCTGCGCCGGGAACGGGCTGGTAACCTCGTAGCTGTCGTCGTGGACGTACTTGAGTGTCTTGCCCAATAGCGGTCCGGCGTCGTCGAACATCTTGGCCCCGGTTTGCGTCCAGTGCATGTCCATCGCCGCTGTGCTCAAGAAGTCGATCTCCAGCCCCTGCGAGCCCGGGCTGGCGCAACTGGTCTTGGCCCCCAGCAGGGTGTAGCCGAACCGCAGCACAGTCCATGTGCCGGCCGGGGCCTCCCAGACAAGCTTGCCGCCGGCATCCATGTGTTTGGTGAGGTCAACCACCTGGCTGCTTTGGCAGTCGCGGTCGCCCGGCGTTTCCAGGTCCTCCTCGTGGAGCGTCTCGGGCTGCTGTCTGAGATACACCCGGGCGGCCTTGATCTCCCAATGCTTCAACGGGGACGCCTCTGCCGGCCGGCCTGCGCCGGGATACGCAATCACCACGACGTCGCGGTAGTAGTCCTCCTTCGTTTCGGGCTTGGGCAATTCTTGCGTAGTGGCGCCGGGCCCCTGCACCTGGACCGATGACCACACCAGTCGTTTGGCCGCGTGCTCGGGCGTGACCCAGGTGCCGCCCGCGTTCCAGCCGCTGCACAGGTTGACGCTCAGCTCGATCTTCAGCCGATCGGCCTCGCGCACCGCGTGCTTGAACAGATCTCGCCACGCGTCGCTCATGAACTTCGGCCCAACGGGCGATCCCTTGCCCTCGCCCGCGTCGAAGACCAGCGCGCCGGCGATCCCCTGGCGCTTCATCTCCTCCAGGTCGCGAGTGATGCCTTCCTTGCTGGCGTTGCTGTCCAGCCACCACCAGTAGGTCCACGCCCTGGCGCTGTCTGGAGGGTTCGCAAAGCCCTTCTCGAGATCTTGGGCGACCGCAGCGAGCGTGGTTGAGAGCAGAAACGTGATGCAGAAGAAGACCCGGATCCGTGCCATCGTCGGCATCCTCCTATGAACGGGGGGTTCATCACTTGGCAGGCATGATCGCCGACTCTCACTGCCGGGGCAAGAGGATCGACACTGTGGAGGTGGGACAAGACCCGCAGAACCGAGACTGTCGATGTGAAGGCATGGTGCCCGCGAGGACGTGTTCAGCGGGCCCGGGTCTGGCTCTTCTTGCCTGACCCGCTCTCTTGCACGCGAAACACGTACGCCCGCGTCGCGGGCACCGTCGGGGTGCGAAGGAAAGGATATCGGCGGAGAGGTGCGCGCACACCGCACGCACCTCTCCGGAAGAGAAATCACTCGATTCGTAGCGTATCCCAATAGATGGTCGGGCTGGTTCCGGAGGAATTGCCGGTCTTGAAGCCCACGCTGACCTTGGTGTTGCTGCCGCTGCTGAAGGTCTTGGTGTATTGGGTCCAGGTGTTCCCGTTACCGTTCGTCCCGGTGTTGGAGAACTTCTTGATCATCGTCCAGGTACCCGAGTTGTTGTCGAAGTCCTGGGCCGTGTACGTGCCCAACTTGTAGGCACACTCGCGCCAGTAGCCGGATGTCGAACTCGCACACTTCATGTAGATGCGAACGGTGTAGCTCTGGCCGGCAGTGATGTCGTAGACCTTCACCTTGGCCGAAGAGCCGGTATTGCTCCGCGTTGCTCGGAGGCAGTTGCCCGCCTGGCCCCCGGAGACGATCGACCAGGTGGCCGAGCCGCCCCAGGAGGCATTGAACGAGGATGTCCAACTGGGCATGGAGTTGAAGTCCTCGGCCGCGGTCAACTTGGAGGCGTTGACCGTCAGGGTCACTGCGATGGTCTGCGGATTGTTGGTCGCGTTCGGATCGCTGACCGTGATGGTGCCGTTGTACGTCCCTGCCGACAGACCGGAGGTGGTATAGGTGACTGTGATGGTGTCAGCCTCGCCGGTGCTGGTTCCGCCGGCCGGCGAACAGTCAAGCCAAGTCACATTATCGCTGATGGTGTAGCTCAGCGCCCCGCCGCCGGTGTTCTGAACCGTGAACGTTTGGCTGGCGGCATTGCTTCCCTGGGAGCACGAGGGTGACAGTGTGGTTGGCGATAGCGCGATGGTCGGAGACACGGGTGCCCCCAGCTCGACCATGGATGCATCGTCGATGTATGCGTTGCGGTTCACGGCCGTCGGGTTCTGGGCCGCCACGAACATTGTGATGGTGCTCGACGAGGCCGTGGCCTGGGTACTGATCTGTGTCCAGGTGGTGCCGGGCGGCGACTGATTGCTCCAGATGATGTTCGCCGATGAGGCATTGGTTCCGCCGGTCGGGTCGATGCCTACCCAGAACAGCACGTCCGTGCTGCTCCCTTTGACCCAGACAGTCGCCTGGTAATCCAAGCCAACCTGTGCATTGGGCACCTGCTGGTAAATGCCGGACACCCAATTCGCCTCCCAGAAATCCTGCACGTAGTTGGCCGAGTGGGCTCCGCTGCCCAGCCAGGTGACATTCGACTTGGAGAAGCCTGAAAGCGTGTACTGGTGCCAGTAGTTGGCGGTCTTGTGGTCGGCGTCAGGATCGTTGAAGCTCCCACCTTCCATGTTACCGTTGGCGATACCTCCAAACGGGGCCTCCGGCGACAGTGCGAAGTTGACCGTCGTCGTCTGTCCCGCTGTCACCACCACGTTGATCTGCTGCTGGGCGAGATAGCCGGTCTTCGAGGCCTGAACCGTGTAGGTGGCGGGGGCGACGTTTGCCAGCGTGTATGTGCCGTCACTTGCAGTCGTTGTGCTGTAACCGCCGCTGGTCGTCTGGACCGTTGCGCCTGAGAGCGGGTTGTTCGAGTTGTCCTTGACCGTCCCGGCGATGCTTCCGGTGGTCGGGCCTGGCGGCAGGCTGAAGTTGACCGTGGTGGTCTGGTTCTGCTGGACGACGACGCCGGTGACGGTCTGCGGCGTGTACCCACTCTTGGAGGCGGTCACGCTATAGGTGCCGACCGGCACGCTGGAGATGGTGTACTGGCCGCTGGCGTTGGTCGTGGCCGAGTATCCGCCGGGACTGGTCGACACCGTGGCCCCGGAGATCGGATTGCTCGACGAGTCGAGGACCGTGCCCGCGATCGTGCCGGTCACGACCGCTACCTGCTGGGTAAGGCCGCGCATGCAGGAGTAAAAATCCCAGCCGGTCTGGGCGGTGCCGCCGATCCACGCATGACCGCCGGAGTAGGGGTTGCAGTTGCTCGCATAGCAGTACTGGCTGGCGCCGTCGGTGCGTTCGATGCGCAGGGTGTACTGCGTGTTCGGCAGCACCTGCGGCTCCTGCCCGTCCGGCCATTCGCCGCCGATCATGTTGCCGCCGACGCCCGGTTCGAGTGTGGTGGTCATGTACGGACCGATCTGCGGGCCATTGGGGTCGTTGCCCTGCCGAACGCTGAATCGGATGGACACATTGTCCACGTTGGGTTTGCAGGCTGCATACTTGATGAAGTACACGTCCGACGGCGTGGTGAACGACTGGCCCAGATAGGTGGCCGACAGGTTGCAGCCGCTGCAGCCGCAGTCGCCGTTGAAGGTGTCAACAAAGTAGAGACCCTTCGAGACCTTGCCCATGTACGTGAGGGCGAAGTTGGCGGTCGTTGTCTGGCTAGCGCTGACGGTGATCTGCTGACTGCCAGTCGCATAGCCGTTCTTCGAGCAGGACAACGTGTACGTGCCGACGGGAACATCGTGCACCTCGTAGACGCCGTCGTACATGGACACGTGCCCGAACTCATAGCCGTCCGTGAAGACCGTGGCCCAGGCGATCACGGCGCTGGTGTCGGCGCGGGTGATCGTCCCGGTGATCGTCCCGACCGAGCCGCGGAAGGGAGTCAGGCGGGCGGGCGCCATGCTTCGGCCGGACGGCGGAGCTCCTTCCAGCGAAAGCCGCAGATCGTGAACGGCGGTGTACTGCAGATACGGAGCGGTCGGCTCATCCACGCCGTCGCCGTTGCTTTCGACCGATCCGCTGCCGCCCTGCACGCAGGCGAAGGCCTCCCACGAGAAATTGCACAGAATGAACGGGGGCGCGGCGATGATCTCCGGCCACTTGTACCAGCGCTCGCCGAAAGCGTCGACGTTGTAGTCGGCGGCCATCTGGCGGTTGGTCTTTGGCCAGCCTTCGTAGGAGATTCCCAGGTGATCGCCGTAAGCGGTTTCCGTGATCATCACCGGGAACCCGCGGCGCGACACCGGCGGATTGCCGTGTGGCGAGGCGATGACATCGAGGTCCATGAGGTAGCTGTCGATCGACTTGCTGGTTTCGATGTAGATGTCACCGTCGTGCAGGTTGTAATGGGGAGGCGTGGCCTCCGGATAAGGGTGCGTCCCCCATACGTCGAACGCGAGCTTGCAGTTCGGGTTGGCGGTCACCGCCTGCGTCCACCAGCTTGGACCGTTCTGGCCGGGGGTCATGGTCTTGAGTGTTCCATCGAGTCCGAGACCTGGATGTGCGGCCGCGGCGTCGTTTTCGGCCTGATGCACGGCGTTGTGGGCGGCGATCAGGTAGTTGGCGTACACGTCGGGCGGCACACTGTCTCGCGGATCGCTGGGCTCATTCCAGAGCTGGAGGTACACGATGCGTTCGGCATACTCTGGATGGGCGATCTTGTAGTTGAGCACCGCCCACGCAACGTTGCCGGCATAGCCCGGATTGGGAGTACAGCCGCCGTTGCATTCCTGGACGCGGATGCACGGAATCAGGCCGAGCTGAAAGGCCTTCTCGATCCACGGGTTGATGTCGGTCACCCAATCGAAGACGAAGCCGGGTCCGGCCATATGTTTCGTCCATTCCATGCCGACGTCGAAGGCCGGCCCGCCGTCCTTCAGGTTGTGCATGCCGAAGATGTTTCTTCGCACGCGCAACGGCTCCTGGGCCATGAGCAATGAGGTCATTGCGGCAAGAATGAGCGCGGCTGTCAACGGTTTTCGCAACGACATCCGATACAGGGGGGGCCTTGTGCTGTTCATGAGTTTCTCCTTTCGATAGGACTGCCCACGAGGGGCGCGATTACTGCTTGATTCTCCTGGGCGCGCACTGATTACGTTTGCCTGGCCCGCCGTCGATCGCTCAAACAACGACGAATGATCAGGCCGATACGCCACAGCTTGGTTTCAGCGTCAACTGCCTAAGCCGGACCGCCCTCCCGCGGCCCTCAACCAAAGAGCATCGTGGTCGAGAAACGTCCACAAGCACCCCACCGATCACCGCCTGTGACATTCCGAGGACACACGGCAAGCACTCGTCGTTCCGGTCTGGCGACGGGAGCGGACCGTTCGACTGCCAGGGTGCTTAGCGTCAGGACGATCAGCGG
>CAZTQK010000303.1:0-7806 GCA_964615635.1 uncultured Planctomycetales bacterium
CCGTATAGACCTCAAGGTTATCAAGGATGCGTACCTGGCCCGCGCTGTGAGTATGTAACTGTTTACCGTCAGCGCGGCCCGACGGTCACTTTTTCAAGAGTTCCGTGACATCGGCGGCTTCCCGTGAGCGCGAAGGGGTGTGTTGTTCACCAGCGTTTCCGGCAATTTTCGACACGGTAAACAGTTACGTGAGTATGGCGCAGAAAACGGGCAGGTTCGTTTTCCAGCTAGCGGAAACGAGGAGGATAGGCCGTGATCGAGGAATGAATGAATAATCGTCTGTTGGTCTATTGGTCTGAGAAGGTGTCGTGCGGAGCACGACCTACTGGGCTGACGATGAGAGGAGAACCACGGATTGCACTGATGACACGGATGGAGGGATGACGTTCAGTCCTTATCAGTGATATCCGTGTGATCCGTGGCCAGACAGTGCGGAATGGGTCGACGGCCAGGACCGGCCGTGGACCGTTATTGTGACTCTTCTGGCTAACGGTCTCCTCCGTCGCCGGGAACCAGAACGAACATCAAGACTCCGTGCCTACCGGACGAGTCTCTGCCACAGCCGGCGGCCGATGCCCGTTTTGAGCTGCCTGTGAGCGTCGAAGAGCAATCGCGGGATATCCAGATTCTCGGGGCAACGGGGCAGACATTCGCCGCACCTTGTGCAATGGCTTCCAGGCCAGCCGTGGAACCAATCGTCGCTGCCGTCGAGCAGGTTGTAGCGGAAACTCGCGTAGTCTTTCATCTCCAGCCCGATCGCCGCGTTGCGCAGACGCAGGATCTCCGGGATATCGATGAACTCCGGGCAGGGCAGGCACTGGCCGCACTGGGTGCAGAAGTCGGGCCCCAGTCTCTCGCGGATCGTCTCGTCCCAACTGCCAAGCGCCGCCTTCTCCTGATCGGTCAACGGCCCGACATCGTCGGCGACGGCCATGTGGGCGTCGAGTTCCTCGGCGACGGCCGGGCCCAGCGACAGCGTGTGAATGCGGGGGTCGCTCAGCAACCACCGCTGGTTCAGGTTCATGGGGTGGAAAGGGGCCGAAAGCCGAGTCAGGACCTCCGGCGGCTTGAACAACATGCCGCCCTTCTCGTTGGGGCTGATGATGAACACTCCCATGTCCAGTTCGGTCGCCCGGGCGATCACCTCGGCATGCGCCTGGTAGAACCAGTAGTAGTGAAGGTTGATCGACTCGAAGAACCCCGTATTGACTGTCTTGAGCAGAACGTCGGTCTTGCCGTGGGTGGAGAAGCCGATGTGCCGCACGGCGCCCGAATCCAGGAGCTTGCGACAGGCCTTCAGCGTGCCGTTCTCGTCCATGGCCATCCGGAACTTGTCCTCGTTGTTGATGCCATGGACGTCGAGATTGTCGAGCACATCGATGCCGATCTTGCTCATGCTGGTCTCGAAGTGCTTCATGAAATCGTCGTAGGTCTTGCACACCCCGACTTTCGTGGTGATGAAGACTTTTTTCCGATCGATGCTCTTGAGGGCATGACCGAGCAGGTCCTCGCTGTCCCCGTAGCCGCGGGCGGTCTCAAGGTGGTTGATGCCCAGTTCCACCGCCCGCCGCACGACCCGAGCACTCTTGTCCGGGACTTTGCTCATGTAGCGCATGAGCCCCAACGTGAGCACCGACAGGTTCATCTCCGTCTTGCCGAAGCGGCGGTATTGCATTCACTGTCTCCGACATCGTTTCGTCGTTGACTTCACCTCGTGTTCTGGATCGCCAAAGACCTATGCTCTGAGCCTATCATCAGGGCATTGTCGGTAGAAGCGAATTGGCCCGCAAGCTCTGCTCTGAGCGACGATGCGGCCCCTGTGGCCGTTGACGTGCGTTCCCAAACCCTGTTTGCGGCCGTCGACGGCCGGCTGTTGTCGCACTTACGGATAGAGTGCCGCGCATGTCATGTCGGCGCGGACGCCCGAGCCGCTGAGGCAGCCGAGAAAGATCGCCAGATCGGTCCCGTCGACGAATTCATCGTCCGGGTTCAACAGCGTGTCGCTGCAATCCGGATCGATTTGCGGAACGGCGAAGCCGGACATGCACTCCTGCAAGTGTCCGAAGTCCGTCTGGTCGACGTCGCCGTCACCGTCGAAATCAGGCTTGACCGACTGGATCTTGAGCTGAACGGCGACGATCTGAGGGGTATTCACGGCGTTGCCGGAGACGGTGATCGTGGCGTTGTAGGTGCCGGCCGTCATGGTCTGAGCTTGCGGGTAGCTCACGATGATGGTGTCGGTCTCAGTCGTCACCGAGCCGGCGGTCGGCGAGACTTCGAGCCAGGAGCCACTCACGGATACCGTGTAGTCCAGGACGCCGACGCAAACGTTCGCGACGCTGAGGAGGTCATCGGCGACCTCGCCTCCGACGAGGACCGTGTGCGTTAGAGACGAAGGACTCAGGCCGAGTTTGGGTTCGGTGGCGGCCGCTGTACTGAAGACCACGTCGTACATTCCGATGCCGGTGCTGGAGTCTGAGAACGTCAGAAACAGGTTGTCGCCGAAGCTCTTGATCGAGTTGGGGACGTGCCCACCCACGTGGCCTGTGACGACGGTGATCGCCGGGTCCCATACCCCGTTGATCCGACCGCGATAGCGCATTCGCAGTTTGTGGTCGCAGCAGAAGCCTTCCCACACGACATGAAGGTTGCCGGCGGAGTCATAGACGGCCGAGGGCGAGCGATCGATGTCGTCGACGTTGTCGGAGATGTTGTCCGGCGCGGTCCATGTCGCGCCGTCGTCGTAGGAGTACTTGGCGAAGACCTCGAACCACGGATCGTCCTCACACGGATCGCTGCACGGCAACGACTCGGTATAGAGGGCGCAGGTCTCACTGGAAACCGGGTTGAAAGCGAATCGCAGTCCGCCCGCATCGCTGAGCAGCTTCGTGCCCTTGCCCACCGGCCACACACCGGTCGACGATTTCTTCTTGAAGTAGGCGTCGCCGTCGACCCCGATGGCCACCCAAAGCGTGTCGCCCCTGGCGGCGATGTCGTCGCCGCGAGGCCAGTTGCCGTCGTCGCTGTTTCCGTAGATCAGTTCGGTGGCGTTCCAGGCACCTCCCAGGGGCTTGTACCGGCCGTAGATGCCGTTCCGGGCCGGGGCACTGCTGTCAAACAGGTGCCCGTACATGAAGTAGATGCCGCCGGCCCCGTCGACCGTCACTTGCTGAATGAACGAGCCGCCGGCGGGGTTGGCGTCGATCTGGACCGGGCTGCTCCAGGCTCCGCTGCCGACGGGCTTGGTGCGCCAGTAGATATTGCTCTTGCCATAGAACGCGTGGAGCGTGTTGTCCGGTGTGATGACAATCTTGGGCGCCGAACCCTTGCCTCCCTGCGAACCGAGCGACTGCGGCAAAGACCAGTCGCCACTCAGACTCAGGTTGGTGACATAGAACGCTTCGCCATAGCTGTCGAGAAAGCTCTGGTATACCAGGTGAACTCTGCCCGTGGAGTCAACTGCCAGGTTCCCGTCCACCGCGTAGTGCCCGGCGTCACGACTCATGTTAGTGAGCGGTGACCACGTCAAGCACTGGCCGACGGCGGCGGGTGCCATCCACAGGCCGAGTGAAAGCAGCGAAAGCGCAAATGCCGTCATGCGGGACACGCTTGAGCCTCCTCCCCGAGCATGCGTCAATCGATCCCGGAGTCTCTGCTGTCAGTATACCGGCCAGGGTGAGGAGAGACAATACTGAAACGTTTTTTCTGAGCCGTTATTCCTGCTGCGGGTGAACAAGCGCGGCGCATGAAGGTTGGCGTCCGGACTCCGAGGTCCGAAACCTGGCCGCCGGGATGCATTCCCGCGGTCTATTTTTCCATTCCCATGAACAGCACGATCAGGTCAAGTACGAAGAGCAGCACGATCGTGGCCTCGAGCACAAGCATCCAGCGGTTGGTCTGGTCCTGCTTGTGCAGACCGTAGAGGCTATCGAGCGTGTTGAGCTTGCCGCCAACCACGCGGTGCCAGTCGCCGAGGTGGAATCGCTCCGAAAGCATCTGGTAGATGCGCGCGAGGTGCCAATCGCCGAAGAACTTGGTGATATTTGAAAGCTCATCGCTCAGCCGGGCCAGATCGATGCGAATTTCCCGCAACCCCGCCATCACGGGGCTTCGCCCGCGAAGCCGGGCCGATTCCAGGTCGCGGTATGACCGCATCACCGCCTCGTCCAGAAGCCGGTCGTAGGCCTCCAGCTCGGTGAGTTGGACGTTGGCCAGCTCCATGATGTACAGCGTTTCTTCCATGTCTTGCGGGTCGTTGATGATGATCGCCGCATCCCAGTCGACCATGGTCAGATCGTGGCCGTAGTAACTGCAGTATCGAGATGTCGTTTCCTCCACCTCTTGCTCGGACAACAGCGACATGTCTTCTTCCTGCGTCAAGATGGAGGCCAATTGCCGTCGTCGGTCCTCCAGCCATGTCTCAGCGCTGAGTTGTGACCCCTTCTCGGTCACCAGCGGTGAACTGATGCAGAAAACCGTGTACGCCTCCCCTTCACCGACCTGACTTACCGGTCGATCGCAGTAAGGAATGAGTTCCTGCCTCACCTGCTCGGCCAGCTTCCGGACCTCGTCCGTCAAGGAACCGTCGGCAAACTGCAGGTCGTGGTACTCCACCAGTTGCTCGATGCGGCTCACCTTGAAGGGCACGCGGACGGTAATGCTGATCGCTCCAACGCTCAACAGCTTCACTGCCCGCTCAACGGTCACCGGACCGTGCGGCCCGACCCGTTCCTCGGGCGACAGGTTGACCATGTTCGGCCGATAGAAGACCAGTTGTCGAGGGCTCCGTTTGCTGGGACCGACTGAAACCTGGGAAAGCGGCTGCCCCAGGAGGCTGCCCTCCGGCTGGCGTGGAAGCTCATAGGCGATGTCGAACGAGTAGATGTACACCACCTGACCGACGTAGAAGGGGATCCGAGTCGATGAGTCTGCTAGGTTTGACATGTAACTGCTTATTCCACAGAAGCTTCGGCTAGCAAGCTCCCATCGTAACGCAGCGTGATCTACTTGGCCATCACCGGCTGCGCCAATACAGGCGCCTCTGTCTCAGCTGGCTGCCCCACAGGTAGCTCCAAACCGTAGACCGTTCTCACCACTTCTGTAAGAGTCGGCAGACTTGCGGCGAACGACGAGGTTTTGCCCATCTTTTCCCGACCGTCGCTGCTGTGTCCACAACCTCTTGTCCCGCCGGTCTTTACAGCGTTCATCGTTGAAGTCGCTGATCGCAGAGCTGAGGAGAGCCTGACCAGGTCGGCGACCTTGAGCCCCGATTCTGGTTCTTTCTTCGTGAGAGCCTGCACGAGGCGGCTGACCAAAATGATCTGGCTGCCGGCCGCGACGTCAGTCCGGTAGGTGGCCGGCATGCATCCCATGATCGCGGCCGCAAGGTTGCCGGCAAAGATCGGCTCTGCAATTCCCTCGAGCTTGCGGGCGTAGGTCCGCAGGTTGGCCCGGCTCAATCCGTACTTGTTGGTCAGCCCGAATTTCGCTTCAATCGCATCCAGGGTGCGACATCCTTCCGGACGCAGCAGGATTGCCCGATCCAGTCTCCGGCGGGCCGAAAGAGGCACCCGCTTATGCACCAGAGTTCGTACCAGAGCGCGTTGCCATATCACGGACTGACCCGAGGTGACTTCCGGCAAGTCCGTGTCTCCCTCCGCCGTGCGCGATGCTCGTTGTGCTTGGCTTCTTGTGGTCCTCATTCGATCTGCTCCTTTGCCTTGGCGACGGCAATCCTGTCGCGTTCCCCGTTCACCCATCTCGCGGTGAACATACAACACCCTGGCTGTTCCGTTGGCGGCCGACTTCGCCAAACGAGCGGCTCGCTCTGTGTTATCGGAACAGATTCCTTCCCAGGCATTTGCCCGGCTGTCCAAGGTTAAGTCGCCATCCGCACACACCGAATGAGGTGATATGGGGATGGGTGACATGCCCAGGATGCCGGTCTGCTAAGAGGGCCCGAAGCCTGCCTGCAGGGGCGGGCGCTTGCCGTGCCGATGAGCACGAGGGGAACCCGAAGGGAACCAGGGATTCAGTTATGGCCTATGCAATTGATTTGAGTGCGAGGCAATCCAGCCGCACGCTGGAGCAGGCCGTCCGTCACCATGCGGAGATCCTGATCTACCCGCGCATCATTGCCGATGGTGACCCGATCGTCTCGCGTTTGGTGAGCATCGAGACGCCTATCGGCTGGCAGTCGCGGCGGCCCTGCCTGGTGCTGGAAACCTTTAACGGTCTCACCATTCAGCAGAACTGCACAGCCGATAAAGGCGATTCTGAGACAACGGCGCTTGATTCGCTCGTCGGCACGTACTGCGATGTGATGCTTCAGCTCGGCGAGAACCGTTATCTGTTCTGTTCGGATGTCGTCGCGGTTCAGGGGCCGTCCGGTTCTGGTGCCCGCCCGCGCATGTATCTGGCTCGTCCTGAATCCATGCAGGTTGCCCAGCGGCGCCGGTCCTGGCGCTTTCGTCCCGCGCAGTCGTCCCGAGTGGAACTGACCTGGATCAACGCCGAGAAGAGCAGGACCGAGGGGATCGGTTGGCTGTGTAACGTTAGTGCGGAAGGCCTGGCTTGCCGGTGCGAGATGGGCGTGGCTGAACAACTGGGGATCGGAGAACAAATCAGCCTGTCATTCGCACTGACGCCCGGCGACCCCGAGCGATTCGTGCTCGATTCCGTGTTGTGCAACAAGACTCCAGCGGGGACCGAGGGGACCATGATCCTTGGCCTGCAGTTCCTCCTCGGGCAGGGCCACCAGGCCTCAGCGGCGGCGGCGGAGGCCCTGCGCCGCAAACTCCTGGCCCGCTACGCTCCCGTTGTCGATACTCCAGGAGGGACCGCACAATGAACACGATGTTTCCCATGGAAGCCGCCCGTCAGGCAAGCGTTCTTGTCGATGCCGTTGATGATTACCGGCCCGCCCTGGCCACTTGGCGACAAGGCGAGGGATGGGCGGCGTACGAGACTCGCTTTGTGAGCATGGATCATCGAGCCGGCGAATTGACCCTGCAATACGACGCTTCCGAGCAGGGCACCCCCGAACTCCTTGAAGGGCAGCACGTGTCCGTCTCGTTTCGTCGCGGCCGCGGTCGCTGCGCGTTCGACACTGTGGTTCTCGGCCGAGGACGCGCTTCGATCGGCCAAGGTCAGACCGTTTCCATCGTCCGCCTGGAGTATCCCGAGGAGTTGTGCGATCTCCAGCGACGAACGTACTATCGCCAACAGGTGCCGACGGCCGCCTCTGTCCCGGTCAGCCTCTCGATAATCTCAGACGAGTTGACGAAGGCAACCGACATCCATGGCAGCCTGTTGGACATCTCTCCCGATGGCATGAGCGTTGGTGTGTCGGAGGGCTCGAGTGTGCCGGTCGATGTGGACTACCTGGTCGACTGCAAACTGCAAACTCCGGACAGCCCGTCGCCCATCTGTGTGCAAGCTCGCGTGTGCTCGCGAACCGATACATCCGACGGGCGGGTCCGCCTTGGCCTGCAGTTCGTCGACAACGAAGAACTCGCCGGCGCCCAGGCCGACTTGGCCCACTTGCTTGCCCGCGTGCGAACTTGAGTAGGCTTTTTCTCTCCTTGCAGGATACATGGCAGCTTCTCAGAGCGACGGCCGGCCCGAAAGGTCGGCCGTCGTTGTATCCGGGACCGTGACAGGTCCGGAGGGGAAACGCTGCAGTTCTCTCGGGCGACTCTTTCAGAACCGCGATCGTGAGGGAGCGGCCCCGATGTGGTGTTGGCCGCTCTGCGGCCACTGGAGTTTGGCATTTCCTCATCGTTTTACCCCTGATTTGGTTTCACT
>CAZTQK010000304.1:0-7796 GCA_964615635.1 uncultured Planctomycetales bacterium
GCACGATGCCATGCAGGGGAGCCCGCAAAAAGGTGCCTGACCCGCTCTCTTGCCGTACGTGAGCAGTGCCGGGGTCTTGGGCACTGCTGAGATACAGCAGTGGCACACGGCGGCGTTTGCCTTGTCCACCGGCCGCCACAGTCCACCGGATGCAACCCACCATCTGTCATCTGCAATACTCAACGTTGCGGGCACCCAACGTTGAGGGTAACCTGCCCGACTTTGCCCGCGGCGTGACACCATTGTCTGTCATGCAACGCGACCATTCGTGTGTCACCGGGCGTGCCTCAAGGAGTTGCGGTTATCACTCACAAACTGGACATTCCGGCACTCCTGTGCCTGGCGGGGGCAACGCTTTGCTGGGGCAGCGTGCCGGTCATGCTCGGCTATCTGGCCGACCCGCACATCGTGCCGGACGGTTACACCGCTAATGCGGTTCGGTATCCGATCTCCGCGCTGGCGTACCTGCCGTGGCTGGTGGTGGCCATTCGCAGGGGTGGACTCGGGCGTTTCTGGTTGACCGCTCTGATCCCCACTGCGGTCAACGTCGCCGGCCAGACGCTCTGGGGCCTGGCACCGTATTACCTGCCTCCAGGGCAGTTCGCCTTTCTCTTTCGCCTTTCGGCCCTGTTCGGCGTTCTTGGGGCCTTCTGGCTGTTTCGGGATGAGCGACGGCTGGCCCGCAGCCCCCTGTTCTGGGTCGGGGCCGTCCTGGCGACGATCGGCTTTGGGACCATGTCCGCGCTGATTCTGACCGGCGGCACGGCGATCCGGCCGGCCGGGATTGTGATCATATTCTTGTGCTCGCTCTGCTACGGGGCCTATGGCGTTGCGGTCCGCTATGTGATGGGGAAGCTCGATCCATTGGTCGTGTTCGCGGTGATTTGCGCGTACACCTCTCTCCCTCTGCTGGCGATGGCCCCGCTGGGCAATCCGGCCTCGGTTCTCAGCCTGAAAGCGGTGCCGATGATCGTTCTCGTCGTCTCCGGGCTATTGGGCGTGGCCGTGGCGCACGGCCTGTACTACATCGCCGTGCAGCGGCTCGGGGTGGTGGTTACGTCGATGACCCTGACGGCCACGCCGTTCGTGTCCATCGTCGGCTCGTCGATTTGGCTCGGAGAGCGGTTTACCGCGGGTTTGTGGGTGGCTGGATCGATTCTGGTGATCGGCACCAGTTGTGCTTTGTGGTCACAGCAGCATCTGCCGACAACGCCCAAAGACGAGGCAATGGCCGAGACCGCCGGCCAACCGTGACCAATCCGCCCGGTCGATTGACCTAAGCCCATATTTCACGTATAGTTAAAATCTGCTGTGCCGCGAGTTCCGAGGACTTGTCCTACCCCCTTTGGTGACTACGTGCGAGCTGGGCGAAAGGCTGGTTCTGTCCGACATCGTCGTGTCATGCCCCATCCTGGGGGTCCGGGGTGTCTGCCGACGAGGTGGTGTCTCGCCACTGTGCTTCTCATCGGTCCGGGATGCGGCGAATGGCCGGCGTGGCCCAATCGGGTCTCGCCTTCACCCACAACGGCTCCCTCCGGGGCTCTCGGCCGGCCAGGGTCTTCATCGATTGACGGCGTCGGCGATCAGATCCGCGACGGGGCGCCGCGCCGGCCGACGATGATCCTGCAGATCAGCTTCGATGTTCTGCGAGCCCGCGTGCCGCGAGGCTTCTTCAGCCAATCCGAGAAGATCTGGAATCATGTGAACGAAGCGGTTGTGCCTCAGGAAAGCGCTGTGTTGCTCCAGCGAAACGGGCTGCGAGTGGCGGTCGGGGGCACCGATTCCTGGCCGCCGATACGTGCCTTGCTCGAGCAACAGGGGCCGGTGGAGACGTCACAGAACAGCATGGTCCTCAACAACGGGCTTCCCCTGGTGATCGAGCCGGATCAGCGCATGCGCGATCAGACCGTGTTCATGTTCCGCCCGGATGGAACGCTCGGTGGGGCCAGTTTTCCGCAGAGTGTGAACGGATTGCTGATTGAATACGAACTTGCGGGGGCCGCGACGGACGACCTGCGGATCTCGGTCACGCCCCAGGTCCGTTTGCCGAAGCAGCCTCCGCGGCTGAGTTGGAATGTGCCGGGCTACATGGAGCATACGGTGACGCCTCCGACGCGGGTATTTCGGGAACTGGCCTTCACGGTCACTGCCGGGCCGGGGCAATTCATCGCCATCGGCCCCAGCCGACTGATTGAGAACGCTCACCTCGTGGGTTCGCTCCTGTTGTGTGACGAAAGAGAGGGCGAGAGAATGGAATCGATGTACTTCATCACGCCCAAAGTGCTGAACACCGGCCAGCGAGTGGGATTCTGAGAGGGTGTTCTGTGGCGTGACCGTCAGAGCATGGGTAACCGCATGTCCAGCGACGCGCTGATGCCTTTCCTTCGAAGCCTGTGTGAACACGCGGGCATCGCCATCATCGCCACGGATGAACAATTTGTGATCCGGTTCTGGAACGTCGCCGCGGAGCGGATGTTCGGGAAGTCGGCCTCGGAGGCGATCGGACAGCCGATCTGGCTGATCATTCCTCCCGAACGCCACGGCCTGGCCCAGCGGATGCTCGATCGTGCGGTGACGCGGGGGGAGACCAGCGACGTGGAGCTTCGGCGGACGGGCCCGGACGGCCGCAAGCACCATCTGGCGGTGACGTTTTCACCGGTGCCGGGTGATCACAAACAGGCTTCCGGCGTCTCGATCTGCGTTCGCGACGTCACCAAGGGCATGGATCTGATGCGCGACGTGGCCGAGACACAGAGGATGTTGGCTCTCGGGTCGATGTCCGGGGCGGTCGCTCACCATTTCAACAACCTCCTCGGCGGCGCCCTGACCGCCCTCGACTTCGTTCAGGACTCCTTTGAGGTGGAGACGCTTCGCCGCGGCCTGCGCACGGCGATGACCGCACTGAGTCGCGTGAGCGAACTGACATTCGGCCTGCTGGCCTTTGCCGAAGGAGACCGCAGCGACAGCCCGACCGGCGATGCCGTCGAAACGGTTCGGCAGTTTGTTTCGAGCAGGCGCAAGGAATGGACCGGCAAACGGATCTCAGTCGAGACCGAGCTGCACCCCCTGAAGGCGAAACTCGCCTCGAAGCGGCTGACCACGATCCTGCGGATCCTGACAGCCAATGCGTGCGAGGCCATGGCCGACGGGGGCACTCTCAGAATCGAGCTGAGCAAGGGACCCGGCATGACGGTCGTTCTTCGGGTCCGTGACAGCGGGATGGGCATGCTCGACGAACAGATCCGCCATGTGTTCGAGCCTTTTTTCACGACGAAGAGAGCCATCCGTCCGGGAGACCCCGAACACGTCGGCCTGGGGCTGGCGATCGCCTACGGGATTGTGAAGGACCTGGGCGGCACGATCACATTCGAGCGCGGCGAGCCGAGAGGCTCGGTCTGTACCGTCTGTCTTCCCGCCGACCTGGAGACGACGGGCTGATCTGCTTCTGATACACTGCCCGCCTCGTTATCGCCCCCGATTCTTGTCAAATCCGGCGCCGGCCGCCTATGCCGCATCCTGGCCTTAGTTCACTCTGTACAAGGAGATAGGGGAAACGACCTGCCGGCTTGTGGGGTTCTTTGCCATTGGGGCGTTTATATCGTATATGCGCTTGTTCGCGGCAGATCCGGGCGTTATCATGGTCTTTTCAGCAAACCCGGGTCATGGACCCGCCCGCCAGTTGGAGATCGCTCGTTGAAAGCGATGCTCCTCGGGCGCGACGGCGGACGAGTCTGTGGGGCCGTAAAACCCGGCCGTGACAGTATTGATTGTAAAGCCACCCCGATCAGGCAGCCGATATGCGAGGTGGATGGATCGAGCGCGGCCGAGGTGGATGCCGCGCTGCTGTGAGAGAGGAAGGATCCATTCGACAGGCGTCGGCCGATCAGCACCGGCGCCGGCCGCAGGGATACCGAGAGCCTTCCCTGTCGGTTCACGCGAGGGGCGCTCAGGATCAGTCCATGGTTGAAGCTCAAAGCGGTCGCCGGCACGGTCGCCATATCAAGACCGTTGTTTGTATCATCCTGCTTGCGGGCCTGCTCGTTCATCTGCGGGAGCCTTGGGCCCGCAAGACGTATCCGGTTGCGACCGCCTCCCAAACGGGAGTGCCGTCGCGGGGCAACGCGGCGTTCGCTGCCGTCACCCCCGATCACACCCACATCGGCGAGTCGATCGAAGAGCTCGCCGCTCGTGACCCGATTCACTTCTTTGAAGATGCGATCGAGTACTACGATCGTGCCGTTCGTGATTACACCTGCGTTTTCATCAAGCAGGAGAGGATCGGCGGCAAGCTCGGCCTGGAACAGGTGACCAATGCCATGTTCCGCGAGAAGCCCTTCAGCGTGCGCCTCGAGTGGACCAAGAACGCCGACAAATGCGATCGGGTGCTCTACGTCGCCGACCGCTGGATCGAGAATGATCAGCAACTGGCCGTCGTTGAGCCGGGAGCGATTGCCAGGTTGTTCGTCAGCCACGTGATGCGCCCGATCCACGGCAAGGATGCGATGAGATCGTCGCGGCGGACGATCGATCAGTTCGGGTTGAGAAACACTCTCACTCTGGCCCTGAAGTACGCCAAGCTCTCGCAGGAACGCGGCATCCTGGATTTCAGGTACAAGGGCAAAGGCGACGTCAACGGCCGGGAGACGCTGCTGTTCGAGCGGCATCTGCCGTATGCGGGCGAAGGCGGCGACTGGCCGGATCGCGTGCTGGTGATCCACATCGACAAGGAGATGCTCGTGCCCGTGCTGTGCCTGTGCTACGCCGATGATGAGCAGCAGGTTCTACTGGGCAAGTACATGACAACTAACATCAGGCTGAATGCAAATCTGCCTGATTCCGTGTTCACCAAGGAGGGCATGGGACTCTAGCGGCAGCCAGGAAGCGCTGCCTCATCTGCTCCTGAACACTTCCACCTAACGATCGACGGCCGGCCCTCAGGGGCCGGCCGTTGTGTTTTCCGCGCCCTTCGGCCAAGGTGTTTCTCTGCCCTCGATGCGGTGACCCCTCGCAGGCGATATGATGGCTCCCCGCCCACCGGTGAGAACCGGCGCGGGCTCGGCGTGTTGACTGGCATCGGAGACCGGCATCGGTGTTCAAACTGTTATTGATAGCCCTGGGCGGATCGGCGGGAGCCTTGGCCCGCTATGGCGTCTCGGGTGGCATTCAAAATTGGCTGGATCGGGCGCAGTGCGGCTGGACATTCCCCTGGGGCACCATGGTGGTCAACATGAGCGGCTGCCTGGTGATCGGCCTGCTGGCGCCGTTCTTGTTCGAGCGCGCACGGCCGGAATACCGCGACATGATCCTGATCGGCTTCCTGGGTGCGTACACCACCTGGTCGTCGTTCGGCTACGAGACCATTCGCTTTCTGAACGACGGGCAGTTCAAGGCGGCGGCGACCTACGTGCTGGGCACGAACCTCTGCTGCCTGGTGGCCGTGTGGATCGGCTATCGTCTGATGACGCGGCTCCTTGCGTAGTCGGCCCAGACGATGAATGGTACAACACCGGGGAATGACAGACAGTGCATGCGAAACTGAGAACAGGGTCGTGGTTGCGTGACGGTCCAGGCGGCTTTTTCAGAACCCCGAGCGTAAGCGAGGGGCCCTTGACCGACCTTTGCAGGTCGGTGAAGGACAGGCCGGGCCGCAAAGCGGCCAACAGCACACGGAGGCCGCTCCCTCATGGTCGCGGTTCTGAAGAAGGCGTAGCGTCTCCCCGCCAGGACTGTCACGGACCCCGGGGTCATCATCGGAGGCTGGCGATATGAAGATCCCCCAGGAAGGCTGTCTGTTGCGAGTGTTCATCGGCGAATCGGACAAGTGCGGCGGAGCCCCGCTCTACGAGGCCATCGTTCTCAAGGCCCGCGAGATGCATTTGGCGGGCGCGACGGTTCTCAAAGGCGTAATGGGCTATGGAGCCAGCAGCCGGTTGCACACCGCCAAGGTGCTGCGGTTGAGCGAAGACCTGCCGGTGATCGTCGAGATCGTCGACAGCCGCGAGAAGATCGAACAGATCTTGCCATTCATCGATCAAGCCATGACGCACGGTCTGGTGACATTGGAGCGCGCCGAGGTGATCTGGTACCGGTGAAGCTCTGCCGCCTCGCTCTGTGGAGGATTCAACAATGAGAACTCTCACTCATGTCCTGTATTGTGTGATGGCCGTCTGTGCGTCGGTCCTGGGAGGTGCAGACATGTCCACGACAAGGCCGCAAGGCCGCAAGCCCTTGCCGCCGGCAGATGTGGCCGGCAAGATGCCTCTCGAACAGACAATCGCGATGCGGCGCTCCGTTCGGGAGTTTGCCGCGAAGGCCCTGACGCCCGAGCAGATCGGCCAACTCTGCTGGGCCGGGCAGGGCATCACCGAGCCGGCCACCAGCTATCGCGCCGCTCCCTCGGCCGGGGCCTTGTACCCGATCGAACTGTATCTGGTGACTGGCGAAGGAGTCCATCACTATCTGCCTCGTGAGCATGCCGTCGAAACGCACTTGGCGGGCGACATTCGCCGTCCGCTCCAGCGAGCCAGTGTCGATCAGGAATCGGTGGGCGAGGCGCCATTGACCGTCGCGATCACGGCAGTGGTCGATCGCTCGGCCCGCAAGTACCGCGGCCGGGCCGAACGCTACTGTTTCATCGAAGCCGGCCATGTCGCCCAGAACATCCTTCTGCAAGCCACGGCGCTGCAGCTTAGCGGTGTGCCGGTCGGGGCGTTCGATGATGAGCAGGCGGCCCGCGTTCTGCGCCTCCCGAAGGACACCCGCGTTCTTTATCTGTTGCCGATCGGGCACCCGCGATGATCGACTGCCCGCTGGTCACCCCTTAAGCATTTTCCGGACCACCGTTTGCAGGATCCCGCCGTTGCGGTAGTACTCGATCTCTGGCGGCGTGTCGATCCGGCAAGTGGCCGCGAACTCGATGCTCTTGCCGTCGTTGCGGCGGGCAACCACCTTCACATCCTGCCGTGGTTTGAGGTTGTCGCCGATGCCCGCGATGTCAAAAGCCTCCTCGCCGGTCAGGCCGAGGGATTCACGGTTCTGCCCCGGCTTGAACTGCAGCGGCAGGATGCCCATGCCCACCAGGTTGCTGCGGTGGATGCGCTCGAAGCTCTCGGCGATCACCGCGCGAATGCCCAGCAGCATCGGCCCTTTCGCCGCCCAGTCGCGCGAGGAGCCCGTGCCGTATTCCTTGCCCGCCAGTACAATCAACAGTGTGCTCGACTCGGCGTATTTCACCGCCGCATCATAGATGCTCATCTGCTCGCCGGTCGGCAGATAGGTGGTGACGCCGCCCTCCGTTCCCGGTGCCAGCAGGTTCCGCAAGCGGATGTTGGCAAACGTGCCGCGGACCATTACCCGGTCGTTGCCCCGACGGGCGCCATAGCTGTTGAAGTCAGCGGGTTTGACGCCCAGAGATTGCAGATAGAGTCCGGCGGGGCTGGTCGGCTTGATCGAGCCGGCCGGCGAGATGTGGTCGGTGGTCACCGAATCGGCGACCATCACCAGGCAGCGGGCGCCGTTGATCGGCTGAACTGAGCCCGCCTGCGTTGCCATGTCCGTGAAGAACGGCACCTCTTGGATATACGTGCTGTCGGCGTCCCAATCGTACAGGTCTCCGCCGCTACAGGGCACCGATCGCCACACCTCATCACCCTCGAACACGCTGGCGTAGCGGGTGCGAAACTGCTCCGGGGTCACACACCGTTCGACCGCCTCGCTGATCTCTTTCTGGCTGGGCCAGATGTCCTTCAGATAGACGTCACGACCGTCAGAGCCCTTGCCGATCGGTTCGGACGCAA
>CAZTQK010000305.1:0-7757 GCA_964615635.1 uncultured Planctomycetales bacterium
AGATTGACCTTCCTTCGACAGCGAACCTGCTGGCGAAGACTGGCTTGGCTGTTCTCGGGACTCATGCAAGAGAGCGGGTCAGGCACCTTTCTGCGGGCTCTTCTACATGAGCAAGTGCCGGCTGGGCTCGTTGAGCTTGCCCATGTCATTCCGCCAACCGCATTGGGCAAAAAGGAGCCAGACCCGGCCCGCCTATCGTCCCTGAAGCCACTGGTCGATCGCCGCCGCGGCCTGGCGACCGGTGCTGATGGCCCGAACCACAAGAGATGCACCCAGGTGAGAATCACCGGCAGCGAAAATGCCTTCTTCGCTGGTCATGTAGTCGTTGACCACGATGTTGCCGCGCGGGTCAAGCTTGAGCCCAAGTTGGCCGACCAGTCCCTCGTGGACCACATGCACGAAGCCCATGGCTAGCAGCACGAGATCGACCCGCATCGTAAAGTCGCTGCCGGGTGTCTCGCGCATCTCCATGCCGCCGGGCGCGGGCACCCATTCAACCTCGCAGCCGTGCAGTTCGGTCGCCGTATTGTCACGGCCAGTCAGCTTCTTGGTGAGCACGCTCCACCGTCGCCGGCAGCCTTCTTCCTGCGAAGACGAGGTCCGCAGAATCTGCGGCCACATCGGCCAGGGCGTTCGAGGGTTCGCTTTCTCGGGCGGCTTGGGCAGAATCTCGAACTGGTGTACCTCCTTGGCCCCCTGCCGCAGGGAGGTACCGATGCAGTCGCTACCGGTGTCGCCGCCGCCGATGACCACCACGAGCTTGTCCTTGGCGGTGATAGCATTGGTGTGCAGTTCGGGCGAGAAGTCGCCCGCATTGCGGCGATTCTGCTGCGTGAGGAAGTCCATCGCATAGTGGACGTTTTGGAACTCCGCTCCCGGCACACTGAGCGGACGGGGCTGACCGGCACCCATCGCCAGACAGACCGCGTGGAACATCTTTCGCAGATAACGCGTGGAGATGTCCTGCCCAACCAGTACACCGGTTTCGAATTTGACGCCCTCGGCGGCCAACTGCTCCAGTCGCCGATCGATGACGGACTTGTCGAGCTTGAAATCGGGGATTCCATAACGCAGGAGCCCGCCGATGCGATCATCTTTCTCGAAGACGGTCACGTCATGCCCGGCTCGGGCCAGTTGCTGGGCGGCCGCCAGGCCCGCGGGGCCTGATCCGACCACTGCGATCCGACGGCCGGTCCGCCGGTTGGCCACGAGCGGCTGGACCCAGCCCTCGGCGAACGCCCGCTCGGAAATCTGGTACTCGATGTGCTTGATGAGCACCGGGTCGGTGTTGATGCTGAGGGTGCAGGCCGGCTCGCAGGGTGCCGGACACACGCGGCCGGTGATCTCGGGAAAGTTGTTCGTCGAGTGCAGATTCTCGCTCGCCTCACGCCACTTGCCCTTGTAGACGAGGTCATTGAACTCGGGAATCAGATTGAACACCGGGCAGCCCGCACTGTGGCAGAACGGGATGCCGCAATCCATGCAGCGTGCCGCCTGCCGGATCAACCGCGACTCGGGGTGCGGGATGTCGAACTCGGCGTAATCCTTCACTCGCTGAAACGCGGGGCGATGGTCGATCTCCTCGCGGTTATACTCCATGAATCCCGTCGGCTTACCCACGGAACACCTCCTCCGTCGCCGGCGTGTATTCAATTCGCGCCTGTTCCTGCTCGCGCAACCTCTCCAGTGCTTTGCGGTAGTCGATGGGTATGACCTTGACGAACCGTCCGGCCAGTTCCTCCCATTTGTCCAGGATCCGCCTGGCGCGCCGGCTGCCGGTCCAGTGATGGTGTTGCTCAATAAGATCCTTCAGAAGCTGTTGATCGGACTCCTGCCAGATCGATTCGAGGTCGACCATGTCGAGGTTGCACAGGGTGTCAAAAAGCTGATGCTCGTCGAGCACGTAGGCGATGCCGCCGCTCATACCCGCGGCGAAGTTCTGGCCGGTGGTCCCCAGCACAACCACCGTTCCCCCCGTCATGTACTCGCAGCCGTGATCGCCGACGCCTTCCACGACGGTCGTCACCCCGCTGTTGCGGACGCCGAACCGCTCGCCGGCGACGCCGTTGATGAATACCTCCCCGCGCGTGGCTCCGTAAAGGAGCGTGTTGCCGACGATGATGTTCTCATGCGGCGCGTAGGTCGCTCCGGGCGGGGTCTGGACGATGATTCGCCCTCCAGACAGGCTCTTGCCGAGGTAATCGTTCGAGTCTCCGATGAGACGCAACGTGATGCCCGGTGCCAGGAATGCGCCGAAGCTCTGACCGGCTGATCCGCGGAAGGTGACTTCGATGGTGTCGTCGGGCAGTCCCTTGGCACCGTGGGTCTTGTAGACGCGATTGCTCAGGATGGCTCCGACCGTACGATGAACGTTGCGGATCGGCATCTCGAGCGAGACCTTCTGCCCCTTCTCGATGGCATGGCCCGCTTGCCTGATGATCTCCCAATCCAGATGGTCCATCAGTGTCTCCGGCTGCGAGCGAACGCAGCGAAGCGGCCGGCCGTCGGAGGTGTCGGGCTTTTCGAATACCGCTGAAAAATCAAGTCCCTTTGCCTTCCAGTGGTCGATGCCCTTGCGGAGGCTCAGACACTCCACCCGGCCGACCATGTCCTCCAGCCTTCGGAAACCGAGCTGGGCCATGATCTGGCGCAGCTCCTGCGCCACGAAGAGCATGAAACGCTCGACATTCTCGGGCTGGCCGGTGAATCTGCCTCGTAAGGCCTTGTCCTGAGTCGCCACACCGACCGGGCAGGTACCCAAATGACACTTGCGCATCAGGATGCAGCCGAGCGAAACCAGCGCGGCCGTGCCGAAGCCGAACCGCTCGGCCCCCAGCAGGGCGGCGATGGCCACGTCGCGGCCGGTCTTCATCTGTCCGTCGGCCTGCACCAGGATCCGGTCGCGAAGCCCGTTGAGCACCAGCGTCTGCTGCGTCTCGGCGAGGCCGATTTCCCAGGGAATTCCCGCGTGTTTGATCGATGAAAGCGGGCTGGCACCCGTGCCGCCGTCGTGGCCGCTGATCAGGACTTCATCGGCATTTCCTTTGGCCACTCCGGCCGCAACCGTGCCCACGCCGACTTCCGAGACCAGCTTCACCGAGACCTGCACGCCGGGGTTGCTGCACTTCAGGTCGTAGATGAGCTGCTTGAGGTCCTCGATCGAGTAGATGTCATGGTGCGGCGGCGGCGAGATGAGCGACACGCCGGGGGTCGAATGCCGCAACCGGGCGATCTCGTCGGTCACCTTGTGCCCTGGCAACTGGCCGCCCTCGCCGGGCTTGGCCCCCTGGGCCATCTTGATCTGGAGCATCTTGGCGTTCGCCAGGTACTCGATCGTCACCCCGAATCGGGCGCTGGCCACCTGCTTGATGCCTGAATTGGCCGAGTCGCCGTTCAGCAGCGGCTTGTAGCGGGCAGGGTCTTCACCGCCTTCGCCGGTGTTGTTCATTCCTCCCAGACGATTCATGGCGATGGCAAGAGTCTCGTGGGCCTCCTTGCTGATCGAGCCGTGAGACATCGCGCCGGTGCAGAATCGTTTGACAATCTCGCTTGCCGGCTCGACCTCCTCGATCGGCACCGGCTTGCTGGGCACGAACTCAAAGAGGCCTCGCAGCGTGGCCAGCTTGCGTGACTGGTCGTTGATGGCTTTGGCGTATTCGGCGTAGGCCTTGGGATCGTTGTTCCTTACCGCGTACTGCAACCGCGAGATCGTCGTGGGGTTCCAGAGGTGCTCTTCGCCGTCGAGGCGGTGGTGATACTCGCCGCCGAAGTCCAGCTCGAGCGACCCGGCCGGCCTTGGCTGAAACCCCTGTTTGTGTCGTGCCAGAGCTTCCAGAGCGATCACGTCGAGCCCGACTCCTTCGATGCGCGAGGCGGTGCCCTTGAAATAGCTCTCCACCACCTCTCGATTCAAGCCGATCGCCTCAGACAACTGAGCGGCCTGGTAGCTGCGCAGTGTCGAGATGCCCATCTTCGAGATGGTCTTGAGGATGCCCTTCTTGACCGCGGTAACGTATTTGTCCACCAGGTGGCCGACGTCGGTTTCAGGTGGGAACTGGCCTCGCTGCTTGACGTAATGGATCGTCTCCAGGGCCAGGTACGGGTTGATCGCGTCGGCTCCGTAGCCCGACAACAGGCAAAAATGCATGACCTCGCGCGGCTCACCGCTTTCGATCACCAGGCCGGCTTCGCCGCGAAGCCCCATGTCCAGCAAACCGTGGTGCAGGGCCGCCGTGGCCAGCAGCGACGGAATCGGAGCCTTCTCCGGAGAGACCTCGCGGTCGCTGACAATCAACAGAGAGGCTCCGTCATGGATGGCGCCGGCGGCCGCTCGCACCATATTGGTGATGCCTCGCTGAAGAGCCCTCCCGGGCTCACTGTAATCCACATCGAACACCGCCGGGATCGTCGCCACCTTGAAATCGTCGCGCCGAACCTCCCGCAGGTGGCGAATATCCTCGTTGGTCAGTACGGGATGCGTCAGTTTCAGTTGCCGGCAATGGCCCGGGGTCTCGGCCAGCAGGTTGCACTTCTTGCCCGTGAAGGACATCAGCGACATGACCAGACCCTCGCGCAGCGGATCGATCGGCGGGTTGGTCACCTGGGCGAACAACTGCTTGAAATAGTTGAACAGCAGCTTGGGCCGGTCCGAAAGCACGGCTAGCGGCGTGTCGGTCCCCATCGAGCCCACAGGCTCCTGGCCATCCTTGGCCATCGGTACGAGGATCATCTGGATGTCCTCGCGGGTGTAGCCGAAGCCGCGCAGGCGCTGCGCCAGAGTGTCAGGGTCGATTTCGGGCGCATCCGGAGCACTGAACAGCCCTCGAAGCTCGATGCGGTTCTCCTCCAGCCAGCGGCGGTAGGGCTTCTGCCGGGCTATCTTGCCCTTGATCTCGTTGTCCACGATGATCCGGCCCTGCTCGAGGTCGGCCAGAAACATGCGGCCGGGTCTCAGCCGGCCCTTGGCCTGGATTCGCTCGACAGGGAACTCAATCACGCCGGTCTCGCTGGCCATGACCATCAGGCCGTCGGTGGTGATGACATAGCGGGCCGGTCGCAAGCCGTTGCGGTCGAGTGTGCCGCCCACCAGTCGGCCGTCGGTGAACACCATTGCGGCCGGGCCATCCCACGGTTCCATGACCGAGACGTGATATTCATAGAACGCCCGCTTGTCGGTGCTGATGTGGTAACGGGGCCCGAATGCCTCAGGAATCAGCATCATCATCGCGTGCGGCAGCGATCGACCCGCGCGCGTCAGCAGTTCCAAAGCATTGTCGAAACACATCGAGTCGCTTCCACCCGGTGTGAGGACCGGCGAGAGGTCGCTCAGATCTTCCCCCAGCAGCGGGCCGGCCAGTTGCCGCTCGCGAGCCCGCATCTTGTTGCGGTTGCCGCTCAGCGTGTTGATCTCGCCGTTGTGGGCGCACAAGCGAAACGGCTGGGCCAATCGCCAGTTCGGGAAGGTGTTCGTACTGTATCGCTGATGCACGATCGCCAGGGCGGAGACCGTCCTCTCATCGCCCAGGTCCGGATAGTAGGCGAAGAGCTGGGGAGCCAGGAACATGCCCTTGTACACCATCGTCCGGCAGGACATCGAGGGAACGTAGAAATCCTCGGCCGGGGCGCCGAGTTGCTCGCGGACCCGTCGCTCGGCCCGCTTGCGGGCCATGTACAGACGCCTTTCGAGTGTCTCGGGATCCAACTCCGTCCCGTCAATGAACAACTGCCGGATGACCGGTTCGCTCGACTTGGCCAATTGCCCTAGCGTGCTGTTGTCAGTGGGGACATCGCGCCAGCCCAGAACCTTCAAGCCCTGCCGGTCGGCCGCTTCGCACAAAATGCCCTCACATCGGGAGCGCAGGCCGCTGTCGCGAGGTCCGAAGACCACGGCCACACCGTATTTCAGCGGCTCGGGCAGTCGAAATCCAAGCCGTTCGGTCTCCGCGGCCAGGAACTCGTGCGGAATCTGTATCAGGATGCCTGCACCATCGCCCGTCGACTCGTCCGCCCCGGCGGCTCCGCGGTGGATGAGGTTCATCAGAACCTGCCTGCCGTATTCGACAATCAAATGGTCGCGGCGGCCGGAGATGTTGGCGACGGCGCCGATTCCACAGGCGTCATGCTCCTGGGCCGGGTCGTACAGACCCTGCTTGTCTGGCATTCGCAAGGACTTCATGCGTTTGGTTGACTCCTCGTTGCATATCCCGGTGTCCGTCAACCTGACAGTACTGCACCGGTTCTTATTCCAGAGCACCGTATTTTAAGAGGTTCCAGCCTTCCAAGCGAGCCGACCGGTTCCGCACACGGCCGCGGGTCCGTGACACTTTAGGCGGCTCTTTCAGAACCCCGAGCGTAAGCGAGGGGCCCTTGACCGACCTTTGCAGGTCGGTCAAGGATGGGCCAGGCCGCAAAGCGGCCAACACCACACGGGGGCCGCTCCCTCACGGTCGCGGTTCTGAAAGAGCCATAGCGACTCCCCGCCTGAAGTGTCACGGACCCGGACCATCGGGGTCCAGGATGTTCCGCAATCGGGCCGAGCAGTCCTTTCACGGGTGTTCGCGGCGGGGCATCGGCGACGTTACTTGATAAACAGCATCTCCTGATAAGTCGGTAATGGCCAGAGATCGTCGGCCACCATGCTTTCGAGCGCGTCGGCCGCCTTTCGGACCGCCAGCATCGCCGGCAGGACCTTGGAGCAGATGAGTTCGGCCTCGGCTTCCTTGTCGTGGGCGTGGTTGGTCAGGGTTTTCTCCAGCGCGGCCAGGCTGTCCTGCAGCTCCTTCACCAAGTCGGTTATCTTGTCGAGCGTGTCGGTATCGAAGGTGTAACCGACGAGTTTCAGGTTCGTGCAGGTCTGGGCCAGCTCGTTTTGATAGCGAATCGCCGCCGGGAAGATCTGGGTCTTGCCCATCTTCAGCACCAGGCAGGCCTCCAGCATCACACACTTGACGTACTGCTCGAGGTAGATCTCATAGCGGCTTTGCAGCTCGCGCTTCGAGAGCACCTTATGCCGCGTGAAGATTTCGATGACTTCCTTGTCCAGCAGGGCCGGCAGGGCCTCGACGGCGTTCCTCAGGTTCGGCAGGCCCCTTTTGGCCGCCTCTTTGTGCCACTCCTCCGAGTAGTTGTCGCCGTTGAATATCACCCTTCCATGCTCGGTGACAATGTCCTTGATCACCGCTTGCACCGCGGCATTCAGCTTCTTCGAATCGCCCTTGGTTTCCTTCTCCAGGCGGGTAGCGACGTAATCCAGTGAGTCGGCGATGATTGTGTTCAGGGCCACCAGCGGGCCGGCGATGGATTGATTCGCGCCAACCGCCCGGAACTCGAAACGGTTGCCGGTGAAGGCGAACGGGCTCGTCCGGTTGCGGTCACCGGCATCCTTCGGCAGCGGCGGGAGCACGTCCACCCCCACGAGCAAGAAGTCCTTTTTCTTTGACGTCTTCGCTTCGCCCTTTTTGATCTGCTCGAAGATCTCGGTGAGTTGATCGCCCAAAAAGACCGAGATGATTGCCGGCGGAGCCTCATTGGCCCCCAGCCGGTGATCGTTGCCTGCGCTCGCCACCACCGCCCGCAACAGCTTCGCATGCTTGTCCACCGCCCGGATAATGACCGCGCAAAAGACCAGGAACTGGGCGTTGGCGTGCGGCGTGTCGCCCGGGTCGAGCAGGTTACCCTGGCTGGCACTGCCCAGCGAGTAGTTCACGTGTTTGCCCGAGCCGTTGATCCCGGCGAACGGTTTCTCGTGCAGCAGGCAA
>CAZTQK010000306.1:0-7751 GCA_964615635.1 uncultured Planctomycetales bacterium
GACGGAGGCCTCAAGGGCGAGTATCGGCACGCCGGGAAAGTGCCAAACTCCAGGGCGTGCGGAGCACGCCCTACCTCTGGCTGGACCGCAAGGCAATCGGCGTGCGGAGCACGCCCTACCTCGATAGGCCCGCTTCCCGGCCTCTACTTTCCGAGTTGCTTCCTGATCGCCTCCAGCTTGTCCTTGAGAACGGGGGCGAAGGCGAAGAAGCCGCTGAGGGTTTCGCAGGCGTAGTCAGGGCAATGGGCACAGGTCTCGACCTTGCGTGATGAGGCGCAGAGCCGCAGGCCGCAGGTGGCCGCGTGCGCGGTGCCGGCCCGCTTTCCTGCGGCGCATCCGTCGCAGACGCACATGTCGGCCGTGAGATTCTTCGCGCCGAACTCGGCAGTCCATTTCGCGGCGGCTTTCTCAAGGCCGGCCCGGTCGTTGTTCTGAGTGGCGATGTAGGCTTCGCATTCGCTGCAGTCGAGCCCGCAATAAGCTTGAAGTCCGGCCATGGTGTCTCCGCTATTCTGTTGTCAGATGGTCTCCGGATGAATCTCCCCGACGACGCGGCGGGGGCATGTGCGGCCATTGTACGGCGAATCGACATGCAAAACATGTCCGGACCTCACGGTCATCGAATACGGAACCGATTCTGCTGCGCATGCGGCCCGGAAGGGATTCCGGGCCGAGCGAGGTGGGGCACCCACCCAGATTCCGGGCCGAGCGGATCATCGCTCCCCCACCTCGAAAACGAGGTGGGGCACGCGCAAGGTAACGGCGTGCGGAGCACGCCCTACCGGCTCATCACCTCTCGGGTTCGCGCCAGGTGTAGCTGCATTCGAGGACGTGGCGGCCGGCTTCGACATCCTTCTCGGTACCATCGGGAGCGACCATACGGGCATGGATACCTTGAGGCACTTGCGCTTCGAGGCGGAACTTGTTGTCGCGGACCGACCAGCGACTCGCGATACGTCCGGCCGGGCTGGTGAAGGTCGTCTCGGCATGATCGAGGGGGCCGGGCTGCGGGGCGATCAGGATCCGTTTCCAGCCGACGCTGCCGGGCTGTTGGCGGATGCCGGCCACGTAGGCGTAGTACCATTCCATCACGTGTCCGAGCATGCAGTGGTTGAGGGACTGGTAGCCGTCGTTCATCGCGTCCCACGTTTCGGGCATGGCGGTCAGGCCTTTTTTGAGGATGCCGCCGTAGCTGCCCAGGCCGTCGCGCGAGTAGACACGATGCAGCACATCAGAACGACCGGCCTCGGCCAGAGCCCGGATGAAGAACACGTGGCCGACGTCGCCAGGGGTTTGCTGCCAGTCGCGTTTGGCCAGGTCTTCGAGGACGGCGTCGAGGACTGCCTTTGTGTCGGCCTCAGGGACGAGTCCGGCCGTCAGGGCGATGGTGTGGGCACATTGGCACGACCCCTGATTGGCGAACGCGCGCTTCTGCGGATCATAGAACTTCTTGAGGAAGGCCGCAGCCGTCTTGTTGCGAAGGTCGTGGTAACGCCGGACATCCTCGGCTCGCTCCAGGACCTCGGCCGCATGAATGACCGCGTCGATGCACATGACCTGCACGGCCGTGGCGGTCAGATCCTGCGGGGTGAAGCGGCTGGGGCCGGGCGGCTGGCCGTGGCCGTAGTCGTACCAGTCGCCGAGACCCGCGGGGGCGATGCCATCCTTCGAGGCGGAGGACACGAAATCGACAAACCGGCGCATACAGTCGTAGTTGTCCCGGAGAATCTGCGGATCGCCGTACCAGACGTAGTGATGCCAAGGCAGGAGAGCGCCGGCCGCGCCCCATTCAACAGTCCAGTGGAAGGCGTCGGGGAAACGCGTGCCCGCATATGACGGTGCGACCGTGAGGATGCGTCCGGAGGGTTCCTGGGCATCGCGGATGTCGCGGGCGATCTTGGCAAGCCAATCGCGGCAGTCGTAGCGGTAGCTGAACATCGGCGCGCACAGGTGAGCGCACTCCAACCAGCCGAGTTTTTCGCGATGCGGGCAGTCGGTCATCACGTAGGTCATGTTGGAGCGCATCGCCCAATCGACGAGCTGATGCGTTTCGTTATGGAGCTTGCTTGACGTTTCGAGCTTGCCGACTTGCGGCAGATCGCTGCGCACGTGAACCAGTTCGATGCGTCGAACGACGGGGAGTCCTTTCGGATTGGGCTGGTCGGCCGGGGCCGCCCCCACCATCTCAACCGCCTGGAAGCCGTTGTAGTGGAAAAGCCACTGGTGCGTCTCAGGCTCGCCGCCTTTGAGCGTGTAGCGGAACAGAACTGGAGCCCCCCACCGCGGCTTCATGAACTCGCCTTTGTCCCCGCGGTACTCGGAGGGCTGGAGGGTGAAGCTCTCACCAGGCTTGCCTTCGACCGTGAAGCGGACGATGCCGGAGGCGTTCTGGCCAAAGAAGATGTGGAAGACACCCTCGCCGGCGGGGACGATATCTTTTGCCGGGAAGACCTCTTTCGCGCGCATTGGCGACCAGAATTGTCTTTCCAGCTTGCCTGCCGGCGAATCAGCGCTTGCCGCCGGGGTCCAGGCCTTGTCATCGAAACCCGGCCGATCCCAGCCGGGTTGCTCGAAGCGGGCGTCGTAGTCCTCGCCGCCGTAGACGTGGCTGAAGGTCAACGGACCAGCAGAGGTCTTCCATGTGCTGTCCGACACGATGCGCGTTCGGCTTCCGTCGGCCATCTCGACATCAGTATCAGTCCACATCAGATACTGTGTCCCGAACGTGCATTCCGCTCCGCCCTTGTGATACCGCCCGGCCGGGGACGGCGGGTTGAACCAGAAGGAGTTGCCGAGCATCACGCCCAGAACGTTATCACCTTTGACCACAAGCGGCGCGATATCGAACTCCTGGAAGTAGATTGTCTTGTCATATTGCGACCACGGCTGGTTGATCAGCGAATCGCCGGCTCGTTTGCCGTTGACGCGCAGCTCGAAGTGACCGAGACCCACGATGCGCACGACCGCCTTTGACGGCGCAGTGCTGAGCGTAAACTCCTTGCGCAGCAGCGGGCAGTTCGGGCCACCAGCCGTGATCCAAGCCGGCTCGGCGGCATGAGCGCCGGCTCCGAGCACAGAACAGAGACCGGCGATGGTCAGAGCCCGCCGTCGCCGGCTGAGCCGGTGCCCGTCGGCATTCACACGTTGACAGTATGGCTTGGCGCTTGTTGAGTCAGACATGATCGCCCTCATCAATCCAAGAATCTCACATCGGCATACGACGGAGCGGATCATACACGCACGGCGGCGAAGGGAACAGCATTCTTAAGCACCGAGGAATCGGTTGTGTGTCCCCTGTCGCCGCAGATAGAATGTCGCTGCGCAGCTCATTGGACAGAGTGACATCTATTAGGAGCCACATCGTGACCACGTCCAGAATCGCATTGGTGTTGATTGTCGGTCTCGCCTGTCAGGCGGCCTCGCAAGCAGCAACCGTACGGCCCGACGAAATCACGGAGGCCAGACAGTGGGCAACAGCAAAGTTCCGCGGTGAGTTGACGACCCGGCCGTATGAGCCGGGCCTGGTCGCAGAAACCAACCACGACCCGGTGCAAAGAAACGCCCGTAACGGGCGGCCGATGCGGATCGGGGCGAACGAATACACCCGGGGGCTGTACTGTCACGCTTTCAGCAGGGTAGTCGTTCGACTTCCCAGCCCCGGCGCGGAATTCAACGCGATCGTGGGTGTGGACACGAATGACCAGACGTCCGGTGGACGAGGGAGCGTCGTCTTCGCCGTCCAGGTCGGCGGGAAGGAGGCTTTTCGCTCCGGCCTCATGCGGGAGGGCACCGCGAGCGTGGCAATTGACGTCGACCTTGGCGGCGCGACTGAGTTCGTCCTGCAGGTCGATGACGGGGGCGACGGAATCTCCTGTGACCAGGCCGACTGGGCGGATGCGAAGGTCACGCTGGCGGACGGCAAGACGGTTTGGCTTGGCGAGTTGCCGCTACTCAATGCGGCGCGCAAGCCCCCCACCGCCGAACCGCCCTTCTCGTTCATCTATGGAGGACGATCGTCTTCGGAGCTACTGCCGACCTGGAAGCCCAAGCGAACAAGCCCCAGGCTCGACCAGAATCGGCTCGGACTGTCGTTGACATACACCGATCCGCAGACTGGTCTGGTGGTGCGCTGTGAAGCGATCGAGTATGCCGACTTCCCGGTCGAGGAGTGGACGCTGTACTTCAAGAACACCGGCACGTCGGACACGCCGATACTCGAGCAGATCCAAGCGATGGACGTCCGGTTGGAGCGGCCGAAGGAATGCGAGTTTGTTCTTCATCACAACCGAGGTGATTCCTGCACAATCAACAGCTTCGAGCCGCTGCAGACGCTGATGGGCCCCGGCGCGGAGCTTCGCTTCGCCCCTGACGGCGGCCGGCCGACCAACGGCCAGTGGCCGTACTACAACATCCAGTGGGGCGACCAGGGTCTCATCGTCGTTATCGGATGGCCCGGCCAGTGGGCGTCGCAGTTCACTCGCGACAGGGAAACAGGGCTGCGGGTGCGCGCCGGGCAGGAGCAGACTCGCCTCAAACTGCACCCCGGTGAGGAGATCCGCACGCCGCTGGTCGTCGTGCAGTTTTGGAGCGGCGACAAGGTTCGCGCCCAGAACGTCTGGAGGCGCTGGATGCGAGCACACGGTATGCCGCGTCCGGGGGGACAGCCGGTGCGAGCCCAGACCGCCGCGTGCAGCTCACACCAGTTCGGCGAGATGATCAACGCGAACGAGGAAAACCAGAAGTTCTTCGTTGATCGCTACGTCGAAGAGCGTCTCCCGCTGGACTACTGGTGGATGGACGCCGGATGGTATCCGAACGACCCTCGCTACAATGCAGCCGGTTGGCCCAACACAGGCACCTGGGAGGTGGATCGCAAGCGCTTCCCCAATGGGCTGCGGTCAATAAGCGATCACGCACGAAGCAAGGGCATCAAGACGATCGTCTGGTTTGAGCCTGAGCGGGTCACGCCGGGCACGTGGTTGTGGAGGAACCATCAGGATTGGCTGCTCGGTCCGCCGGCCGACCCGAACCAGGACGTGGCCGACCGGTCGAAACCGGGAGACAAGCTGCTGAATCTCGGCAACGACGCGGCACGCGAATGGCTGACCAATCATGTGGACAAGCTGTTGACTGAGCAGGGCATCGACCTGTACCGGCAGGACTTCAATACCGACCCGCTCGGCCGATGGCGGGCCAACGATACACCGGATCGCCAAGGCATCACGGAGATCCGCTATGTCACGGGCTACCTGGCGTACTGGGACGAGTTGCGGCGCCGACACCCCAATATGCTGATCGACTCATGCGCCTCGGGCGGCCGTCGCAACGACCTGGAGACCATGCGCCGAGCCGTCCCCCTGCTTCGCAGCGACTACATCCTCGAGCCGGTGGGCCAGCAGAACCACACATACGGGCTTTCGTTCTGGCTGCCTTTCTACGGCACCGGGATGACCCGCGAAGGATTGTATGACTCTCGCAGTTGCTTCTGCCCGCACCTCATCTGCTGCTACGACATGCGAGATCGGCAATATGACTTTGAACGGGCCCGTCGGGTCATCGGCGAATGGAAGCAGATAGCAGGTCACATGCTCGACGGCGATTACCACCCGCTCACGCCATACAATGCGGCCAACGACGCCTGGATGGCGTGGCAATTCAATCTGCCGGAGAAAGGTGAGGGCGCGCTGCAGGCATTTCGTCGCGCTGAGAGTATCTATCGCACCGCTGAACTGCGGCTGAGCGGGCTCGAGCCTGAACGCCGATATGTCGTCACCAACCTCGATTCCGGTGCAACAACGACAATAGCGGGTCGCGTTTTGACGGATGAAGGCCTGCGTGTCGAGATTCCTTCGCGGCCGGGCGCGGTGGTTTTCATATACAAGAGGATTCCATAGAATGGTCGCATCTGCCCGGCCGCGCGGCCGGGCGGCAGCATCTGGGGACGCTTGGTACGGAAAGGGGGTACTCCGTGGAAACCTTGATCGGCCTGGCCGTGGGTTTCGTGGCTTGGTTCCTTGTGCGTTACCTGGTCGCGGGAATTTACACCGTCGATCAGAACGAGCGGGCAGTCAAGACGTCGTTCGGACGGGCCGAGCGGGTGGGCGCCGCGACCACCCTCGACGATCCTATCTCCGAAGGCCTCAAGCCTGACGAACGGGAGCGCTATCGTTACCCCCAGGTACGAGTGATCCCGCCCGGAGGGCCATACTTCAAGTGGCCTTGGCAGAAGGTGTACAAGGTGTCCATCGCCACTCAGACCATGAACATGGCCTACGACCCGGAAGATCCGAGGGCCAACCAGAATGGCACAGTACTGGAGGGTGTGACCAAGGACCAATTGAACACCGGGCTGCGGGGGCAGATTCGATATCGCGTTTCGGAGAAAAACCTGTATGCGTATTTGTTCGGCGTGCAAGGGCCGATCACGCACGTGATGGGCTACTTCGTGTCTGTCCTGCGGGAGCGAATCGCCAATTTTGAGGCCCCCCAACAGGTCAAGGACGCCACGGCCGGACCAGAGGCGGCGACAGCGGCCATGGGAATCTCGATCAATGATCTGCGGAAGAACCTGCGAGACATTAACGACCACATGGACGTCGAGTGCGCCTCATCCTCGGCGCGATACGGTGTGACTCTCGACGCGTCGCTGATCACCGGGATCGATCCGCCGGAGGAGGTGGAATCGGCGCTGGCGGCGATCAACACCGCTTACAACCAGGTCTCGTCGGACATCAGTCTGGCTCAGGCGGCGGCCGATCAGAAGATCGTCCAATCAAAAAAGGCGGTGGAGATTGAGACCCTCAAGGCCCACACCGAGGTCGAACCGCTGGTCGCCCTGGCGGAACAATTGCGGCAACTGAAGGCCAGCGGGCGCGAATCGCTGCAGACCTATATCCGAAACGTGCGATTGCGGCTGTTCGGCAAGGCCCGACGCGTGATTGTGGAGGTGGGCCATGAGTGAGTCAATGCAGCAAACCTTGATCGCCGCCACCGCGACCTTCGTCGGACTGTTCATCCTCGTGCCGATCCTGTTCGGCCTGATGAAAGCCTTTGGGTTCTATGCCATCGTCCAGGAACGAGAATGCCGCGTATACGTGCTCTTCGGCAAGGTGCTGGGCACCCTCGACGAACCCGGACTGCATTTCCTGTGGCAGAAGCTCGGGCCGGCGGCGTTGATCGTCAACTGGCTTGGCAAGTGCCACGTATTGGACATGCGCCTGGACCAGGAGTACCTGCGCAGCCAACCCGTCAATTCCGAGGAAGGCGCTCCCATGGGCATCGGGATCTGGTACGAGATGTTCATCAGCGACCCGGTGGCCTACCTGTTTAAGAACGCCGATCCTCGCGGGTCGCTGGCGGCGAACGTCGGCAACGCGACAGTGAGGTGCCTGAGCAACCTCAAACTGGCGGAAATGCTCGAGAACCGTCATGCGATGAGCCAGACGGTGCGCAGCGAGGTGTCCCCGAAATCCCGGGAGTGGGGCTATCAGCTCGGCTCGGTCTACATCCGCAAGGTACACTTCCGGGATCTGGGCATGATCAAGCAGATCGAGGAGAAGGTGGTCAACCGGCTGCGGCAGGTGACCTCGGCCATCAAGCAGGACGGTGCGAACCAGGTGAGCATCATCACCAGCACGGCCGATCGCCAGGCCGCGGTCGAGTTCGCCAAGGCCGCCGCCATGCGCCCGGAGATTGTCGGGCGGGCGCTTGAGGAGATCGCACGCGAGCCTGATATCGCCGATGCGATGTTC